>JAMCWO010000066.1 GCA_023481165.1 Planctomycetota bacterium | reverse complement strand
AGACGAAGGTTCCGCCCTCGTGGCGCAGGACGGCCTCGCGCGGGACAATCACGCCGGACCGTGTTGGGCCTGGAATCGCCAGATACGCGATCAAAGCGGCGCCCGGGGCGAGCGCGTTGGTCTTGGCGAGAAGCAGATACCCTTCGGTCTGGGTCTGCGGGTCGGTCGCAGGAGCAGGACCGAGGATCTGCGCCTCGATCTCGCTTTCCGGCGCACCCACCGGAGCGACGCGTCCGCCGGCAGGCGGAGCTTTTGGCCGGTCGCCGAGCGGCAAATCCACGCGGATCAACACTACCTGGCGTGCTGCCAGCGAAGCGACAAACGTCTGCAAGTCCGTCCGCGAGGCGATCTCCTTGCCCCAGCCGGCCAGCAGCCGCAATTGCACGGATTCCACGGCAACACGGTCCTTGTTCATGACGGCTTCCGCCGTCTCGAGCGCCTTGGCCGAGGCGTTTTGGTTCTGCTCGAAGAGGGTTTTGACTCTCTCGTACTCCTTGGTGGAAGCCCGGAGTGCTGCCTGGGCCGTGGCGCCCTCGGTGACCAGCGCCGCCAGAGGCGCGGGATCGAGGACGCGGCCGAAGCCCCTGACTTCCGTCGGAGCCTGGGCGGCCTGCAACGGCGCGACCTTCAGCCCGATCAGCCGCTGTTCATTCGGATCGAGTGTGACGACCGTCTGCCCGTTGGATTCGCGTTGGACGAACGATTCCTCCGCTTGGGCCTCGGGCTCTTGCTCCTTATCCGTTTCCGAGGATTTCACGAGGTGGGCAACCTCGGGGTATTTCACGAGGACGATCGTGCCCACCGCTCCGAGCGCCAGCCCGATCACAATCCCCAAAATGATTCTACTCACGGTCGGTTCTCCTTGGCGCAACCATTGGAATATTGGAACATTGGAATGTTGGAATACTGGGAAGCCGTGCGGTGAGCCTTGCTCGCCCTGTTCCACTATTCCAACATTCCATTATTCCATTTCGCCCTCCTTCGCCCGCGGGTTCTGCTCGACGGACGGCAGAGCATTGAGGGGCTGTTGCATGGCATCCTCGAGTTGACCCAGCGCCTGTTGGGCTTTGACCACGAGATCGGAAGAGCACACGCGTCGATCTGCCGCAACTGCTCCTGGGAGGCAGCGCGGGCGGCCAATGCCCGGTCGATCTCACTGATCCCCTGCGCCTGAAGCGCGAGGAAGCGTGCGGCGGCCTCGGCGCGCTTGGCCTGTGCCTCCGCGATCGGCCCCTGATTACGGTTGAAGACGGGCAGGAAATCCGTCCCCACAGCCAAGCCCCATTTGTGCAGACCCTGGTCGTACTCGTACCCTGGGCCCAGACGAATATCCGGATATTGTCTGGCGATTTCAAGCTGGAGGGCCGACTGGCTGGCGGCGTAGTCAGCCAAAGCGGCCAGGATATCGGCCCGGCTGTGCAAGGCCTGGCGACGGGCCTCCGCCGATTGCGGATTGCGGTCCCCGGTCGGGGCCGGGGATGATATGATGGCGGATTGCGGATTAGCCGTCGGACCTGCGTCTGTCATCGATAGGTCGAACTTCAACTCATGTCCTTCGAGGGCTTGCAGCGGCACCCCAAGCGCCTGGGCTACGGCGGCCCGGCTGTCTGTGACCTGACGCCGGGCATCGGCAAGGTCTGCCTGCGTCCGGATGAAGGCTACACGCTGGGGGGTCAAGTCGGTCGCGGCGATTTCGCCGGCTTTGAGGCGGCCTTCCATCAGCTCCAGGAGTTGCTGCTGGGCATTCCGCTCGTTCTGGAGCAGAATAACTCGCTGTCGGGCGGCTGCGAAGTTCAACAGACTGGTCCGCAAGCCGCTGCGCACCTGCCAGGCCTGTGCGGCGAGTTTCAGGCGGGCGGACTCGGACAATTGTTTCGCCTGTTCGATGCGGTAGCCGCGCTTGCCCGCCGTCTCGATGATCCCGTCGAAAGTCAGCGCCGCGACCCAGGGCGACTCACCGCTCGGACTATTCGTGGTGTATTGAGGCGCCAGATTGACGGAAGGATTGGGACGCTGGCCGGCGGTCCGGATGCCCGCCTGCGCGACCGCCCACTGGGCCCGTGCCACATCGAGGCTGGGGTGGTAGTAGAGTGCTACGAGAGTGAGTGTGTCGAAGTCCCATACTTGTGAGGCTGGAGGCGTCTGCGGCCTACCGCCTGCGGCCTCCGGCCTGCGGTTTTGCTCGATGAACTTCCGTAATCCCGGATCATCCAGTGCGCGGGCCTCGAACTGGGCCGCCGTCTGGTCGGGCGCTAAGGGCTTGGCCTCAAACCGGGCGCACCCGGCCAGAAAGCACAGTCCGGCCACGGCAACAACGACAGACTTCCCACTACTTATCACTTGCATGGACGCATTTCTACTGTTGCTACTTCTTAGTGTCAAGATCGGCTGGCTCCACCACGCAGGTGCCGTCGGAAGTCACGACGACCTCCCCCGCAGCGCCGCTGCGCGTCAGGGAAGTCTTGCCGCCTTTCGCGATCTCCACGGCGTGTATCATAGGCGGGGACGATGAGACAATTATGAGAATAGGTGGGGATTCGTCTTTACGGCGTACGCCCCGAGCAACAGGAGCGCCGCGGCCGCAGCCCCATAGAACCGCAGGAAGATCACCAGGGCTTTCATACCGACGAAGGGACTGAGCAACGGCACGAGGACCACCAGCAGCAAGCCCAGCAGGATGCGCCCGCGCCCGCTTATCTCGGAGGTATTCTCTGAGGACCAGCGCGCGGCCGAGTGGATGGACCACCAGCCCGCCAGAACGCCAATCATCATCCCGGCAAAAACATCGGATGGGTAATGGGCCAGCGCAGTGACGCGGAGCAGGCCGATCGCGCCGGCGGCCACCAGGAACAGCACGGCCCAGGATCGGCGAACCGAGAGGGCCAGAACCACGGCCACGGCAAAAGCGCCGGCCGTATCTCCGGAAGGAAAGGAGACTCTTCGCTCCCAGGGGTGGTGCGTGTCGAGAGCGGCCGCGTGGTCGGTGAACCGGGCCGGGTCGTTAGGGCGTGGGCGGGACGCCAGGACCTTGAGCGGGCAGACGCTCAGAGCCACGAGTAGAAGGGCCAGCAGCGTAACCGCGGTAGTCCGCCAGCGGTTGGTGAGACAACTCCACAACAGAACGAGCCAGATGGGGACGTAGGCCTTGCCCAACTGCCGGAAGGCGTTCACCCAGTTGTGTTCATGCCAGGTATTGGGATGAGCCAGGAGCCATTGCCGCACCGGCTCATCCAGGAGCAGGTAGATCAGGAACGTTGCCACGGCTCCGGAAAGGATCAGGCCTGTCCCTACGCAGACCCGCCGCCACGGCCAGCGCTTCACGCGTGTGGTTTCTGGACTGTCCATGGCAGACCGATGTCCTTCCGGCGCGCAGCCGGGGCTGCTCTCAGAGCCGATATTCCGTTGCCGACAGGTCGTCATCATGGCCCGATTCGATCCATCATTCCCCAATGTGCAGCGCACGGCGCACCATCATCGTCCATGGTACGCCCGGAAGATGAGACAATCGTGAGAATCGGGCAACGACAGCGAGATTCGGGACAACGGATGGATCCGCGGGCGGTCAACGACGCTCTGTCGCGCAAGGACCAAGATCGAGGCGCACAGCGAATATGCCGCCGGCCTGCAACTCGGCCGTGGCCGAGCCGCCCAGGGCCGTCATGAGCCTTTGCACCAGGGCCAGACCCAGACCGCAGTGGAGGCCGCCGTCCCGGCGCGACGAATCCCCGCGCCAGAAGCAGTCGAAGACCTGGGCGATCTGCTCCTGGGTCAGGGAGCAGCCGGTGTTGGCGATAGTCAATTCCGCGTGCCCAGCGGTGGCCTGAGCGACCACCCGGATGCGGCCGCCGTTATCGGTGTACTCGGAGGCATTGGCCAGGAGATTCGATACGACCATGGACAGATTGTCCAGATCGCAGAGGCACGTCAAATCGTCGCTCAGCGTGGACTCGAACGTGATTTGCCGCTGCCGGGCTGGTTCGGCGAACGGACGCCAGCAGGTGTCCACGAGGTCCGCGAGCAGAATTCGATCCCGGCGAAGGGTGATCTGGTGAGCCTCCAGACGGGCCAACATCAGCAGGTTGTTGACCATCGTCTGCATGTTCTGGACGATTCCGAGGCAATCCGAAAGCACGGTCTGATACTCCCGACTCTCGCGCGAACGCAGCAGAGTCACTTCCATGGTCGAGCGGAGCCCCGCCAGGGGGGTCCGCAACTCGTGGGCGACATCGGCGGTAAACCGTTGCTCACGCTGGAAGGACGCCTGGAGCCGCTGCAGCAGATCGTTAAGGCGATCCTTGATGGGAGCGATCTCGCTCGGCGTGTGCCGGGCCTCGATGCGCGCCGTGAGGTCATCGGCTCGAATGGCCTCAATCTGTGCGGCGATCGCAGTCAAGGGGGCCAGGCCGTGCCGGACCACGACCGCCGCGATGAAAAGTGATAGGGCGGTGACGCCGGCCGATGCCATCAAGAGCAGCCACTGCAGGAAGCGAAGTTGGCTATGCAACTCGGTCGCATCCCGGGCGACTGTCAGACGCATCGTCGTGGGGCTCATTTTCGGGGGAGGCTTTCCATCCTTGTCGGCGGGCCGGGCTACGAACCGCAGCCCGATGGCGCGCAGCGGCCGGCCGCCGCGGTCGTGCCAATCCGTAAACACAGGGGAGGCGGCGTTGTCGCCGATCCGCCACAGATCCTCGGTGCGCAAGGTCGGGGATTTTGCCCAAACGACCTCGTCCGGCCCCCAAAGCTGAAAATAAGCCTCGTGGGTAATGTCGCGGAATTCAGGCATCTGTTGGACCTCCAGCCCGAGTTCCACCTCATCCACGTCCTGTCCGATGACGGCCGCGATCAGCTGCGCGGTCGATTCCAGGCCGGCGTCGAACTGGGCGAACAACGCCCGGCGGATCGTGCCATAGACGATGAGACTCAGTGCCGCCAGCAGCAGCAGCATTCCGCCCACGGTTCCTGCCAGCAGACGCATGCGCAAGGACGTCAGCACGGTTCGGCCCCCAGCATGTAGCCACGCCCCCGAATGGTATTGATCAGAGGAGACCGGTCCGGTCGGTCGATCTTCTTCCGCAGGTAGCCGATATAGACATCGACGACGTTGCTGGAAGCGGACGAGTTGAACTCGTAGACGTGCTCCCAGATATCGGTGCGGGAGACGACCTGCCCGGCCCGCACCGCCAGATACTCCAGCAGGGCGTACTCCCGCGGGGTCAGTCCAATCTCTGCGCCGTCCCGCCAGACCCTTTGGACGGCCAGATCGATCCGCAGGTCCCCGACTTCGAGGAGCGGGTTCTTCGTCCTGTAGCTGCGGCGTAGCAGAGCACGGACGCGGGCCAGAAGCTCCTGGAACGCGAACGGCTTGACCATGTAGTCGTCCGCACCCAAATCCAGACCGGTGATACGATCGTCCACGGTGTCCTTGGCCGTCAGGATCAGCACGTGGCTCTGTCGGCCTTCGGCGCGCAGCTTCTTGATGATGCTCAAGCCGTCCAGGCCGGGCAACATCAAATCGAGGATAATGACGTCATAGTCGTTGCTCCGGGCGTACCACAGACCCTCCGCACCATCGCCGGTGGAATCCACGGCAAAGCCTGTCTCCCGCAGACCCTTGGTCAGCGACTCGCGCAAGGGCCGATAGTCTTCTACCAACAACAAACGCATACCTGCTGCCTGTAGGCCCCCCGCCGCAGGGGGTATCTTCTGGTTGACGGCGGCCGGGACCCGAACCCTGTCCAGGTTACGGGCGAATCATCATTCGCCCCTACGAGGCGATGTGCATTGTACCTGCACGAATACGATATACCATCGCTTCTCTTGCGGTTGTTCGTCCTGGCAGGGGCGAATGATGATTCTACTAACGGACTCAAGATGAGAGCATGATGAGTAGGGGCGAATGATTACTTGCCCCTACGACCTTGAGCGCCGGGCCAGGCGGTTCTGAATGCGATCGAGGTAGATGTAGATGACCGGTGTGATATAGAGGGTCACAAATTGGGAGAAGAACAGGCCTCCGACGACGGCCAAGCCCAGCGGTCGGCGGGCCTCAGCGCCCGCGCCGATACCGAGGGCGTGGCTACATG
>JAMCWO010000084.1 GCA_023481165.1 Planctomycetota bacterium | reverse complement strand
CCCGTCGATGCGGGTGCGGGCGAGGCGATCGTCCTGCACGAAGACTCCGATCGGGGCGTGCTGGTCTACATTACTGGTACGGGCGAGGTGACGATGCACGGCGGGGGCTATCTCCAGATCAGTCCGCGCGGCGATTGGCTGGGCACCCGGGTCGTCGACGGCGAGCTGGGGGTCAGCCTCTGGCAGGATCGGAACGATGACAAGCAGGCGGTATTCACCGGCAGCGCCAACTGCTTCATCTCGGGAACCGTTTACATGGGCTACAACGCCGTGAAGGTGGCCGGCAACGTGGACCAGATGGGCACCCAGCTGATCGTCGGGGCCCTGGAACTCGACCGTGGGGCATATGTGCGTGTTCCCTACGACGGGCGGAACTGGTCGAAGGAGCCGCACCGCGCGTTTCTGGTGAATTGACAGTCCGGGGACACTGCAGGAAAGGGCGACGAGGATGTTCGAGAAGAAATACACCCTGCTGCATTCGCAGAAGAAGAGAGTGTACGACATCCTGCGGGAGGTGGGACTGGAGCCGGCGGAGTTCTCGTGGTCGAACGTGGAGATCGTGGAGAAGCTCCTAGTGTCGCGGCTGAACTACCGGGGCGGGGAGCAGTACTATTTCCAGTTCTCGTCGTACGAGGTCAACGCGTGGTGCGTTGCCTGCCCGGGGAGATTCCGCACGATGGACCACTCGTATCCGAAGAACTGGGAGGAGCAGGAAGGGACCTTCCGGGCCTGGGCCCAGACGCTCAAGACCGAGTTGGACACGCCGGACCCCTGGGTGGAATTGGCGAAGTACCGGCTGGTCCTCGGCGGGGAGCTATCAGGGGACGTGGTCAACGAGCCCATCGCGGCGGTCGAGGCCGAGCAGATCAGCCTGGCCCTGATGGAGTTGGGCCCGAGGGCAGCGCGGGACCTGTCTCTTCGCGATGATCAAGCCGCGCTACTCCGCGCCAGACTCGCGTACGTAGCGGACGCAGCGCGGCGCGAGCGCAGCCGTGATTGGGTCTATACCGTCATCGGCGCCTGGGCGTCGTCGGCGGCGGCCCTGGCGCTGACCGAAGAGCAGGCGGCGGCGCTGTGGCAGATGCTCCGGTCTGAGCTTGGCTCATTTGTCAATTTGCTGCTCGACCGGGCCGTAACCCTGCCGCCCCAGACTCCAATTGTCGGAATCAAGTCCACCGCACCTGAAGCCCGCCCGGAGCAGGCCCGCAAGCTCTCCTGAGTTCCGGAGGGTCGGGGCGGGCACCAGCCCGCCCTTGGCGGAGGGGAGACCCGCCTACGGGCCGTCGCCATTCAGACGTAGTCCCCGGCGCTCTTATTCCTGTTGACTCGCGGGGGATCCTCGCCTAGAATCGCGATATCATGCGGCTGGCATGATGTGTACAGGGTCTGGAGAAGAAACGGGTCTGAGGCCGTTGCGGCACTTGGAGGAGCAGAAATGAGAGCACTTGGTGGCATCATCTGGGTCGTGCTCCTGGTGGTCGGGGGCAGCGCGAACCGGGCTTTTGGGGATCTTGTCAATTACCTCAGCAATCCGAGTTTCGAGACCGGAGACCTGATGGGCTGGACGGTCAGCGGCTCCAACGGAGGGTACGGTGTATTGACAGACGGCGCATCGATCCCTGGGGCGCAGGCTCCGTTTCTTCCTGCCTATCAGAATGTGCGCACCGGTACTTACGGCGCGTATGCTGTCACGGCCGGGACCGAGGATGAGTACGTGGTATTCAGTCAAACCCTCAACTTGCCTGCCGGCCCGTACACGGCCGGCTTCTACATGGGGAACGATTCCGCCCGATCGGTGGGAACCTCCTACGCTCTGGAGCACGGCCTCCTGGGAATCAGGGTCGATGGCAATCTCCTTTCGTTCAATTCCTCGCCTCCCGGCAACTTCCCGATCGGCCATAGTCCGGCAGACTTCCTCCTGCTTGATGCGGACTTTGTCAGCGCGGGTGGCAGCACGTTGATCGATTTCTCCATCTCGGGCAGCGGCACCGCGCGAGCGGGGATCTCTGCAGATGATTTTGGCGTTTTCGGCGAGTCTTCTTCGGCCGTGGTCCCGCTTCCCGGTGCGGTGCTGCTCGGCAGTGTCGGCTTGGGGGTTGCCGGCGGCTGGCTGCGCAGACGCAGGACCTGGTAACGAATTGCCAACGCCGGAGCAACGGAAGGAAGCGATTGCAGGCTACCGGGCCGCGCCCGCCAGTTTCGCTTGGCCTACCGAAGTCCACCCGAAGTGCCGGCGAAGGCGGACGATGTGTCTTGGCAGAGTACGGCACCTTCGCCGTGCTCAGGTGGGACTTCCAGTTGAATGGCACCTACCACAGCATCTATAATACTGCGGTGATTCTCCGGAGGGAAGGTGGGAAGGCGAAAGGAGTGGTGCGGAAGAATAGAGCCCATGGGGATGCTCTGGACGATGCTGGCCGGATGGCGAAACAATCTGCCAGGAGGGACTTGGCGGACGCCAAAAGCCTCGTCGCAGGACCGCCCGGTGGGTCGAACGAATGAGTTTACGCTTCTCCATTGGATGGCGCCAAGGGGAAGTACCACCTGAGGAAAACCGCTTATGGCAAGAAAAATAAGACGCGGCGTTAAGGAACTGCGGGCGGACGAGGAGGCGGAAGGCAATCTGCTCAGCGCGCTGATGTCCGAACCGCGCCAGATTGGCAGCATTATGGGGCGGGTCACCGAAGAGGCCTTCTACTACCCTGCCCACCGGACCCTCTACAGCGCCCTGGTGGCCCTGGGCACGAGACCTTCGATGGCGGACCAGAGCCAGATCGACGCCCCCGCCCTTCGTGAACAGCTTGGGCGCATGGGCCAGTATTCAGAGAAAGATACCGATGCCGACGACGCCGAGGTCAGTTGGGCCTATTTGCAGCACATCGCCCAGTTGGCCCCCTCGATCCCCGATATCACTTACTATGCGGACCTTGTGCTCGAACGCAGCAAGGACCGCACGCTCCTGGTGCTCAGCGCGGACATCGAGAAGATGGCCCGCGAGCCGGGGCCGTCCAGCGAGAAGATCAAACAGATCACGGAGCGGGTCCTGCAACTGGACACGCCGAAAGCCGACCAGAGTCCGGTCGGTTTGGGCGACGGCTTGGTTCAGCACGCCCAAGCGTTGCACGTCGAATCGCCGCGCCGTGTGAACTCCGGCTTTCTGGCAATCGACGACCAGATCCGCGGCTTCTATCCGGGAGACCTGGTGGTGATCGGGGCGCGTCCTTCGATGGGCAAGACCTCGCTGGCTCTCCACATGGCCCTGAATGCGGCGCTGGCCGACACCGGCGTTCTGTTCATCAGTCTGGAGATGACGGTGCCGCAATTACGGAACCGCGCACTTTGCATGCTGGCGGGCCTGTCATTGTCCGAGGTCCGGCATAATCCCTATCTGGACACGGAGAAGAAGGAGGCCTTATTCTCCGCCGCGGCCAAATACGAAAAGCAAAGCCCGCCTTTGTTCATGACCAACGGGGGACATACACCGACGGAACAGGCGGCGCTTTTGAAGCAATATGGGCGGCGTCACAAGATCGGTCTGGTGGTCATCGACTATTTCCAGTTGATGATTACGGACCAAAGGCACGAGAACCTCAGGCAGATGGCGACGGAACTGAGTCGGGCCGTAAAGAGGATGGCGCAGACGGCAGAAGTGCCGGTCCTTTTGGCGAGTCAGTTGAGCCCTGAGGTAGAGGGCCGCGAGAACGTATGCCCCCGGCTCAGCGACCTGCGCGAGTTTGGGTCTCTCGATCAAGACGCCGATGTGATCATGCTGCTGTTCCGAGAAGACTATTATCGTCGCAAGGACAGCACCTACGGGCACACCGAGACCTGTGAGATCGACATCGCCAAGCATCGCAATGGCCCCGCGGGTCACGTCACACTGATGTTCGACAAGCAGCGCATGATGTTCCAAGACCGCATCAGCTACTATTGAACTCTCCAAGCCGGGGGACTACCGGGTGCGATGCGAAATCCTTCTCTGAGCTACCCTGGGAAGAAGGAGTAGATCGTGTGACTTGGAGTTGGTGTCCTACCTCCTGCATCTTCCGCGCAGGACACTACAGCAGCGGGTCCCGTACCGTAGCGACTGCCTGGCGTCCATCATCGCCGAGAGTCCGTCATGAGCGGATCATTACTAGGCACCGGATCATCCCTGCTTTGCCTTCGAACGATGATCTTTCTGTTGGGAGGCAGACGGCTTAGGGTTCACAGCAAGATAATCGTTGATGAATGCGGCGATGGTGTCATGGGTCAGACCTCTGACTCCCTGGAGTTTCCCGCGCCCCATCGTCCATGTGCGATGCATCTCCCAGGTAGAGGCAAGGCAGTGTACGGTCAGA
The DNA here is from genome assembly GCA_023481165.1 of Planctomycetota bacterium. Lineage (GTDB taxonomy): Bacteria > Planctomycetota > Phycisphaerae > Sedimentisphaerales > Anaerobacaceae > PLanc-01. Next base: position 1,772 of record JAMCWO010000084.1, on the reverse strand, counting down.
TTTCTGTCCAGGGTTACGCTCTGTAAGAACTGCACCGACACATACCCTGCCACGACGGGAACGTTGTCAATCGCGGGTGCCACGCCCACGGATATGTAGAGATGGGGCATCCCCACAGTATCAGCCGCCTCCGCCGGGGAAAGCACCTTGACGCCATGCCGGCAGAGTTGGAGCTCGGCATCGGTGCGTAACTGTTCGCCGGTCAGTCCGAGCTGCTCCACCTCCGGCGGCAGGTTTCCCACGACGACTGCTACACCTTTCGCTCCCCGCAACGTGCCACGTGCCTCTACATTCCCTGGGGGTGGCACGCTTTCATCAGGCTCGTCGGCAGCGTGTACCACAGCCCACAGGGCAGGAAGCAGGGCGGCCAAGATCACCAGCGCAGTTACGTTTCTCTTTGTTTTCATGGACGGCTCTCCATAACCGGGATTACATATCCGTGCTTGCATCGTCCTGTCGAAAGGCATCAATGTCAATAGTGTACCCAGACCGCCGCCAAGCTGTCGGCAAGACTGGGGTGAGCACAGCCCCGCCCTCGTCAGGCCGGCAAACGATCGACCGGTCGCGGCGCCAAGGCCGAAGCTGCCGGAGTACATGCGGATCGCTCTACAACGTTGGACCCGGGCTGACCGTCCGGTCCGCCCAGGACTTGTCGTCTTTTTCTGCGAGAACACGCATCGTTGGCGCCGGGTAGGGCCGACCATTCCGGCCGTCGGGCTATCCTCGGCCAAGGGCATTGGTCCTGACAGGCTTGCCAACGGTGACCAGGCCCCGCCAAGTACGGCAGGTCACCGTTGTCCAGCGGCTCGGCCACTGGCCGGAGAATCTGCCGGCGTGGCAAGCTGCGCAAAAGCGACTGGATCAGGCCGCCCCCAATTCGCCCCCTTATGCCGACCGCGTCCATTCTCTGGATTCTCTCCGCGTCAGGGAGACCCCTGGACAATGGCGGGGTGCCGGTGGTACATTTTCCTCCGTGCTACGGTTGGTGGCACAGATCAAGGAGGACCTATGCCCAGGGGGAACACTCTACCGACGGGATGTCGCGGGTCCATGCGGCAGCGAATTGTCGCGCTCGAACAACTCCACGAAGGGCGGCTGCCGGTGGAACTTGTCGCGCGGGAGCGGTACCTACGGCCGCTGGTCCGCAATGGGACGATGACGCCGGAGCAACTGAACGAAGCGGTGGCGGGCTACCGGGCTGCGCCCGCCAGTTTCGCCTGGCTCACGGAGGTCCACCCGGAGGTGCTGACGAAGGCGGACGAGGTGTTCTTGGCAGAGTACGGCACCTTCCCCGTGAAGAGCGCGGACTTCCAGTTGAATGGCACGTACCATATCGGCATCTTCTGGACCATAGCTTGAGTTCATGCACTCCTGTTCTCCGGGCAAAAAAGGAATGCCGCTGTCGGGGGTGCAGAAAGGCGAGACTGTCAAGGTTCCCAACAATGTACATGGCGGATAGCCGGATTGCGAAAACGCCCCGCAGGGGTGTCAGATGGGCTTCGACAATTGCATGCGTTTTAAGGAATTTGAGGGGGTACGGTTTGCGTGGTACCAAGAGTCTTGACGGCCCAGATAATCGAATAGATGAACTGACGTGTGGCATACGGACCGAGCAACAGTCCCCACACCAAAAATCTGTCTGCTAAGAGCCTATCCGAATAACCTTTGATTTGCTATACGCTCTTCTGGGGCATGGATGCCCCAGAAAGGAATCACGGATGAATCCGAAGGAATCGTACCAGATATCTGACGAATTGTGGGCCAAGATTCAG
>JAMCWO010000235.1 GCA_023481165.1 Planctomycetota bacterium | reverse complement strand
ATCGTCGCCCTGCTCATTGCGGTCCTGGGCCTGGTGGCTCTCGTCGACCTGGTCTTGTCGACCGTCGGCAACTCCCTGAATCCGCTGCTGGGCACGCAGGGCCGATGGACGCTGGGCGGCCTGTTTGGCTATCTCTTCTATCCGCTGACGCTCGTGCTTGGCGTCCCGCCCAGTGATGCCGGTGTCGTCTCCCGAATCATCGGCGAGCGCGTGATCGTCACGGAGGTTGTGTCCTACAGCGACCTGGCCGCGGCGATGGAAAAAGGGCTTCTGCGGAATGAGCGATCCGTGGTCATCACCACGTATGCGCTGTGCGGATTCGCCCACGTGGCCTCGATGGCGATCTTTGTCGGCAGCGTCTGCGCCCTGGCGCCGCAGTGCACCAAAGGGATCGGCCCCGTGGCCGTACGCGCCCTGGTCGCGGCCACGCTGGCTTGTTTGATGACCGCCTGCGTAGCCGGGACCTTCTTTACGGAAGGCTCGATTCTGCTGGGAGGAGCCTGATGCTCATCCGTCGCCTCCAAGATTGCGATGAGTTCATCGGCGGAGACGATTCGATCCTGCGTGAGCTTCTCCATCCCGCCAAGGCCGAGATCGACATTCGCTACAGCCTGGCGCACGCTACGGTCAAGCCCGGGGTGAGAACCAGACCCCACCGGCTCAAAACGGCCGAGGTCTACTACCTCCTTCAGGGGCAGGGCCGGATGCACAGCGGCGACGAAACGCAGGAGGTCACCGCCGAATCCGTCGTCTATATCCCGCCGCATGTGATCCAATGGATTGAGAACACCAGCAAGGTCGATCTGGTTTTTCTTTGCATCGTGGATCCCGCGTGGCGCCGCGAGGACGAGGAGATCGTTCCGGGATGCGTCGCCATTCCCTGGCCATGCGGGTTGTGAACCGGATGGTCGGGCAAGCGAACATCCGCGTACGGCAACAGGGCGATGAAGTCGCCCGGGAGTTCCGGGGGACAACGAGGCAGGCGCCGGACGTCCGCTACGGCACCGGCGACGGAGCGATGTGAAGAACACCAGGAGGGCAGATATGGGGCAGGTCGCAGTCGACGTCGTGTTATTGCCCGATGAAGCGATGACGAGTCGAGCGATTGAGATCAACCGGCAGCTTGCCACAAGTACGCGCCCGGAGATCGTGCTGAACAGGAAAGATTGCCTGCCACACATTTCCCTGGCCATGGGCGGCATCAACGAAGCGGATGTGACGGCCCTCCGGGAGCGCTTGAAGTCGCTCGCGCGAAAGACCTCCGTGGGACAATTGCGTGTCGTGGGCATCGTCGCCTCCGTCAACTCCCGCGGCGAGACGACCTTTCTTCTCGATGTCGACAGGACCGAGGAGCTTCAGGCCCTCCACGAACAGGTCATGCAGGAAGTGAGGCCGTTCTTCCGCCCGGAGGTAAGCGAGGACATGCTCTACGATGAGGTGGTCACCGGGAGCACACTGGACTGGATTCGGACCTATCCGCAGAAGGCCGCCTATGAGCACTTCCGTCCGCACATCACGCTCGGCGATGGCCAGATGCCGCCGGATCTGTCCGTTCCGATCCCCTTCCACGTCACGCGCCTTGCTCTATGCCATCTCGGTAATCACTGCACGTGCCGGCGGATTCTGGCCGCCGTCGATCTGTAACGGCCGAGACCGGGATCCCCCTTCTGACGCCGGCTCAATGGGCGATGACGCTGGAGACGCGGAAGACCGGCAGCAGCAAGGCAATGGCGATCGTCCCGATGATGGCGCCCAGAACCCCGATCATCAGGGGCTCGATCAGGGTCATGACATTGCGGATGGAGGTCTCCAATTGCTTCTGGTAGAAGACCGAGACTTTATCGCAGACTTCCCCCAGCCGGCCGCTTCTTTCGCCGGCCCGGAGCATCTGGATGATGCCGGGCGAGATCAGATGGGAGCCCTCCGCGATCATGATCGCCTCCGACAACTGGTATCCGTCCTGGATCTTTTCATCCACCTGGGACCACAGCCGCTGGAAATGGTAGTTGTCCACGGCCCCCTCGATCACCCGGACGGCATCCAGCAGCCGCACCCCGGTGTTGACCATCGTGGCCATGATCCTCATGCTGCGCGTGACGACCATGTCGACGAACATCCGGCCGAGGACGGGCGTGTGAATCTTGACCGTGTCGAGAATGCGTCGGCCCTGGGCGGTCCTGGCCCCGTACCAAAGCAGACTGCCCCCGACGATGAGGGTGGTCACGATACCAGCCATGGCTTCAACATTGCCCAGCACGTTGCTCACGCTAACCAGCATCTGCGTCAGCGTGGGCAGCGCCGCCCCCCGGGACGCGTAGATCTGCATGAAGCGCGGCAGGACGAAGAACATCAGCGTGCCGGTCGCCGCAATGGCCATGAGCACCATGATGAAGGGATACGTCAGGGCACTGCGGATCTGCTTGCGGGTATCCGCCTCGAAGGTGAGGTACCCTGTCAGCACGGTGAGCATCTCGACCATCTTGCCGGAGACCTCCGAGGCCTTGACCATGCTGATGAACATGGAATGAAACGTATGAGGATAGCCGGCGAGAGCTTTGGAGAACGTGTCGCCGCCCTTGACGCGGTCGGAGATGTCGAGGATTACCGCCTTGAACCTGGGGTCGGCGGCCTGCTCCGCGATCGCATCGAGGGCGTCGCTCAGGATCACGCCGCTGTCGAGCATAATGGCCAGTTGGGTGGTGAAGAGGATCAGATCGCTGGACTTGGCGCGGACCTTGCAGAGGCTGTCGGAGCACGCGGGCCGGGCCGCGCCGGCCGGCGGGTCCCGGTCTTCTCTCTTGCCGGCGCCGCGCCCCGGCGCCGCGCTGCGGTTGGCGGAAGGTCCGGGCTCCCGCGCGCCATCCGGCACGCTGGCGGTCCCGGCACGATCGTCGGTCTTCGGCTCCCGGTCTTGTGTTTGTGCCAGCAAAGTACCCATGCGTTCTGCCTTACGGTAGGTCGGAGAGGACTGGGCCGTCAATCACAGCGGTCCGGAGAACCTCGTCGATGCACACGATTCCTGCCTTCACTTTCTCCATCCCGTCGCAGTACAGCGGCAGCATTCCTTTCTCCAGCGCCTTGGCGCGCAGCTTCTTGGTGCTGATCCGCTCGTTGATCATTTCCGACATTTCGTCGTCGGGGACGAACAGCTCGTGAATGGCGATCCGGCCGGCGTATCCGGTGTTGCGGCATTTCTTGCACCCTACCCCACGGTAGTAGGTAGCCACCGCGCCGCCCTGGGCCTCCACGATACGGCGGAGGCCGGCCGGCGGCTCGTACTCGGTCTTGCAGTTGGAGCAAATGCGGCGCACCAGCCGCTGGGCCAGGGCGCCCTTGAGCGAGGCGCTCAGTAGGTAGGGGGCGACCCCCAAATCCAGCAGACGGGTCACGGCGCCGGGGGCGTCGTTCGTATGCAGAGTGGAGAGCACCAGGTGCCCGGTCAGGGCCGCTTGGACCGCGATGGTCGCCGTCTCGTCGTCGCGGATTTCGCCGACCATGATGATATCGGGGTCCTGCCGCAGCAGGCTCCGCAAGGCCGTGGAAAACGCGAAGCCGACGGAGGTATTGACCTGGAACTGGTTGATCGCCGGCATGTTGCATTCGACCGGGTCCTCGACCGTGCAGATATTCACCTCTTCGTTGTTCAACTCCGCCAGCGCCGCGTAGAGCGTCGTGTTCTTGCCCGAGCCCGTGGGTCCGGTCACCAGGACCACGCCGTTGGGGGATTGAATTACCTGCCGGAACCGCCGCAGATTCTCATAGGTGAAGCCGAGCGCCTCCAGATTGTAGAGGATCTTCTGCGGGTCGATGACCCGAACGACCACCTTCTCGCCGAACGTGCCGGGCATGACCGAGACGCGCAGGTCGATCGGGCGGCCCTCGACGAGGACATGGATGCCCCCGTCCTGCGGGAGCCGACGCTGCGCGATGTCCAGCTCGGCCATGATCTTGATGCGCGAGACGATGGCCGAATGCATCTGGTACGGCGGCCGCATCTTCTCGTAGAGCTTGCCGTCCACGCGGTAGCGGACGCGCAGTTTCTTGTCGCCCGGCTCGATGTGAATATCGCTGGCGTTCTCCCGGACCGCGTTGTACAGCAGGTAATTGACCAGCTTGACGACCGGGGATTGTCCCGCCACCTCTTCGAGATCGCCGAGGTCCTGCGTGATGTTCTCGATGAGGGTGAACTCCTCGAGGCCCTGTTCGTCGATGATGTCGTCAATGACGAACACGTTCGCCGCCGGCAGGTAGGTCCGGAGGGTGGCCTGGATGTCCTTGGCCGTGGAGCAGACGACCTGGACCCGGCACCCGCTGATCCGCTCGATCTCGTCGATGAGAAACACGTTGGTGGGCTCGCTGATGGCCACCGTGAGCACATCGTGGACACGAAACAGCGGCAGGACGATATGCGCTTCCAGGAACTCGCGCGGCAGGATCTCCACGGCCTTGGCGTCGCAGAGCTTCGGGCTCACCTGGGCGTACGGCACGCCGTACGTTTCGGCCAGGGCCGAAGCGATCTGGTTGTCGGTACAGTAGCCCATCTCGACGAGCAACTCGCCGAGCAGTTTGCGATGCCCCTTTTCGCGTTGTTCGGCGAGGGCCTTCTCGATCTGCTCTTCGCTCACGACGCCGCGGGCCAGCAGCAGTTGACCGAGCTGCGTCTTGTTTTCCAGCAGAATCTGACCCATACGCCACCTCAGCGCAATTCCGCGCTCCTCAGGCGAAACTCTTGACCGCCTCCGCCAACTCGGTATGGCAGTCGAACTCATCCAGCAGCCGCGTGATCTCCAGAATCTTGAGGCAATTCTCGGCGAGACCCGCCAGCCGCAGCGGCACGCGATTCTGGCGGCAGTAATCCCGCACCCACAGCAGCAGTTCGAGCCCCTGGCTGTCGAGGAAGTCCACGTCGCTCATATTCAGCACGATCCCCGCCCGCGGCCCGGCAATGATCTCGGTGATCGCGCTGCGCAGCGGCTCGGCGCTATCGGCATCCACGGTGCCGCGCAGCTCCACTACCGTCACCTCATTGTAGTCTTGCCAGGGGATCTTCATCGCAGGAGCGTCCCGATTGCCTCGGTTCCGTAGTCGGCGAAGTGCGCCGCGTCATAGCAGGCCATGCCGTCCTCCTGAAGGAGCTCCCACAAGCGATCCACGTTGCTTTCCAGGAAGATCGCGCCGATCCTGGCATCGAACTGGGTGCCCAGGCCCTTGCGAATCTCGTCCAGGGCGTGTTCCATGCTCAGGGCGTCGCGATAGGTGCGCCGCGACGTCATGGCGTCGAAACTGTCCGCCAATCCGACGATCTTGCCGGTCAGGGGGATCTCGTCGCCCTTGAGACCATCCGGATATCCCCGGCCGTCGACACGCTCGTGATGGCAGAGCACGCCGGGCACGATTTCGCGCATCTGCTTGATGCCCCGCAGAATGCCGGCCCCGATGGCAGGGTGCCGGCAAATGCACGCCCGTTCTTCCGGGGTCAGCTTGCCGTTCTTGCGCAGCACGTTTTCCTCGATGCCGATCTTGCCGATGTCGTGCAGCAGGCCGGCCAGATAGATCTTGTGAATCTCCTCGTCCTCGAGCGGCTCGCGTTCCGCCACGCGCTCCGCGATCCAGCGGGAGATCAGGGCGACCCGCTCCGAGTGACCGCGTGTGTACGGGTCCTTGGCGTCAATGCTGTTGGTCAACGCCTTGAGCGAGCCGACAAACAGTTCTTTCAGGTCGTTGAACAGCCTGCCGTTTTCGACAAACACGGCGCAGCCGCTGGCGACGGACGTGAAGAGCTTGACGTCCGTACTATCGAAGTCCGGCTTGTCAACCCGGTTCACCGCCACCATCAGACCGATGATGGAAAAGGCTCCTTTGCCGCGCCGCGCGGTGCCGCTGTCCGCCTTGTCCTTCGCACACAAAGGCACCGCGATGAGGTTCCGGACGCTCGCGGGCCAATCATACCGGAAGGGCGAGTCCACCTCGCTGTCCAGCAGCGCCTCCCGGCCCCGGGCCAGTTCTTCGGCCAGACGCCCGTGCAGCGCCGCGGCCATCGTCTCGTCGATATCAATCAGGCCCGACCCGGCGGCCACGACCAGCCGCCGCTCCCCCTCCGCGAGGCAGGGCGATACATTCTC
>JAMCWO010000270.1 GCA_023481165.1 Planctomycetota bacterium | reverse complement strand
GTGCCCACCATTTGCCGTCCGGCCTATTTTTTCCGGTTGGTGGGCACAGCCCACCCTACAAGTAGGACGAAGCGTGCCTGGTATGGACAGCAGAGAGGAACCGGCGACGGCTACAAAGGAGTCTCGTGCGGAGCCGCTCCGGCGGAAGATCAAGCTGGTGATCGCCTATGACGGCACCGACTACCACGGCTGGCAGATTCAGCCGGGGTTTCGGACGGTTCAGGGGATGCTGTGCGAGGCGGCCGCCGCCGTGCTGCACGGCCCGACCCACGTGCAGGGTGCCGGCCGGACCGATGCCGGCGTCCACGCCCAGGGCCAGGTGGGCTTGATCGAGACCGCGCAGCCCATTCCCACGGAGTATTTTCATCTGGCCCTCAACGACCATTTGCCGCAGGATATCGTGGTGCTCAGTGCCCGGGAGGTCGGGCCGGACTTCGACGTGATGGCGGATGTCACGCGCAAGGTGTACCGGTACACGATCTACACCGGCCGGCTCCGTCCGGTCCGCCAGATCCGCTTCTGCTGGCACTTCCCCGGGGCGCTATCCGTCGAGGCCATGCAGGCCGCAGCGCGGCACCTCGTGGGAACGCACGATTTTCGCTCCTTCGCGGCTGCCGTGGAGGAGGGCCAGGCCACCGTGCGGACACTGTTTCGTTGCGAGGTCACCCAAGGCGGCGCGGGCGAGTGCGACCGGATCGCCATCGACATGGAAGGCAGCGGCTTTCTCCATCACATGGCGCGCCTGATCGCGGGGACCCTCATCGACATCGGACGCGGACACTGGCCGCCCGAGCACATGGCCGACATCCTGGCCGCCCGCCACCGTGCCGCGGCGGGCCATCTCGCCCCGGCCGGCGGCCTGTCCCTGGAATGGATCAAGTTCCGCCGGGACGATCCGGCGTGCGGCCTGGCGCGCGATCGGTCATGAAGGCGTGGCGCTATCGGAGGCATCAGGGGGAGGTGGAGATGTCCTGGCATTCGGAGGGTACGGCGTTTTGCGTCGGTGGAGCCGGCTCATAGGGGACGGCGATCAGGAACCTGCTGCCGGCGCCGGGCGTGCTCCGGATCTTCATGCGCCCGCCCAGCAACTGGACGCGCTCGCGGATGCCGAGGAGTCCGACTCCGCCGGCCCGCTCGAGTTTCTGCGGGTCGAACCCCCGTCCCCGGTCGATCACCGACAGGTAGAGACTCGGTCCCATCCTTCGAACCCGGAGGCGGACCTCGCGGACCCCCGCGTGCTTGACCACGTTGAACAGCAGTTCCTGGGCCACCTTGTAGAGGAAGGCCTTCAGCGGCTCCGAAGGGGAATCGACCGGGCCGTGGGCCTCCACGCGGACGGTCAGGCCGTGCTTCTCCTGCATATGGCGGGCCAGCCAGTTCAGGATCTCCAGCAACTCCACCTGGTACAGCGCGGGGCTGAGCTCGTGGGACAATCGGCGGGATTTCTCGATGGCGTCCTTGAGCATGTGCTTGACCTGTCCGACGATCTCCTGGGATTCCTCGGCGCTGCGGGGCTCCGTGCTCAGCAGATTCAGGTGGAACTTGGCCGCCGCCAGCGTCTGCTGCACGTCGTCGTGGAGAATATCGGCAATGCGCTTGCGCTCGCGATCCTCGGCTTGCGACAGCTCCAAAGTCAGTTGCTGCAACCGGTCTACGGTACGGCGCAGTTCCTCCGTGCGCTGGGCGACCTGCAGTTCCAGTTGCTCGTTCAGCCGGCGCAGCGCCTCCTCGGCCTGCCGCCGATCCGTGATATCCTGGACGTGCGTGACGCAATACAGCGGCCGGCCCTGGGCGTCGCGCACGGAGGCCGTGTGCATGTCGCCCCAGACGACGGCGCCGTCTTTTCGGATATAGCGTTTTTCCATGTGGAAGGAGGGTATCACGCCGCAGGCCAGCCGCTGGGTCCCGACGAGGTTCGCGTCGCGGTCGTCAGGATGGGTGATCTCGGTGTAGGAGCGCCCGACCAATTCCGACTCGTCAAACCCGAGCATCCGGCAGAAGGCGGAATTGACCTTCAGCAGCGTTGAGTCCAGCGCGGTCAGGGCCATGGCCACCGCGCCCTCCTCGAAGGCGGTGCGGAACCGCTCCTCACTCTCGCGCAGCGTCTCCTCGGCCTGCCTGCGCTCGGTGATATCCTGGACCGTCCCATGCATCGTGATGGGCTGCCCGTCGCCGTTCCGCAATACCTGCGCCCGGGCGTGAATCACCCTCTCTCGGCCGTCCGGCAGTCGGATTCGATAGTCCAGATCATAGCCCCTGGTGCCGCTCACGGCGTCGCTCAGCGCTTGATCGACGCGCTGCCGATCTTCCGGAACAATCCGGGAAATGAAGTCGTCGCGGTGCTGCTGCAGCGGCCCGCGCGCCAGGCCGAAAATCCGGAACGTCTCTTCCGACCAGTGGGCCGTATCCGTCGCAATATTCCACTGCCAGGAGCCGATGTGGGCCAGGCGCTGAGCGGCGGCCAGCTCTGCTTCACTCTCGCGCAGCGCTTCCTCCGCCCGTTTGCGCTCGGCAATGTCCCGGGCGACACCCAGAACCGCCTGTCGGCCGCGATATTCGAGCAGCGTGACGGATAGTTCCACGGGAACTATGGTGCCGTCTTTCCGGCGGTGCGCTGTTTCGTACGAGAGACTGCCGGCCGCTCGCAGCCGGTCGAAAACCTTTCCCAGATGGAAGTCCGGTCGGGCGGACACAGCCGAAAGCGGCATGCCGATCAACTCCGCGCGGGTGTACCCCAGTTGCGCACAGGCGGACTCGTTCACGTCATCGATCTGTCCATCCACCCCCACGACGAAAATGCCGTCCGCGATGGAATGGTAAAGACTCCGGTATCGCGCTTCGCTTTCCTGGAGCTCGCCCGTTCTCGCGGCGACCAGTTCCTCCAGATGTTCCGCGTGCCGCCGGAGCTCTTCCTCCATCCGCTTACGCTCCGTGATGTCCTTCAGGGCGACCACCACATGGGGCTTCCCGTCGAGCCGCACGAGGTCGGGGCTCACATCGCCGAAGAGGATGCTCCCATCCTTGCGTTTGAAGCGGATATCACGACGGATCGGCGTACGCCCTTGAAGGAAGGTATCGATCTGCGCGTTGATAAAAGGAAGGTCCTCTTCGGGATGGAGATCCGCCACGGTGAGATTCAGGAATTCTTCCTCGGTATAGCCCAGCATCTGCAAACAGGACTTGTTGCCCATGGTGAGTTTGCGGGTCTCCAAATCGTGCAGAAGAATTCCATCGCTGGTAGTGTCAAAGATCGTCCGGAATCTTTCTTCCGCCTGCCGCAGCGCTTCCTGGGCCCGTTGGCAGTCCGTGATGTCCCGTGCATAGATCGTGACATAACCGTTCGCCACCGAGGGTGCCACGGTCAGCCCGTAGGTGTGAGAAGCAACGGCAACCTTTTGCCGCACCACCGCTCCTTCGGCCAGTGCGGCCGAGATAAGGGCTTGGATGGCCGCCGGCACTTTCTGCCCCAGGCGGCAGCCCCACCTGCGGCAAAGTTCCTCCCCCGCCGGGTTGCTGTACAAAAGCACGTGCTCGGCCGAAACGCGCAAGACAGGGTCCGGATTCTCCTGGGGGATGCGGGCCAGCCACGCCAACTCTTCGACCCCCTGGTCCGCCGGCTCTTGTGGCAGCAAGTGCTCTTCTTTCGGGCGTGGCCGGTGCACATCATCGATCACTCTACTCTTTCGACTCCTGGCCATAACAGTCTCACAGGATGCTGAGGAGGAAAGAAGGATTTCTTATCAGTCAAAACATACTCCCTCTGCGCCAACTCCTTACTAATGCTACCCGGGAACTGCCTGAGCGTTCTTAAGGAAATCCCCTAACCCAGTTGCGGACGGGATTACTCGAAGGGGCGGTCGCGGTCGAAATCGGGGAGGTAGCGGTGGCGGCTGTCGAGCTCCTGGATAAACGCGTTTTCCAGACCCAGTTCGAGGGCGTACTCGGTAACCTCCTCGTACTCGCGCGCCGTCAGAGGGCGGTTGATCTCGGGGTAGCGGGCGGCGCGGTATTGGGGGGAGTACTGCGACATGATGCTGACGTGTGTCGCCGGGGACAGTTCCGCCAGGAAGGCCAGGCAGCGGCGGCTGTCGGCCGCGCCGCCGGGCAGGACCAAGTGGCGGACCAGCAGGCCGCGGCGGGCGATGCCGTGGTCGTCCAACTCCAAGTGGCCGACCTGGTCCAACATCTCGCGCAGCACGTCGGGAATGAGGTCGGCGTAATCGCTCGCGCCGGAGTAACGCCGGCCCGAGTCATTGGAGAGATACTTGATGTCCGGCAGATAGATGTCCACGAGTCCGCGCACCTGCCGCAGGGCGTTCACGGAATCATAGCCGTTGGAGTTGTACACGATGGGGATGCTCAGCCCTTTGGCCTTGGCCGCCACGATGGCGTCGGCCGCCTGAAAGACCACATGAGAAGGGGAGACCAGGTTAATGTTGTGCGCGCCGGCGTCGGCGAGGCGCAGCATTTCGTCGGTGAGGTCGTCCGTCGTCAGAGTTCTCGTCTGGCTCGACTGGAATTCCTGGCTGATCTGGTAGTTCTGGCAAAAGACGCAGCGAAGGTTGCAGCCGGCGAAGAAGATGGTCCCGGAGCCGCGCGTGCCCGAGATCGGCGGCTCTTCACCGTGGTGCAGACCGGTGTGGGCGATCTGCGCTCCGCCGGCAATCCGGCAAAAGCCCGTCCCGCCCGCCAGCCGATCGACGCCACACTTCCGTGGGCAGCACTCGCAATGCGCCAGTTGATCCGTGAGCCGTTGATTCATACCAAGGCCGATCATAGCACAGAAAGCAGAACTTGTCGCCTGCCAGTGCAGTTCGACAAGAGCTTGCCGACGGTTCAGATGGTGGATATGATAGATGGCGTGGAGAAAATCGGCTATGGCAGGCCGCGATCGTAGGTGATTCAATAGGAGCATGATGGATGCGTGTAGATGACATCCCCGAGATCACACGTCTGACAATCCCGGAGAAGATCCTTCTTCTCGAAGATCTGTGGGACAGCATCGCGGCGGAAGAGTCGAGCGTTCCCATGCCCCAAAGCCATCGAGAAGAACTGGACCGAAGGCTGGCGGAATACGAAAACAACCCGGGCAGACTGCTGACGCTGGACGATCTGCGCGGGAGGATTGAGGCGAGGCGATGACGTACACCCTGCGTTTTTCAGCCCCAGGTTGAGGCGGACGGGTGGAACGGCGCGCCTGATACGAAGACAAAGCATCCGGACAGGAGGGCTGCCGGTACGGCACGCGGCCGGCTACGGAGACCTGTTGCCGCTCCAAACGCTCTTCGAGTGTCTTGTTGAAAAGGTCCGTATATGGACAAGAAGATGGCGATAAGAAACGGTGTATGGGATGTAGAGTTGAAGGGCTGGGAAGACTTTCTCGCGTTCGTCAATGATCATTTCATCGCCGCGGGAGAGAGTAATCAGCGTTCACCCACGAAGGACCGCTCGTGCGCAGACAAGTATGTCTGGCGCGGAGAACCAGAGGGAACGAAGCACCCTCTTGTCTCATCATTCGACCGAGAACTCCAGAAATGGGGCCGAGGGGAGAGGGTGGCCTCACTGAAACGACACCGTCAGGCCTTCCTGTACGCTGTCAGAGGGCGAACGGAAGAACTCGGCTTCTCGGTCGCTGAATTGAAGCACTACGTGAGGGCAAGGACGCTCAATGAGAAGCACCTGTGGGCGTTCGGACAGCACTACGATTTGGTGACCCCGCTCCTTGATTGGACACTTTCGCCCTTTGTAGCAGCATTCTTCGCATACGAGGGGAAACAAACAGGTATTGGCTGGTGCATACGCGATGAGTCCAGAGCAGCCGAAGTGCGTAAATCGTTGCTCAAGGCGGTCGACGAAATGGCTGATCTTGACCAGGAAGAAAAGGAGGAACTGGAGCAAGAGATACAACCAGGCGCGCGAGTTGTCTATGGGCTCAAGTACGAGGAGTTGTGCGAGAGAAGCCGGGAGCAACGCAGCAAATACGACAACCCTTACGGACCTGTGGACTACTTCTCACCGATGTCGTCGGAATTCGGGCGTCTGACAAGCCAACAAGGGATATTCACTTTCACTGAGGACGGTGGCTCGGTGATCGATTGGGTCAACCGATTATTTGCTGGGAAACAAGACACCCCAATCTTGATGAAGATAAGAATCCCCGCGGACACGCGC
>JAMCWO010000104.1 GCA_023481165.1 Planctomycetota bacterium | reverse complement strand
CCGGGCCGCCAAACGGCTGCGACGGGATACTACGAACTGGATGACAAGACCTGCGGCCTGCAGAAGGGCGACATGGTCATTATCGCCGGCCGGCCCAGCATGGGCAAAACCGGTCTGGCACTGAACATCGCCGAGCACATCGGGATCATCGAGAAGATCCCGTTGGCGATCTTCTCGCTGGAAATGGGCCGGCAGCAGTTGGCGGAGCGGTTCCTGTGCAGCTACAGCGGCATCGATGCCCAGCTCGTCCGCAAAGGCATGCTCAGCACCGAGCACTATCAAAAGCTGGTGGAGGCCTGCGGGGTCACCTCGGAGGCCCCGATCTACATCGATGACACCTCGGCCCTGACACCCCTGGAGCTTCGTGCCAAGGCCCGGCGGCTCAAGAGCGCGCACGGGATCCGCGCGGTTTTTGTCGACTATCTCCAGTTGATGCACTGCGACACCCGGCATATCGAGTCGCGCCAGCAGGAAATCACGACGATCTCGCGCTACCTCAAGGCGCTGGGGCGCGAGCTGGAAGTTCCGGTGGTGGTGCTGAGCCAGTTGAACCGTTCCCCCGAAGGCCGGGAGGACCACCGCCCGCGCATGGGCGATCTGAGGGAATCCGGATCGATCGAGCAGGATGCCGATGTGGTCATGCTGCTGCACCGCGAGGACTACTATCATCGTGGCGAAGAGGGCTACGAGCCGGATAATACGGCGGAGGTGATCATCGCCAAACAGCGCAACGGCCCGACGGGCACCGTCAAGCTGACCTTCCGGGAAAAGTGCACGCGCTTCGAGAACCTGGCGCAGATCGAGCAGGAAGCGGTTCCCTTCTGATTCATGATTAATGATGGATGATTGAGATGCAGGATGCTGTCACCATTTTCATCATACTCCTTGGCTTCCTCGGACCGCTGAGTCCCTGTAGGGCGGCCGATGCCAAGGAGCCCAATCAGCCATCCTCCCTCACGGGCCAGCCCTCGCCCGGGATCATCAAGTCGATCGAGTTCGAGGGCAACCGGCATTTCAAGGCCCACGTGCTGCGCGAGCGGCTGGGATTCCAGTTGGGCGACCGCCTCGACCCCTTCCTCGCCGAGGGGGGCCGGGTCACCATCATGGAGGCCTATCGCAAAGTCGGCTATCCCTCGGTCAAGGTGACGCTGGACCGGACGCGCCTCGCCGAGGGCCATCTGCTGTATATCATCGAGGAAGGGCCCCGGGTCCAGGTCGCCACGATCCGGTTCGTCGGCAATACCTCCTTCAGCGCCCGGACGCTCCGCGAGGTCATCAAGCTCAAGCAGCGCAAATGGTTCTTCTGGCCCACGTATTACACCGAGGATGCCGTCAAAGAGGACACCGACCGGCTGCGGGACTTCTATTACAACCAGGGCTTCCTGGACCACAAGATCACCGCGCAGACGGAATTCACCGGCGACGGCGCGAAGGTGCATGTGATCTTCGTCATCGAGGAAGGGCCGGTCTATCACGTGTCCGAGATCGTGTTCACCGGCGAGACCCGCTACACGGCGGAGCAGTTGCGGGCGAAGGTCAAGGTCCGGGAGGGCGATGTCTACAAGAAGCCCAAGGTCGATCGCGACGCCCGAGAGGTGGTCCAGCTCTACCGGGAACAGGGCTACGTGGATGCCACGGTCACGCAGAGCGGCAAGTTCCAGCCCGAGTCGGGCGAGTTCCTCGTGAAAGTGACCTTCGATGTCCATGAAGGCAGGCAGTTCCGCATCGGCCAGGTGGATATCACCGGCAACGAGATCACCAAGGACAAGGCGGTCCGGCGGATCCTGGATGAGTACGGTTTCACGCCGGGACAGTTGTACAACGCGAAGATCGCCCCGAAGGAAGGCGGCGGGTTGCTCGAAAAGTACATCCAACGGGGCGTCATCACCGATCAGGCCGTGGTTCGGCCGGTCACTTCCGCCGGGGGCGACCCGAACAGCCGGGATGCCCGCGTGGACATCAAGGAAGGCATGACGGGTCTGATCCGGCCGGGCGTCGGCTTCAGCAGCGACAGCGGCGTCATCGGCCAGTTGATCTACGAGCAGCGGAACTTCGATATCAGCGACACGCCGGACGACCTCAGCGAAGTCTTCTTCCCCTGGAAAGCCTGGCGCGGCGGCGGCCAGCGGTTCTCCGTGCGGCTCGAGCCCGGCACCCGCTACAGCGCCTATTCCGTCAATTTCGTCGATCCCTACTGGAACGATCAGCCGGTCACGCTCGATGTGCTGGGCCGAAGCTGGAAGTGGTTCCGCGAAAGCTACGATGAGAACCGGCTCAAGGGCGCGTTCGAATTCGAGCAGCGGCTGGCGGATTACTGGCGGCGCAGCATCGGCTTTCGTGCGGAAAACGTCCGGATCAGCGACCTGGACTTCGATGCCCCGCAGGAAATTCGCAATGTGCGGGGCAACAGCCAACTGTTCGGCGTGAAGTTCGGCGTCGGCAAGACCACCGTGGACGACCTCTATGATCCCACCACGGGATGGATCGCCAATACCTCCTATGAGCAGGTGACGGGCGATTTCACGTACGGCCTGCTTGAAGGCAGCTATATCCACTACTTCCCCATTTTCGAGGACGTGCTGGGCCGCCGGACGGTTCTGTCGGCCCGGGTGCGGGCGGCGACCACCGTCAGCGAAGCGCCGCCCTTCGAGAAGTTCTACGCCGGCGGTACGGGTCATTACGGGATTCGCGGCTTCGAGTATCGCGGCGTGAGCACGCGCGGCTTCCAAACCAACGTGCCGAACCCCCGGAAGAAAGACCCCATCGGCAGCGATTGGATCTTCCTGGCGGGCACCGAGCTCGTGGTCCCGCTCTTCGGCCAGAACTTCAACGCCCTGTTCTTCCTCGCCAGCGGCACGGTGGACACGGGCAGCTATCGGTTATCGATCGGCGCCGGCATCGAGATCAAAGTGCCCCAGCTCTTCGGACCCATGCCAATGCGGTTCGAGCTGGGCTTCCCGCTGCTGAAGTCCGAGGGAGACGAGACGCAGGTCTTCAGCTTCTCCGGCGGCGGTTTCTTCTAAAATACCTGCAGAAACTCCGCGGCGGGACTATAATGACCCGGAAATTAAGAAAGGGTTTTTTCATGAGTGGCAGAACAGTAACGATGAGTATCCTGGTTTGTGCGGCGGCGGTGCTGGCGGCGATGCCGTACGGCCAGGCGGCGTCCCAGGCCCCAGGCCCGGCCTCCAGGATCGGCGTCGTCAGCGTGCGCGATGTCTTCAACGGCTCCAAGAAACACGCCCAGTACCAGGGCCTGTTGGCCCAGCGGGTCAGCAAGGCCCGGGCCCAGATCGAGGAGCTGAACAAGCAGGTCGAGACGGCGGAAGCCGAGCTCAAAGTGCTCAAGCAGGGGACCGCCGACTACGTCAAGCAGTACCAGGCGGTGCTGGAGGTCCGCTCCAAGCTGCAAAACGAGCAGGAGGTGCTCAAGGCGCAGCGCATGGCCGAAGACAAGAAATGGTTTGAGGATCTCTACCAGGAGGCTCTCAAGGCCATCGACGCCCTCGCGAAGGAAAAGGGGCTGGATCTCGTGCTGGAGAGAAGCGAGCCGAAGTTCCCGCTGGCCAGCGAAGAGGTGTGGTCCACCGTCGGCACTCACAAGGTGCTGTACAGCGGCGGGTGCGTCAATCTGACCAATGATGTCATTGACCGCATCGATGCCAGTGCGACTCTGAAACCCTGAGAGCGTGTATGAACAGTGGCACTGGCATGGATGTGACTCTTGAGGAATTGGCGCAGCGGCTGGGGGCCGAGGTGCTCGGCGCCCGGACGCCGCGGCCGCCAAGGATCACCGGCATTGGGCCGGTGGAGATGGCCGGCCCCGAGGATGTGACGTTCGTCACGGAGGCCCGGTATGCGGCCGCGGCGGCGAAATCCGGTGCGGCGGCCGTCATCGTGGCGAAGCCCCTCGCGGGCCTGCCCAAGCCGCAATTGGTGGTCAAAGATGTCAATGCAGCTTTGATCGCGACCCTGACCCTCTTTGCCCCCGAGCCCCGGCCGGTGAGCGTGGGCGTGGACCCGACCGCCCGGGTCGGGACGAATGTGCGCCTGGCGGAAGGGGTCAGCGTCGGACCGCACGCGGTCATCAAAAACGACGTCGAAATCGGCGCCCGCAGCGTGATCGGCAGCGGCTGCCAGATCGGGGAAAACACGAAGATCGGGGCCGACTGCCGGTTCGACGCCCATGTCGTTATCTATCACGGCTGCACGATCGGCCATCATGTCGTGATCCAGGCCAACAGCACGATCGGGTCGGTCGGGTTCGGCTATGCCTTCATCGACGGCGCCCACCGGCTGATTCCCCACAACGGCGGTGTCATCGTTGAGGACTTCGTCGAAATCGGGGCAAATACCTGCGTTGACAGGGCCAAATTCGGCAATACGATAATTGGGGCCGGCACGAAGATCGACAACCTGGTGCAAATCGCGCACAATGTAGTCATCGGCAAGTGCTGTCTGATCGCCGCCCAGGTTGGGGTGGCGGGCAGTTGCCGGCTCGGCGACGGGGTCGTGCTGGCCGGGCAGGTGGGCTTGGCGGACAACATTGAAATCGGCGCCGGGACGATGGTGGGCGCGCAGGCCGGCGTGATGAGCAGCGTCCCACCCGGAGAGAAACTGGCCTGGGCGCCGGCATTGAACGTGAAAGAAGCGGCGCGGGTGGTCGCTCATGTTCTGCGCCTGCCGAAGCTGGCCCACGACTTGAAACGCCTGACGGCGAAGGTGGATCGACTTGAAGCTGCAAAAAACGATCAGGGACCCGGTTAAGCTGGCCGGCAAAGGGCTCTTCGGCGGCCAGGACGCCGCCGTGACCTTCCACCCGGCGCCCGAGGAAACCGGCGCCGTTTTCGTACGGACCGATATCGCCGACGCCGTCCGGATTGCCGCGATTGCCCCGAATATCGCCGAGCGCAGCCGCCGCACCAGCATTAAAAAGGGCGAGGTCAGCATTGAGACCGTCGAGCATTGCCTGGCGGCGCTCCACGCCCTGGAGATTGACAACGTCCTCGTGGAAGTGGAGGGGCCGGAACTGCCCGCACCGGACTGCAGCAGCGCCCAATACGTCACGGTCCTCAAGCAGGCCGGGATCGTCGAGCAGACGAACCCGCGCAAGGAATTCGTCATCCGCAAGCCCATCTGTGTCAACGCCGGCGACGCGACCATCTACGCCTTGCCGTCCACGGAGAGCGATCTGAGCATCACCTACGATCTGGATTACAGCGAGCACCCGGGGATCGGCCGCCAGATCTACAGCTATCAACTGGCGCCGGACAGCTTCGAGACGGGCATGGCCGCGGCGCGCAGCTTTCTGCTGGAGGTCGAGGCCAAGCAGTTCCAGGCACGGGGCATCGGCACGCACATCGGCCCGCAGGAGATCCTCGTCATCGACTCGGAGGGACCGGTCAAGAACACCTACCGGTGGCCGAACGAGTGTGTGCGGCACAAGATCGTCGATCTGATCGGCGATCTGACCCTGGTCGGCCGGCCGGTGCTCGGGCGGATTGTCGCCTACAAGAGCGGCCACGCGCTGAACCAGCAATTGGTCCGCCAGCTCTATGAGGCGGCCCAGCGGCAGGATCGCCTCGAGCGGTTCGGGACGGATGCCGTCCTCGACATCCAGCGGATTCAGAAAGTCCTGCCGCACCGCTATCCCTTCCTGCTCGTGGACAAAATCATCGAGGTCGAAGGCGACACGCGGCTCAAGGGCGTCAAGAACGTGACCTTCAACGAGCAATTCTTCCAGGGCCACTTCCCTTCGACCCCGATCATGCCGGGCGTGCTGATCGTCGAGGCGATGGCCCAGGTTTCGGGCCTGTTGTTCGCCCAGCGGCTCGAGCACACCGGCAAGCTGGCGATGCTCCTGAGCATGGACAACGTGAAACTGCGGAAGCCGGTCGTTCCGGGCGATCAGCTCATTCTGACCGCCGAGACCGTGCGCCTGCGTCACCGCACCGCCCATTGCCGCTGCCAGGCCCTGGTGGGCGATATCGTCGCGGCGGAGGCGGAGATCAAGTTTATGCTGGTGGATGACGAACAAGTTTATGCCGGGGGATGATGAAAAAGTCTGAGAAAGGCAGGAACCATTGACATGACGACCATACACCCAACGGCCGTAGTCGAAAAGGACGTGCAGTTGGCCCAGGACGTGGTCATCGGACCGTATTGCGTCATCGGCGAC
>JAMCWO010000282.1:1398-6188 GCA_023481165.1 Planctomycetota bacterium | reverse complement strand
CTGCCGGGCGCGTGAGATGGAAAAGCGAGAAACTGGTTGACTATTATTATGGTGTCCGGCCCAACGAAGCCCGGCCGGAGCGCCCCGCCTACGAGGGCAAACAGGCGTTCGACCCTTTCCTGCGGCTGGTTATCCGGCATGGGCTCACGA
Organism: Planctomycetota bacterium; assembly: GCA_023481165.1. Taxonomy (GTDB): domain Bacteria; phylum Planctomycetota; class Phycisphaerae; order Sedimentisphaerales; family Anaerobacaceae; genus PLanc-01. The sequence goes on along the minus strand of JAMCWO010000282.1, from coordinate 6,038 downwards.
AGCACTGGAGTCTGTTCACCGATGCGCAGTACGAATGGTTGGCCCGCGAGATCGCCGACAGCCCTATTGTCAGCAAGGATCACCAGTTGAGCCTCACCGTGGGCGCCTTGTATGCCTGGTGAGTGGGTGATGAAGGAATCGAACCTTCAACCGCCGCATTAAGAGTGCGATGCTCTACCAATTGAGCTAATCACCCAAGTCCCCTGTCGGCTTGCGCCGCAGGAGCTACGTGCATTACGCACGCCAACAAATGTAGTTTACCGTGTTCTCATCATCGTTGCAAGGGTTTTTGAACAGAATTGACGGACTTTCCCGCCGCTTACATTATCGGATGCTAACGAGCCGATCGCATTTTTCCGACCTCTTTCGGCCCGGCGCCCCCTAGGCCGGGGCGTGGGCCCACCCCTCTTGGGTCCGATCCCCGCGTTTCCTATATTTTAGGAGGCGGTTTGCACGGCGAAAAGACGCTACCAGACCATCCGGCCACGGAATTACTGCATTATCGGGAGACAAATCGTGCTTTGGAGCACGGCAACGGAGCTCTGGCGGCTGGGAATGAGCACAAGAGATTCTCAATTCGCCCCTTCGGGCTGCCGATGGAATAGGCGGATTAGCTCAAACGAAACTTGACAGGAACCATGCTCCAGAAGTGTACCATTCTAGGTCTGGTCTTGCTGCTCGCGGGAGGCGCCGCTTTCGGCTGGCTCTACAACGAGACGCAGAAGGAGCGCCGGGAGGCGCGGCGCCTGGCGCCGGCCGACTCTCTGGGGTCGCAGGAGTACATGGAGAAGTACGGCCGCTGGTATCAACTGAGCCTCACGCAGCAGAGTCAGCTCGTACTGGAGCTGAACAACCAGCAGAGGAACAAATCGGCGGAAGAGCTGAGCCGAGAGCAACAGGCCCGGCTGAACGCCGATTTGGACAAGCTGGCCGAAGGCCAGAAGGTCCCCGCCGATATCGTGGAGTTCCTGTACGGCCACGGCTGGGAAAGCCAAGTCGAGGAGTACCGACAGCACCGCGGAGAGGTGGACACGGCTCAGACCATCTCGATTGTATGCTTGTCCATTGGCGGTGTTCTCTTCGGCAGTTGTGCGATCTTCTGGCTGCTGCGGCTTGTGATCCGCGCCATCCAGGCTTGGAAGAACCGTTCTGCCGAGCCCGAGACGCAGACCGAGCCGGCCGCGACTGCGTTGGCGAATACCGAATTGAGCAATGAGGAGCCGCCGAAGGAGCCAGAGACGCCGGCGGCCGAGGAGCAGCCCAAGCAGAGAAGACGGCTGCTGACCCTGTCCGAGACGGCCGGCGAGTCTCCGTCTGCCGGCGGAGCAGAGCCGGGAGCCTCTGCCTCTTCGTCGCTGATGAGCATTGACGATCTCTTCAACGTTCCTCCCGGCGGGAAGGGCCCGCACGAAGCCGTTCCGGCCGTGGCCCGATCCGGCAGTCCGTCCTCAGCCATACTGCCCAAGCCGGAGGACAGCGGCGTTGCCCTGCTGCTCGCCGATGAGGATTCGCGCGACAAAGGATGGTCGCCGGAGGCACAGTGGTCCTTGCACAGTGCCGCGGAGGGCCAGAGAGGTGCACCGGCGAGAGATCCTCTGAAAGAACAGACCGACGACCTGCAGAAACAGATTGCCGAGTTCAAGCGGATGGCCGAGAGCGTCCAACAGGCGACGCGCGAGCAAGCGAATCCTCTGGACAATACGCTCAAGGAGTTGACCCAACAGGTCTCGGCGATCCGCGAATACGCCGCCAATCAGCAGAACCGCGTGGAGAAACTCCAGGACGGGTATGACTGGGGCATCATCCGCACGTTCTGCCTGCGGGTGATTCGGTGCGTCGACAACCTGGAGAACCGGCTGGCCAACCTGCCGAAAGGCGACAGCGCCCTGACCCACCTGGAAGAGATCAAGGACGAGTTGCTCTTCGCCCTCGAATCGAGCGGCGTGGAGCAATTCCAGCCCGAGCTCAACAGTGAATTCCACGGGCAGGAGAAGCTCGCGGAAGCCCTGAAAGAGAAACAACCTACCAAGAAGCCGGAACAGGCCGGCCGAATTGCCCGGGTCATCCGGCCCGGTTACCGTTACCTGATAGATGACGAGAATTATCGAGTAGTGAGGACGGCGCAAGTCAAACTCTACGGTTGATCGGGATCAGCCGGCTGGCGCCCCCGGCATGATGCCTCGTCGAGCGTGATCGTAGACGCAGGAGAAAATCATGAGCAATATCGTCGGTATCGATCTCGGGACCACCTTTTCCTCCCTGGCGGTGCTCAATGCCATCGGCAAGCCGGAGATCGTTCCCAATGCGGACGGCGAACGGTTGACGCCCTCGGCCCTCTACTTCGATGAAGAGAACGTCATCCGCGTCGGCGTCGAGGCGCTCAACTCCCGTCACCTCAATCCCGCCCGCTCCGTGCGGTGGGTCAAGCGGCACATGGGCGACCCCGACTACAAGGTCTCCATCGACGGCCGGGACTGGACGGCCACGGAGCTGTCGGCCCTGATTCTCAAGAAACTGCGGCAGGACAGCGCCGCCCAGATCGGCGAAATCCGGGACGCGGTGATTTCCGTGCCGGCCCACTTCGATGAGATTCGGCGCAAGGCGACCATGGACGCGGGCGCGGCGGCCGGCTTCAACGTCATCGGCATCGTGAACGAGCCGGTATCGGCCGCCCTGTGTTATGCGACGAGCCGGGACGTGTCCGGCCGGGTCCTCGTCTACGATCTCGGCGGTGGCACGTTCGACGTCACGCTGATGAACGTCCAGGGCCTGGAAATGGAGATCATCTGCTCGCAGGGCGATCACGCTCTCGGCGGCATGGACTTCGACAAGAAGGTCCTGGAAATCCTGCAGAAGATGTACAAGGACAAGTTCTCGGCGGACCTGATCGGTTCCGAAGAGGACCAGGCCAAGTACGAAGATGAGGCAGAGGACATCAAGAAGACCCTCTCCCGCCGGCCCGTGGCCAAGACGATGCTCTACGGCCCCGGCGGCAGCATGCGGGTGGAGGTCCCGCGGGAGATGTTCGAGACCGCCATCACGTCGCTGGTGTCCCGGGCGGATATGCTGGTGGAGGTGGCCCTGGAAGAGGCGGGCTTGAAGCCCAAGGACGTCAACACCGTCCTGCTGGTCGGCGGCAGCTCGCGGGTGCCTCTGGTGCGGACCCATCTGGAGCAGATCTTCGGCTTCCCGCCCGAATGCTCGGTCAACGTGGATGAGTGCGTGGCGCTGGGCGCCGCCCTGCACGCGGGCCTGGCCATGATGCGTCAGAACCCGGACGCCGTGGACGCCGGCATCCGCACGGGCATTCAGGACATCAGCCTGACGGATGTGTGCAATCACAGCTACGGCACGATCTGCGCCCCGATCGACAAGGAGACCGGCCGGCGCATCGTGCAGAACCGGATCATCCTGAAGAAGAACACGCCGCTGCCCTGCGAGGTGACCCAGACGTTCTACACGGTGTCCGAGGGACAAAAGCGGGTGGAGGTGATGATTACCCAGGGCGAGGATACGGATCCCGCCTACGTCAACCGCATCGCGACGCACAGCTTCGAGCTGCCGCCGGACCGTCCGGCCGAGCGGCCGATCCAGGTCACGTACAGCTATGACCTGAACCAGCGCATGCACTGCAAGTTCGAGGACGTCGAGTCGGGCCGCCTGTTGGAGGTCGATCTCGCCCTCAACAAGGACGGCACCCTCGCCGACGAGACGGCCCCCAAAGCCGCCGAGTTGGAGCCTTTCAAGGTGGAATGAAGTCCCCCTAGAAGATATGCCCGGTAAATTAGCCAACCTGGTCTCCACGCTCGGCCGCCGCTGCTGGGATGGCCTCAAGCATCTCCAGCATCCGGAGTCGGAAACGCCCGCCGGCTTTGGTCTGCCGGCGGACTTGAGTGCCTTCCACTGCCGGGCCCGCATCGGCCGCGAGGGTCGCGGCGATTCCTGGCGGTCGGCCCTGGTCGTGGACATCTGCGGCACGATCCAGGCCCCGGCGGAGGGCCTCGAGATCGGCGTTCGCATCGAGCTGAGCGATGTCACCGACAACACCCACGAGCCCCTGTCCGTGCTGGAGCGTCCCAAGCACGGGCCGCTGAACCCCGCGTCACACTTCCTCTATCAGGCCGACATGGGCCGGCTCTGTCACCCGACCACGGTCCTGCAGGACTGGACCATGGCGGCCCAGCTTTCCACGGACTGGTTCGTCCTGCCGCGCCGGGGTTCGCGCCAACTGAAGTACACGACCGCGATCGTGTCGCGCGTGACGGGCGAACCGCTCGCCTGCGCCTCCTGTCTGGGGGCCTATGAGAACACCGAGACCGGCTATCTGGATATCGAGGACGACATTCAACGGGTCAAAACGCTGGCCGTCGGCCTGGCCTTCACCATCGGCGCGGCCAACGGCCAACTGCTCGACCCCGAGGTCAACGTGATTGGAGCCTGGGTCAAGACCAATTTCGGGTCCGCCGAGGTCTCCGAGGGCGCCCGCTTGGAGCTCGACCGCGCCCTGCAAAAAACCACGGCCTTCTTTCGCCGGGGCGGCACGATCAATGTGGCGCAGATCTGCCGCGAAATCGTCGAACACCTGGGGGGAACGATCCGCCTCGAAAGCACCCCGAGTGCCGGCAGTACTTTCACGTTCA
>JAMCWO010000282.1:0-1388 GCA_023481165.1 Planctomycetota bacterium | reverse complement strand
AAATCGTCGAGATCGCGCCGCTCGTCGGGCGACTTGACATTCTGGACCTGTGTCTGCGGGTCGCCGCCGCCAAGGGGCAGGTGACCGCCGCCGAGCTGCAGCTGCTCAAGGAACTGTCGGAAGGGCTCCAGATCGACCGGGAGCGGCTCCGCGCGATGGTCGCCAAGATCCTGCCGGTGGAGATGCACCAGACGAAAGACGCCGAGATGATCCTCGGCGTCACCAGCGACATGAGCAAGGACGAGGCCCGCCACCAGTTGACGCGCGAATACGCCAAGTGGAGCTCGCGGGTCATCAGCACCGACCCGGCCATTCGCCGGCAGGCCGACCAGATGATCCGTCTCATCGCCGATGCCCGCGCGGAGTACGTCACCTCCAGGCCCGCCGCGGAAGCTCCTTCGCCACGGCATGAGGCACAGGGCACATTTCCGCCAAGGCATGACCCTGCGGCCGCTGACACAGAGCGTCAGTCCGCCTCAGCCCGTTCTACGCAAGATCCAACCGGACCTTGATGGCCTCCGCATCAGTCCATCCGGCTGTCTGCCGGAAATGAAGCCGGTGCAGCTTGTTGGGTCTATTTCTCCGCGGCGATCGGGAACATCTTTTTCAACTCGTCGGCCGAGGGGCGGCGACCGTATTCGCAGATCTCAAACGCTTCAGCGTACTGGACCATCTTGCCTTTCTCCGGCCCGTAGAGCTCGATCAGCTTATCCCGGTACTTCTGCGCCACGGCCCGGTCCCGCCCGGCGGTGCGCTCGTCCTGCTGCTTGCGGCGCGCCGCCCGACCTGCGGGATCGGTCGGGATGGGGACCACCTTCTCGAAGTTGCCCGTGGCCCAGAGCGACTCGATCTGCGACTGGAGCTTCCAGATGGCATCCTGCTTCTTTTCCATGACGCTGTCGGTCGCGACGACGATGTCCGGCTGGAAAGGATTCGGCTTCTGGAAGCCGTCGGACACGTACAGGAAGATCGGGTTCTTCGCCATCTGCCGCACATCCGGGCAGAAGAACTTGACCGTGACCATGTAGGCGGCATCCTGCATCAGAACGCCCACGTACCGATGGTCGGGATGGTAGTCGTTGGGCCGATGTCCCATCACGATATCCGCGTTCCACTCACGGATGAGCCGGACGAGCTTCTTGCGGTTTTCGAGCGTCGGCATCAGCTCGCCGTCGTGGATGTCGAGCACTTCCGTCTCGATTCCCAGGACTTTGGCGGCCTCCTTGACTTCGGCGGTGCGCCGTTTGGCCAACTGTCCGCCGGACATCTCCGCATGGCCGATGTCTCCATTGGTCACGGAGACGAACTTGACGTGATGACCCTGGGCCGCCCACAGGGCCGCTGTCCCCCCCGCCTTGAGCTCGGCGTCATCCGGATGCGCCCCGAAC
>JAMCWO010000165.1 GCA_023481165.1 Planctomycetota bacterium | reverse complement strand
CTGGATGCCCATTTCCTCCAGCGCCCCACGGGCGGAGCTGAGCAAGTACGCCCCCAAACTGATCACCATGGAGATCGACCCCGAGTACATCGGGAAGGTCATCGGCCCGGCGGGCAAGATGATCAAGAGCCTCCAGGAGCAGACGGACACCACCATCGAGATCGAAGAGGACGGGACCATCTACATCAGTTGCACGGATGGCGACGGCCATCTCAAGGCCAAAGAGATGATCGAGGCGATGACCCAGCCCCCGGAGGTCGGCCGGATCTACAAAGAGGGCAAGGTGGTCTCCATCAAGGACTTCGGGGCCTTTGTCGAGATCGTCCCCGGCGTGGAAGGGCTCTGCCACGTCAGCGAGCTCAGCGCGAACTACGTGAAGCACGTGGAGGATGTCGTCAAACTCGGCGACATCATCCCGGTCAAGCTGCTCTTGATCGACGAGCAGGGCCGTTACAAGCTCTCGCGGCGGGCGGCCCTGGAGGAAATGGGCATCCAGGAAGAGAAGAAGGAAGGCCAGGGCGAAGAGCGTCGCGAAGAGCGCCGCGGCGAGCACCGGAGGGACGACCGCCGAGAGGATCGGGATCGCCGACCCAAGCACGCCGGAAAGAGGTAGACGACGGTCCTTCGACCGAACGTCCATCGCTTTGGTGAACCATGAAGCCGAAACTCCAAGGTGCTGCCCCAGTGCGGGCAGCGCCTTGGGGATTTCGGCTCCCTGTTTTGGGTGGGCAAGAGGCCCTGGAGTCAAAAACGCGTGAACGCCTTCTTGAGTGAAATGTTGGCTGCCCTGCGCGGGATCAAGGCGAAGACCGCGACGCTACGGCCTCAGGCCCAGCAGGACAAGAGGGCAGATCCTCCCCGGGAATCCGCCAGTCCGGACGCGGAGTTGGCCAAGCTGACCGGCGAGCTCGCCCATGAGATCAAGAACCCCCTGTCCACGATCAAAGTCAACCTGCAATTGGCCAAGGAGGCCCTGGACGATGTGGACCTGGCGGAGCCGGGCCGGGTCTTGTGGGAGCAGTGCCGCCATAGCCTGGCCGGCGCGACACGCAAGATCGCCGTCGTCCAGAAAGAAACGGACCGTATCGAGCAGATCCTGGATGGTTTCCTGAAGTACGTCCGGCGTCCCGACCTGCAGTTGACCACGGTCGATCTGAACGAGCTGGTGAGCGACATGGTCGATTTCTATTCGCCCCAGGCGTATAGTCACGCGCTCACCGTCCGGCAGAGCTTCAGCAACGATCCCTTGCTGTGCCGGGCGGACTCCGGCGCGCTGAAGCAGGTCCTGTTGAATCTCTTCATCAATTCCCAGCAGGCGATGGACAAAGGGGGCGAGCTGATGATTCGGACGGCCCGGCGGGAGGACCAAGCGGTCATTCAGGTCAGCGACACGGGCCGCGGCATCCCGCCGGAACGGCTTCCCACGCTCTTTCAGCCGTATTGCTCGCTGCGCTCCGGCGGCAATGGCCTGGGATTGGCCACGGCCAAGAAGATCGTCGAGGCGCACGAGGGCACGATCTCGGTGCACAGCGAAGTGGACAAAGGGACCGCGTTCACGATCGAGTTGCCGCTGCAGAAAGGCACGAGCGAACCGGGCGGCAAGCCCGCCTGAGCCCTGCGCTGCCGTGGGAGAGGAACCACGGGAGGCTCGCGCGTCAGTACCGAAAGAACGCCGCCACGTTGCTGGCGGTGGGCATCTGGTCGCGGGACAAAGCGTAGATCATCCCCTTGTTCTGGAGGACGCACACGGTCACCAAATCGATCAAGTCCACGTCGCCCGGGGCGGGACTGTCGTGCCTCTCGACGGCGGAGCACATCACGTCGAATTTCCCCCAGGTGCGGGCCTGCGTCTCGATGAACAGCGTGCGGACCCGTCCGTGGCATGCGGCCGGCAGGATCTCTTCGAGTTTGTCGGTCGCCTTGTCCGTGTGGGAGAGGTCCGCGAAGTGTTTGAGGCTGATGCTCCTCGCCTCGGCGAAATGGGGCTCGACAATCCCCCAGGCGGCCCGGTGGATCTCGTCGTCGGTCAGCCCATCCGGATTGCCGACGATCCCCTGCTCCAGCAGGTTGTGATAGGAGTTGGCCTGTCGATAGAAGGACTGCTCGTACTCCACGGCGGCCACGATCAAAGGGGCGGCCTGGCCGTCCAGGTATCTCTCCAGTTTCTTGCAGACGATGTTGACGTACCCTCGGACATCGGCTTTGTACGTGGCCTTGTCGGCGATGGCGCCTTGGCCGTGAAAGACCATGCTGGTTCCGGCGGCCCCGAGGGAGCCCAGGGTGTGGCTCTGAAGCTGCTCCTCGGCTTCATCGTACTGCTTGAGATCGGCGATGCTGCGGAGCATGTCGGGCAGCACCCGCTCCTGGATGCTGCTGCGGGTGGCCTCAAAGAAGCGAATCCGTTTCTGGCTGAGCGCCAGGATGTAGAAGCGGCCGTCCTCGGAAAACAGCGGGATCAGTTGCCTGACGGAGAAGTGGTCCGCCAGCACCACCTCATCCTGGAGTTTCAGGGGGACGCGGTAGAATTGGAAGAACTCGGGCGCGAGGAACAGCGCCAAGCCGTCCGCCCGGTGGAGCCAGAAATCGCGACTGCTAACGAGGCGGCTGGCCGGCTCCAGCAGCGTGATGATGCTGTCTTTGGGATAACCGGCTTGGGCAAGCTGCTCTTTGGCGTCGGCCACCGCATTCTTGAGGCGGATCGGGTCTCCTTGGGTTTCCTTCCTGCCGGCCCGGTGCGTGGGCAGGTACAAAGAGACGCAGGGCCATTGCCGGCGCTCGGCCAGTGCCCTCAAGTCTTCGATCTGGAATAGTCTCATCGGCACACCGCCAGGGTAGTGGTTCGCGGACCGCCCAGCAATGCGGCTGAGCCTCAGTTTGTTCCAGGAATATGCTTACCTGCCGGACGGATCATGGGTTGGGCCCGCTTCCGGAACCGAGCGGATCATCTCCACTTGAGGCGGCGACTGGGCCCGGAAGGATTCGAACTACCCTTGATTCTGCTTCAAGAACGCCGATTTCGGAGGAAGTGACAAAAAACAGCACGCAGGACGGCACACCGAAAAGGGAAAATGCCACTTTTGGGGACCCCGACCTGCGCGAGGTTATGGCCGCATGGCCGGACCTGCCCGCGGACGTGAAACGGCCGATTCTCTATGTCTGCCGGAGCTACGCGCGGCCGGTCGATGCGGCCCGGCGGCGGGCGGACGTTCTGGACGCGATGACGCAGGCACAGAGCGAAGACCGGCGGCAGGACCGCCACTACCCGAAGGACGCGGACCGGGATATGATGGGGAGCGACTGAATAGACCGGGCAGCAGCCCGATGAGCAAGCCCGGGCGGGGCGACGGCCCCCCAGCAGCCTGGACGGACGGCAGCGCCACCTGCCTGCTGTTCCGTCCGGGCCGGCCCGGAACAAGGCAGGTGGACTATGGCCAAGCAGAAAAAGACGAAGCCCGGCAAGGCTCTGGACGGCAAGGCAGAGCCCCCAAGCGTCGGATCCTTCACGGAGTTGAACTGGCGAAGCGCCCGGCTTGCGCTGGGTTGGATAATCACGGTCGTGGATCTGTACTTCACAAACCCGAAGGGGGCCGGCTCTCACCCGTGCGCCGCATTCGCCAACGGGCAATTCGTGAGAAACCCCATTCGCGATTTCCGCGCGGAAGCGAGCGTGCGAGAGCTGCGTCACAACGCCGAAGCGGTGCGGACGGTTCATCCTGAGCTTGCTCTGTCCGAACTCCCGAAGCCGACAGGGGACGCGGATAGTGACGTCGGGCTTATCGGGCAATGGGCAAGGGCCGCGCTCGTGAGGATGAAGCGTCCCAAGACGGATGTGGCGCCCGTGAGTAGGAAGGAGATAACACTGGCAGAATTCTTGCGGGAGTACTGCTGCGAACCCTTGAAGAAGGGACGATTGGCAAGCGTGAGGGAGCGTCTGCAGAAGGCAGCGCGGCGCAAACCCCCGCTGATAACTCTTCCGCCTGTCACGCGCCCGGCAGAGCCTGGACACGAACGCGGACACAAGAAATACTACCCCCCCGAAGCACTCGTCCAGAATTGGGCTGAGTACCAAGAGCGCCTGCCTGGACTCCCGGACTTGAAGCCAGAATACGTAGGTTGACCGCGCCAACTGCGGCAAAAAGCGCGCCAAGTGAGGAAAGCGCGCCCACACCTTTGACCGCATTTCGGAGGGGGGATACCTTGCGCCTATGCAGAACACAGAGCAACAACTTGTCGCCGTTGGAGTCGTCGCCGACGCGATTGGGATTGGGCCCGCGACTGTGAGACGCTGGGCGCGTGAAGGGCGAATTCCCTCTATCCGACTCTCCACGCGGACACTCCGCTTTGACTTGGCCGAAGTCATGGCGGCGCTCCCGCGAAAGATGCCAGCACGGGGGACCTGCCGATGAGTCCCGCCATCGATGTCCCGGCAGGAGGAGATAGGCCAGCAGCGGGCACGTGGCGCAACGTACGAACGCGATACGGCTCACAAGGTTTCCATTCCATGATGGGCCCGCCCCTGGCACCAGACGGGGGCGGGCCCGGTCTCCGGGGTCGGGCACGCGGGGTTTCGGACTTTCCCCCGGCTTTTCCGTGCCCGGCCCTTATTCAGTCTCCAGTCGGCGTACCCTCGTTGGGTGGCGCCCTCAAATACGGGCCTTCCCGTCGGCGGCCAGTTCTTTAAGTGAAAGGGTTAAGTTATGACGGCAGAGGAAGAGGCAGCCTTGAACGAGATAGACGGCCGCCTTATGGCGTGCATCAACGCCAGTTTATCGCCGGCACAAAAAGCCGAGTTGCGGGAGGCTCGCTTCCGCGAAATGGCCGAGAAGCGGCCGGCAGGATTCACACCCAGAGAGAGCGGCAATCGACCGCCAGAAAGGAACGCCATGAAAACCCTCAATGAGAAATTGGATCAACTTGAGAAGGACAGGACCGAAGCCAGCCGCTTGCTGACCTTGGGCGCGGGGGCCGAGACCGCGATCCGTGAAACAGTCAGCGAGCAGGACGGGCACGCGTATGAGCAGCGGTGCCAGCGTGGCCGGCAAATCAAGGAAATGGCCCCATCCATCGCGCGGGCCGCGCTCGGGACCGCGCCGGAATCGGACCGCGAGTGCTTGGCGCGGGTCCTGCGGGAGCGGGCCGAAGGAGAAGCCCTCAGCGCGCGAGCCGGGCAGATTGCCGAGACGGTGGTACTGGGGTAGGCGTTCAGCGTGGCGCCGTTTCGCAGCCGAATCTTGGGCAATAGGATTGTCACCGTATTGCGCGAGGAGCAACAGAAGACCGGGCGGCGAACTGGGTTGGGCCTGGAAGGGATTGTATGGGCCGTCGCCAATCGCTTTCCCAAGACGGGCCGGCCAAGTATTGGTCATACGGCGATGGCCTTACAGCTTCTGCGGCAGGAGAAGCGCATCAGATCCTTCACCAACTGGCGGGGCGAACACGTCTACAGCGTGAAAGGAAACGACCATGAGCCAGCGAAAGGAGCACACCATGAGTAATCGCAAGACCACAGTGCAGAGACGTGAGGGGCAGTTGAACAATGGGCCCGACGACGAACTGCTCGTCGTGCTGGAGCGCATTCGCCAATACCAACGGCACATGGCCCTGCTGGTCGAGCAGGCAATGCTTCTGCGCCTCATCGAGATCCGAAAACGGCAACAGAAAAGGGGCAGACAGTGAATGACCACGAGCGGCGGATAGCGCAACTCGAACGCGTGCTTGGCGCCGAAGAACCGGAACAGGACGTTGTTATCTTCCTGATCGCCGACGAAGCGGACAAAAGATTTGCCGAGCAGCATCGAGACGTACAGAACTGGGTCACCTATCCGGCCGCCGTAGCCGCTGCACAGACACCCAAATGGCCGGGAGCTGGACGGATCATCGACGTGGATGTCAGTGCAGAGCGTCGCGCCAGAAAGCAGCAAAATGCCGCGTGCTGAAAAGAGTTTAAGCCTGAAGCAGAAACGATTCATTCCGGTGCTGCTGGCAAGTCCCACGGTCACCGAAGCCTGCGAAAAGGCCGCCTTGAATCGTGCTACCTATCGGCGGTGGATGCAACAGCCTGCTTTTGCCGCCGAAGTGCAGCGGCAGACGGATGTGCTAACAGACGAAGCCTTCATGGCGTTACGTGTTGGCCTGATTGACGCGACACAAACGTTGACATCCCTGGCAAAGACCGGAGACCCGGTTGTCCGGCGCCTGGCCGCACGCGATGTCGTCGCCCTGGTCCTCAAGCACCGAATGTTTGCTGAACATGAACAGCGAATCCGCGAACTTGAGGGCATTGCCCAGCGGCGCACCAGAGGCAATCCATATCAGTGCGACTTGGAGACCGAGACGCTGGAAGAATTGAAACAGAAACTGGTTGAGTTGCGGCGGCAGAGCCTGACGAAGTGCAGCACCGCCGACCTACAGGCGGAGTTGGGCAAAAGGCTCTCCGGAGCCGAGAGGGGGCAAACGTGAGCGACTTCCAAGCCTTCGCGATCAACTCATGGGATTCCCTGTTCGAGGTCAATGCCAAGGGCGGTGAACTCGAAGAGGGGCAAGCTCCCCGAAAGAACCCACTCAGGTATCTGCGTTACCCTTGCGAAGCCGGCCCGTTTACCAGGCAACTCGAAGCCGTGCGGCGGCTGGCCGGGCCCGAGGCGCCCTACGTCGTTGGGATCTTCGTTGAGTTGGCGCGGCTCGTCGCGACGAACGTTCGCAGGTGGCGCGAAGGCGGAATCATCCGCTACTATGATGCCGCCCACACGCCGGCAACCTTCGATCAACTGGCCGATATGCTGGACCTGCCCCCCGAGCGGCTCAGGGCAGCCCTGGACATCCTCACAAACCCCAAAGTCGGTCTGATGCGCACGGTTGCACTCCGAATGCCCTGCACGAAGCAAGAGGAAGGTTTTTCCGGGCATTCCCGGAAAGCCGGGAATTCCCTGCCCAACGAAGACGAGAATGGATACGAGAATGGAGACGTAAGAAGAACGAAGACGGACGAGAACGAAAACGCGCGGGACGGAATGAACGCAACTTCGGTTATTTTCCAAAGGTGGGAGCCCATCAGGAACCTCCTGCAGAAGCACTACGGCGCGGACAAAGCCATCGAGAACTTCATCGACCACTTCAACTCGGAAATCCTCAACGGTATGCACCCGAAGCACGCCATGACGGACCTTTCCCGAATTGAACTCCACGTGAAAGACTCCCTGGGAAAGGAGAAACCTATCCGATGGTTCTTGTCCGCTATCCAACGACCGCGAGACCAGGAAGGACTTGCCTACGTTCCACCGTCAAAGGACAAAGCAGCATGAGCACGAAGCGAAACGAAAACGAAACGAACGCGAGAGACGAATATCAAGCCGGCTTTGGCGACGGGTTGCGGGCGGCCGCGGACCTCGCGCGGGCCGGCTGTTCCGGTGACGACCTGAGTTTGCTCTTGCCGGTGGACCCTGCCCGTATGGACCCCGACGGCTATCAGACCCGTCTTGGCGAGCTGCGCCGAATCCTGCATACCGATTTGTTTCTCTCAGAGGTGGCTCCATGATACTCCGACAGACGACCGAGCAGACCGTCGAACCCCTGTTACTCACCGTTCGGCAGGCAGCGAAGACCCTGAGCATAAGCGAGCGGACTCTGTTCACGCTGACGCAGGATGGTGACATTCCCGCGGTTCGCTTCGGGCGGTCCGTCCGCTATGATCCGGTGGACCTGCGTGCATGGATCAATTCCGCCAAAAAATCTCAGGCAGGGTCTTGACATACTGGATACCAGTAAGTAAAGTGTAGGCATGAGCAAGCAGAAGAAGAGCCGAATGGGCCGGCCATGTTTCCCGGCAGGCAAAGCCAAGAGCATCCAATTTGCCGTGCGCGTCGAACCGGCGCTGTATGACAAAATGCGGGCAGCCGCACGCCGCGAAGGCAAGGGCTTGGCAACGTGGGCGCGCGACACACTGGAAGAACTTCTCAGGAGTGACTGACAATGGCGAGCGTCGGGAAGTACAGAGCGAAGGATGGACGGATCTACACGCGTATCCTGTTCGTGGACCCGGGCGACGGACGCAGGCGAACGATTCGGCTGGGCCGCGCGAACAAGGACCAGACGACAACAGTCAAGGGCATGATCGAGCGTTGCGTGAAGAGGAAGGCGACCGGGACCCCCGATGCCGTGGCAGCCGCTTGGCTGGCCGACTTGCCCGATGCGGCCTATGCCAAGTTCGCCAAGGCCGGTCTGGTCGAACCGCGGGCAGCGGCAGCGCCTGAGCCGAAGCCCGAGCCGAGCTCTGAGCCGTCCCGGCGCCTTGGCGACTTCCTGGCCGAGTATGTCAAGAGCCGGACCGACATCAAGCCACAGACGGCCGTGGTTTTGGGGCACACGGTCCGCAACCTGCGCAACTTCTTCGGCGACAACCGGGCCCTGGACAGCATAACCGAGGGGGACGCCGACAAGTGGCGGCTGTATCTGGTGGGGCAGGGCCTGAGCGAAGCGACCGTTTCCCGGCGGTGCGGCTTGGCGAAGCAGTTCGGCAAGTCGGCCCTGCGCCACAAGTTCATACCGGCGAATCCCTTCACGGACCTGAAAAGCACCGTCAGGGCCAATAAGGCACGCCAGCGGTTCATCAGTCGGGCTGTGGCGCAGGAAGTCCTGGACGCCTGCCCGGACGGCCAGTGGCGGCTGATTTTCGCCTTGGCACGGTTTGGGGGGCTTCGGACGCCAAGCGAGACCCTGTCCTTGAGGTGGAGCGATATCGATTGGGGCAGAAGCAGGCTTACCGTCCATTCGCCGAAAACGGAACATCATGCCGGGCATGAGACCCGAGAGGTGCCCTTGTTCCCAGAGCTTCGGCCGCACCTGATGGCGGCTTTCGAGGAAGCGGAGCCGGGGACCGAGTACGTTATCACAACGTACAGGCTGGACAACAAGAATCTGAGAACGCAGTTCGGGCGGATTCTCCGCAAGGCCGGTTTACAGACTTGGCCGAAGCCCTTCCAAAACCTGCGCAGCACGCGGGAGACGGAGTTGTGCGAGCAGTTCCCGGAGCATATTGTTGTGGCTTGGATCGGCAACAGCAGGGCGGTTGCTCGCGAGCACTACCTACAAGTCCGCGATGAGGATTTCGAGAGGGCGATACAAGGCCCGGCCGATACCGGCGGCGCGGTACACAGGACGGCACAGCAGGTTGGCGAAAACACTCGCGAGCACTCGCAAATGGTAGGGGAGCCCGTTCACGCGAACCCCGTTCTTCGAGCCGAAACGAAGGTTGGCGAGACTTCGCAAGTGTTTGCGGAATCAAAAGTTGGGCCCGGAAGGATTCGAACCTTCGACCAAGTGGTTATGAGCCACCTGCTCTGCCGCTGAGCTACGAGCCCGACAGGGTACGCCCGGTGGGGGCGAAGGATTCTTCGCCCTTGCAGACCATTCCCTCATCAGTGTACCGGTCGGCACGGCTTCTGGCAAGGTCTCGCAGTTCCGCCTTGGACCATTGACTTGGGCGGATGCGCGTACTATATGAAGGGAGGAAAGGGGTCAGCTATGCGAAGTCGTCGTGATTATGACAGTGCGGCGGTGGCAGCAGGGGGACGAGTTTCCGCGCGAAAGCAGGTGCTTGGATGCATCCTCAGCCTCTGCCTGGCAGTGGTTGGCGACGCCGGAGACTCGGCCCAGCCCGCCGGAACAGATGCGAAGCCGTGGACACACATCGAACTGGTCGACCGGTACTCGTTCGAGGGCGACGTTGTTCAAGGCAAGGATTTAAGCGGGCTGGCGTTCATCTCGGATCGATTCGGTTTGGTGGGAGCCGATGAGGGACGCCAGGTACAGGTTGTGGAACTGGTGCGGCCGGCCAAGGCGTTGCGGATTCTGGAAACGATTACGTTGCTGCGCTCCGGATCGGAAATCGATATCGAAGCGATCGCCGCTGAGGGGGACTACTATTACATCGTCGGCTCGCATGGGGCCGCCAAGGCCTCGGGCCAGCAGCAGCAGAATCGCTATCGTATTTTCCGCCTGCAGGTGGATCGTGCGACCGGCAAGCCCAGCGGACCGCTGGCGACCGCGCTGAAAGTCGCCGGTCTGGCCGATGTTCTCCGCGCTGACCCGGTGCTCGGCCCGCACTTCGCCCAGCCGTTGCAGCGCCGGGGCGTCAACGTTGAGGGTCTGGCGGCCCGCCACGGGCGGCTCTACGTCGGGTTTCGAAGCCCCAACCTCCAGGGCGACGCCTTGGTAATGGAAATCCGCGCGGACGATGTGTTCCGCGGTATACCGCGACCGACCTATACGCTGCATCGGCTGCGCCTTGGGCCGGGACTCGGTATCCGGGATCTGGCGGTCATCCGGTCCGGTTTCCTCTTGATCGCCGGCAATGCCGGCTCCGAACCCTCCAAGGAGTATTCGGACTCGCAAGACTATGACAAGGGCCGGGAGTTTTCCCTCTTCTACTGGGATGGGCGAAACGCTCAGGCGCACAAGATCACAGCGCTCCCCAAGACCACCGGTCAGGCCGAAGCCCTGGCCATCCTGGAGGAGACGAAAGAGAGCGTGACGGTGCTGATCCTTTTCGACGGCCCCGACGGTGGCCGACCCACCGTTTATCGCATCTCTTGAAACGGCGCTCTTCGCCTTCACGCGGGCATGGGGACCAAGGTGGAACTCCGCAGCGATGGGACCGTGGGAGTGCAACGTGACCGCAGGTTGTCCAAAACGTTCATGAAATTGATGTAGGAATCATAGGGCGAATCGTAGGGATTGAAATACTTGTGCACATCGCCGTCGGCAAACCATTTGGTGCACATGTAATAGAAATGGTCGGAAGTCTGGAGCTTGCGCCAATGGGCGAGCAGGTCCGGGTCGCCCGTGGCCTTGACCATGCCCTCCAGGTTGTACAGCTCGTGAATGGCGTTGGACTGCATCGGGTTTCCGAGCCAGGCGGACAGGTCCCGTTCCGTATCGGCCCAACTGACGAGGTGAGGCACATCGACCACGTCCACGGCCTCATAGGCGTCCGCCACCTCGCTGGGCGTTTTGAAATTGTTGTCCGGGTTCTTCAGGATCTCCGCAGGCAGGTGACGGAGAAACTCGAAGATGCCGGTGTCCTCCCACTGGTGCTCGCCGAAGGTCTCGTAGTCCACAAAGAGGTTGACCGTGTAGCCGTTGCCGTTGACGGCGTTGACCCACTGGCCGAACTTTTCGGCCCGCAGCGGCCATTCGCGCCAGCCCCGGTTGGAGAACCGGAAGGCGATATCGTCACTGAGCCGGTAGTTCTTCAGCAGCAGCTTGAGGCGCCGCGTGTTCGGGGGCCGGTAGACGAAATTGGGACTGCGCCAGCCCAGGATGTGGTCCGCGCCCTCGGCCAGGATCGCATCGAAACCGCCGATCCGCTCGAGGGTCTCCGCGAGGGCGTTGTTGTAGACCAGCTCGGTATTACGGAAAATACGCGGCGTTTGACCGAAGAGGTCCTGCACGACTCTCTTGTGAGCGTCAATCTGGGCGGCGAACTCCTTGGGCGAGAACAGGAAACTGAGACTGTGATAGTAGGTCTCGCCCAGAAACTCGACGCAGCCCGTCTGGGCCAACTCCTGAAAGCTGGCCAGCACTTCCGGGGCGTACTCCTGGAATTGCTCGAGGATCACGCCGGTGATGCTGTAGGCGATCTTGAAGCGTCCTTCGTGCTGCCGGATCAGATCCAGCATCAGGCGATTCGTGGGCAGATAGCATTTGCCTGCGACCTTGCGGCAGACCTGCGCGTTCTTGTACTCGTCGAAGTAATTGGTGTCGCTGTCGAAGATGGTGTAGTGGCGGAGCCGATACGGCTGATGAACCTGAAAGTAGAAACATACCGAAGCCATGAGAACCAATCTCCCCAAATGAAAATCACGCGGCTCAGGCGACGTTCAAGACCTTGTGGTAGACCTCATTGACGCGTGCCGCGGAGTCCTCCCAGCGGAAGCGCAGGGCCTCTTTGCGACCGTTGGTGCGCAGCGTTTCCTGGAGCGGCGGGTGACGCAGAACGGCGATGATCTTGTTCGCCATCTCGTCGATATCCCAGAAATCAACCTTGAGGGCGTTGCGAAAGGCCTCCGCAATTCCGCTGGATTTGCTGACGAGCACCGGCACATTGTGCTGTAGCGCCTCCAACGGCGCGATTCCGAACGGCTCGGACACGGACGGCATCACGTACAGATCGGCCATCCGGTACACCCGATCCACCTCGGCCCCGCGCAGGAAACGGGTGAAGAAGACCTTGTGTCCGATGCCGAGCCACGCCGCCAGATCGATGGTCCCGTACAGACGGTCGCCGTCGCCGGCCATGACGAACTTCACGTTCTTCTCTCTCTCCAGGACCTTCTTGGCGGCATACAAGAAGTACTCCGGCCCCTTCTGCATGGTGATGCGGCCCAGAAACAGCACGACCTTGTCGCCCCCGACCTGCGCGGCCTGGGGCGGTACGGCCTGACCGAAATCGTTGAAGTCGATGCCGTTATAGACGACCTCCACTTTCTCCGGCGGCACCGAGTAGCGGCTCACGACGATGTTGCGGGTGTAATTGCTGACGGTGATAACCCTGGCCGCCGCGTGCATACCATGCCGCTCGATATCGTAGACATACTGGTTGACGTGCTCACCGCTGCGGTCGAACTCGGTCGAGTGGACCTGCACGACCAGGGGCTTGCCGCTGCGGGCCGACAGGGCGATTCCGGCGGGGAACGTCATCCAATCGTGCGCGTGAATGACATCGAATTCCTCGGATTCGGCGATCTTCATCACCCGCAGCGCATATCGTTGCACCTCTTCGCAGATGTTGGGACCGTAGGGAGCGGGGCCCCCGGGCTCTTCTTCGAGCACTGCGGCTCCGGTTGTCGCCGGCTGGGCCGACGGGGGATTCCCACGCCGGCCGTAGGCTATCAGGCTCGAGGGGACGGCGCGCAAACGAACATGAGGAAAACCGGACTCCAGGGTCATCTCCGGATTGCCGGCCATCCGCACCGGGCCCATCCGAGGCAGAAGGAATGTCACCTCCATTCCCATACGGCCCATCGCCTTGGTCAGTCCATAGCAAGCCGTGCCGAGTCCGCCGCTGATATAGGGTGGAAACTCCCAACCGAGCATGAGCGTCCTGATCTTCATCGATCATTCCTCCCTGACCGCGTTGAACGAGGCCCTCGTACGCCGGCTTGACTTCGCGGATTTTTGACGCATCTTCAGCATCCTGCCGCAGATTCTTGCCTTCCGATAGGGTTGGATATGAAATCTACACTATCGTCGGCTACGCAGGACCTGTCAAGAATTACGTCGTCATTTTCTGCGAGTTCTCGAAAAATATCTGGTCCGCAGCCCGGCATGTGTCGTCTCGCCTCGGCGGGATTCCATGAAGCCGTTGCGTGTTGGCGTCAACTCGTCCGGTCCCGTTAGGAGCGGCGTGTGGGGATGGGGACCTCACGTCCGCCGCCTGTCGCCGCTGTGCCCACCTGCAACCGAAATCAGGTTCCGAGGACGGCATTGCTCTCCCGGATCCAACGGCGCACTTGGCAGCCGCGACGCCATACCTGACAGGTTCTACACCCATACGACCAAACGTACCTACTCAAGAGCGTAACGGAACACGAAACGCCGCAAATCAGGGAACCTCTTATCTTCAACGCGGCAAAGACGCATTTCCCTGGTCTTGCCTCGGCTGCCGGCCGGCACCCGAAGGCGCTTGGACGGGCCCGGCACAGGAGTTTCCCTATCTGCACCATCATCATGCGAGTGTCGTACTAAGAAAGCAATTCAGTAATTCTGTGGGGTCGCAGCGCCGACGAGATGAGACACCAGCGGACGGAAGTGAATAGTGGGCAACGTGAGGAGACTGGGTATTTTCTGTACATCCTAAGGAGTAGAAGATGGATAAGCGGCTACGCGAGATTCTGGGGCCGGAGGCGGAGGATCTGTTGAGCCACCGGTGCGAAACGATCTCCAGGGACATGCTGCACCTGCCGGGGCCGACATTCATCGACGAGATTGTCGCTCTCACCGACCGGTCGCCGCGTGTGCTGCGGAGCTTGCAGGCGGTGTTCGATCACGGCCGACTGGCGGGCACCGGCTATCTGTCCATCCTTCCGGTAGACCAGGGCATCGAGCACTCGGCCGGCGCTTCGTTTGCGCCGAATCCGGAGTACTTCGATCCTGAGAACATCGTGACTCTGGCGGTAGAGGGACAGTGCAACGCGGTAGCCTCGACCCTGGGGGTGCTCGGAGCCGTCTCCCGAAAGTATGCACACAAGGTTCCGTTTATCGTCAAACTCAACCATAACGAGCTGCTCAGCTATCCCAACACCTACGACCAGACGCTCTTCGGGTCCGTGGAGCAGGCGTTTGACTTGGGCGCCGTGGCGGTCGGGGCGACTATTTACTACGGCTCGCCGGAGTCACGCCGGCAGATCGAGGAGATCTCCGCCGCCTTCCAACAGGCGCACGAATTGGGCCTGTTTACGGTGGTGTGGGCGTACCTGCGGAACGAGCACTTCACGAAAGACGGGGTGAACTACGAAACGTCCGCCGACCTGACGGGACAGGCGAATCACTTGGCGGTCACCATGGAAGCGGATATCGTGAAGCAGAAGCAGCCCACGAATAACGGCGGCTACCAGGCCCTGGGCTTCGGGAAGACCCATCCGGATGTATACCAGAAGCTCACCTCGAACCACCCCGTCGATCTGACCCGCTATCAGGTGGTGAATTGCTATATGGGGAGAGTCCCCTTGATCAACTCCGGCGGAGCCTCGGGCAAGAACGATCTGCAGCAAGCCGTTCGGACCGCGGTCATCAACAAGCGGGCGGGCGGCACCGGGCTGATCACGGGGCGCAAGGCCTTTCAACGGCCGATGCAGGAGGGCATCGCGCTGCTCCATGCGGTGCAGGATGTTTACCTGGACCAGGACATCACCGTCGCGTGACTACTTGCCTTCCAAATCCATCTTGAGGTTGAGAAACTTGAGCATGTCCTTGAGGGTGATGATGCCCACCAGGTGATCTCCCTCGACCACCAGGAGCCGGCTGTTGCCGGTGCGGTTCATGAGGGACAGTGCTTTCATGGGATCCGTGTCCGGCGGGATCGTATTGTCCAGCGAGCACGTCGTCAGCGCATCCTCCACGTGGCGCTGGTCCCATTGCTCGCGTGGGATGTTCTGCACCTGCCGGGAGGAGATACAGCCGAGCAAGGTGCCGTCCGTCGTGACGGGAAACATCTTGAAGTGGTAGCGGTAGATGTAATCGTTCACCAGCTCATGGATCGAGATGGAGGGCGGCACCACGATCGGATTCGACTCCATGAAGCGGGAGATGGCCTCGCCGCTGAGCGCATTACGGATCAGCACCTGGCGGTACGACATCTGGGCGGCCCCGCGGATGAACATGCCGATCAGGAAGTACCAGATGCCGGTGATGATATTGCCCGTGATGAAGGCGAACAGTCCCAGCAGGATCAGGAGCACGCCCATCCCGGAGCCGAAGGCGGCGGCGATCCGCGTGGACCAGCGCAGATCGCCCCGGGCGGCCCACAGGATAGATCGGAGCACGCGGCCGCCGTCCAGGGGAAAGGCCGGGATCATGTTGAAGACGGCCAGCACCAGGTTCAGCCAGCCGAGGTATTGCAGGACGCCCCAGACCGGCTCGGGCCAACGGGCCGAATAGCCGCCCCAGTAGGCCGCCAGGAACATGCCGCCCAGGACGGCGCTGGAGATCGGCCCGGCGATCGCCATCAGCAACTCGGTCTTGGCATTGGGCGGCTCATCCTCCATCTCGGAGACGCCGCCGAAGATGAACAGCGTGATGCCTTTCATTGGCAGGCCGAAGTGGCGGGCGATGACGGAATGCCAGAACTCGTGAAACACGATGGAAAGAAACAGGCCCAGCGCGCCGGCCGCGCCCATCCACCAGTAGGTTGCGGTGGAATGCCCCCGGTAATAGTAGGGAAAGAGACCCTGGGCCAGCGACCACGCCAACAGGATGGCCAGTAGAAACCACGTGAAATCGATGCCGACTTCGAAGCCGAAAAGGGTAAACAGGTGTATTTTTCTTCCAAACATGTCCATCTCTCCTACAGGATGTCTGGCTATTGTACTGTCCTAGCCCCTGGTCGTGCAGGTCCACTCGTCAGGGTTGACAAATTAGGAGAAACCTTAGGCCCAACCGCACGCTCCTTGCTCGACAACGTACTTAGTTCCGGCTTGTTAGTGCCTTAGGAACCATTCGAAAGAGCGGCATTGGAGGTGGAATCTATGTTTGAAACGTTGGACAAGCTGATGCTGGCCGGACTCGGGGCGTTGACCATGACCCGGGAACGCGCGGAAAAGCTCTTTGACGAATACGTCAGCAAAGGGCAGGCTGAGCGCGAGGCTCGCAGCGGATTCGTCAAGGAGGTCATGGATAACGCCGACCGGACGCGGGCGGAGTTCCAGCGCCTGGTGGCCGACCAGGTTCGGCAGACGGTCAACAATCTGCATCTGGCGACCAAGGACGATCTGCTGCGGATCGAGTTGAAGCTCGATCAATTACTGGCAAAGAGCGCCGTTGAGGCGTGAGTCGCGAAGACGGAGGACGGAAGACAGAGGACAGAAGATCTGCCGTCCTCCGCCCTCTGTCGTCCGTCTTCTGAATCCGGAGTCCTGCCCTTGAGCCTCTGGCAGCCGCGTTTGAAAAGCCGTCTGTACCGGCTGCGGCGGTACCGTCACATCGTGGCCGTGCTGATCAAGTACGGCTTCGAGGAGGCGGCGGATGCGCTGCAGTCGAAACTCCGGCTGCAATTCCATGAGTGGGTCGCCCCCCGGCGCGTGCGCCGCGCTGTGGAGGGCCCGACCCGCCCGGAGCGGTTGCGATTGGCGCTGGAGGAGTTGGGTCCGACGTTCATCAAACTCGGGCAATTGCTCAGCACGCGCCCGGACCTGATTCCGCCGGAGTATGTGCACGCGCTCGAGCATCTGCAGGATCAAGTCAAGCCGGAGGCCCCGGAGGTGATCCAGGCCGAGGTCGAGCAGGAATTGCACGGCCCGTTGGCGGAAATCTTCGCCCGTTTCGACCCGGCGCCGCTGGCGGCCGGCAGCATCGCCCAGGTCCATCGCGCTGTCACACAGGAAGGCGATGATGTGGCCGTCAAGGTACGCCGGCCCGGCATCGTCCAGATCATCAATACGGAATGCCAGATTCTGGAGGAAACGGCGCCCATTCTGAAGGCGACACTCTTCAAGGACAGCACGGTCGACCCGCAGCAGATCGTGAGCGAATTGGTGGACACGATCACCAAAGAGACGGACCTGGCGAACGAACGCCAGAACCTGCTGCGGTTTCGGCGGGTCTTTGCCGGCGATGCCACGGTCCACATCCCCCGGGTCTATGAGAAGTACTGCACGGAGGCGGTCCTGACGATGGAGTACATCGACGGGATCAAGCCGAGCAATTGTGCCATTCTCCAGGAGCACGGACTGGACTGCCAGGTGGTGGCCCGGCGGGGCGCGAATTTCGTGCTGCGGCAGATTTTCGAGCAGGGCTTCTTCCATACGGACCCGCATCCGGGCAACTTCTTTCTGCTGCCGGGCAATGTCCTGGCCCCCATCGACTTCGGTCAGGTCGCCCGGCTTTCGCTGCCAAACCGCCGCCTGTTCAACGAGATGATCCTGGCCATCGTGGACAACGATCCCACGCGGATCGCCCGGGCCCTGGAACGCCGGGACATGCTCGAAGAAAGGACCGACCGGGCCCGGCTGATCGCGGGGGCGGATCAGATTATTGACATGTACCAGAACTTGCCCCTGCGGAGCATTCCCTTCGGGATGATCGTCACCCGGACCTTCGATCTGTTTCGCTCGAACTACGTCCGTCTGCCGTCCCAATTTACCCTCATGCTCAAGGCGATCGCCACGGTCGAGTCATTTGCGCGGACGCTGGACCCGGATTTCAGCATCATTCAGGCGCTGCGGCACTTTGCCCGAGAGTCGAGCCTTCAGGACTGGCAGCCCCGGCGGCTGCTGCGCTATCTGCGCCGCATGACCGAGGATGCCGGCGACCTGATGACCCGCTTGCCGGACGACCTGAATATCATTCTCAGCAAGCTGCGCCAGGGGAACATCCGAGTCCAGATCCAGCACGAGCACCTGGAGAGCCTGATCAGGACCCTGGACCGCAGCTCCGATCGCATCAGTTTTGCCTTGGTCATTGCGGGGCTGGTCGTGGCTTCCAGCCTGCTGGTCCCTTTGAGCGGTTGGCTGCGCTCCCTCGGCATCGTCGGTTACCTGATCGCCGCCGTTCTGGGCATCGTGCTGATCATTTCCATCCTCCGCAGCGGCCGGCTGTAATCACGCCGCAAGTCCTTTGACAGGGCCGGGGCCGCCCAGTAGGATAGAGCGGTCGTTCGAAGGACTCTTCGTAGGGTGAGCTTGGGCTCCCAAACGCGATGAATCGCGTTTGGGGTCCCCGTCCCCGCTCGCCTGAAGATGTCGTGCTCCTGATGCACGACCTACGAGGACTTTGAAAGGGGAGCGTATGAGCCGCGCTATGGTCATGGGATTGTTGAGTGCCATCCTTGTCTTCTCAATGCCCGGATTCGCCTCCTCCCGCGCTCTATCGCCGCAGGAGGTCGTGCAGGCGGTGGGGGCCAGCCACGGGATTTGCGTGGTCGTGGGCGAGGGGGCCTGCGATCGGGCCCTCGAACTGGCTAAAGGGACCGAGCTGTTGATCTACATGCAACTGCCGCGGACCAGGGATTTCGTGTCGGCCTGCGGCCGGGTGGAAAGGGCCGGATACTATGGAAGCCGGGTCTTCGTGGCGGAAGGTGCGCAGAAGCTGCATCTGGCCAGTAGTGTCGCTGATGTCGTCGTTGCTCTGGGGAATACCGCAGGGTTCTCGACGGAGGAGATGCTGCGGGTCGTTCGGCCGGCGGGCAAGGTGATCCTCCCCGACAAGACGGTCACGAAGCCTTTTCCACAGGGTGCGGACGACTGGACCCACCCTTATCACGGGCCCGACAACAACCCGCAATCGAACGATAAAGTGATCGTAGCGCCGTATCTGACCCAATTCATGGCGGAGCCACGGTATGCGCCGTTGCCTCAAGTTTGCGTGTCGTCCGCCGGACGCATGTTCAAGGCGTTCGGGCACGTGGCCTTCAAGGAACGGGAGGAGCCTTACCTCAACAAGCTCGTCGCATTCAACGGCTACAACGGCTCGATTCTGTGGCAGCGGGATCTGACGGAAGGGGTGATGATCCACCGCAACACGATGGTCGCGACGCCGGCAAAGCTGTACGTCGGTGACGACAAATCCTGCAAGGTGATCGATACGGCCACCGGCAAGCTGCTGGAGGAGATTATCCCGCCCGTCGAGGTGGCCGGCGGTACGTTCTGGAAGTGGATGGCCTGGGAGAAGGGCGTCCTGTACGCCATGATGGGCGAGCAGGAGCAGCGCGACCCGACGAAGCGGTGGAAATCCAATAACCACGGCTGGCCTTGGGACCCAATCTCCGAGGGCTGGAACCAACCCGAGAACCCGTGGGGCTTCGGCCGCCATATTCTGGCGATTGACCCCGAAACGAAGAAAGTCCTCTGGAGTCACCGCGAGCAGGACCCAATGGATGGCCGGGCCATCTGTATGAAAGATGGCAAGATCTACTTCTTCCGCTTCGGCAGTTATCTCGCCTGTCTCGATGCCAAGACCGGCAACGAGGTCTGGCGTAAGACGCCGCAGCATGACTCGAAGCTGTTCGCCGCGCTGGGCGAATACCAGAACCGCCAGGATTGGCGCACGAATTGGCGGACCACGTGTTATCTCAAGTGCAGTGACAAGGCCCTGTACTTCGCCGGGCCATGCGTGGGGAAACTGCTGGCGGTCTCGGCGGAAGATGGCCGCATCCTGTGGGAGAACGCCTACAGCAACTTCCAGCTTGTCCTGCGCGATGATGGCCTGTACGGCATCAGCGGCCAGATCGACAAGTTTCCCAGCCTGAAGTTCGACCCCCTGACGGGCGAGGTGCTCGCCAAGATCGCGCAGCCGCGTCGTGCCTGCACGCGCCCGACCGGTTCCGCGGATGCCATCTTCTTCCGCGCGGACGATGGCTCGGTCCGGCTGGACACGGCATCCCTGCGGCCGCAGTGGGTCTCGCCGATGCGGCCGGTGTGCCAGGAAGGCGTGACGGTGGCCAACGGTCTGCTGTACTGGTGGCCCTCGGTGTGTGATTGCCAGTTGACACTGTACGGGATCACCTGTCTCGGCCCTGCGGGTGGATTCGATTTCACCCCTCCAGTCACGCCGGGCGAGCGCCTCGTCAGTGCGAGCTACGCCGGCCTGCGAAATCCCAATTTCCCGGTACAGTCGGGCGATTGGCCCACCTTCCGGGCGGACAACGCGTGCAGTGCGGCCACATCGGCGAATATCGCCGAGAAGTCCCAGTTGCTCTGGCAGTTCGATCCGAAGACCTCCACCGTTCCGGGGCTGCCGCCGATGTCGGCGCCGGTGGCAGCCGGCGGGCTCGCGTTTGTCGGGGGCGCGGACGGTATTGTGCGGGCCATCAGCATGACAACCGGCACGCTTCGTTGGAAGGCGTCCACGGGCGGCGCCATCCGCATGCCCCCGACAATCTCGGATGGGCGGGCTTTCGTCGGCTCCGGTGACGGGTGGATGTACGCCTACAACGCGGGGACCGGCGCCCCGCTCTGGCGCTTCCGGGCCGCTCCGGCGGAACGCGTTATCCCTGTCTACGGGACCCTGATGTCCACGTGGCCGGTGGCGACCGGTGTCCTCGTGGAGAAAGGCACCGCATATTTCGCCGCCGGGATTGCCAACTACGACGGTACATACGTCTACGCAGTGGATGCGCGGACGGGGCGCTCAAGTGGCACAACAGCACCTCGGGCCATCTCGATCAGGATGCTCATACGGGCGTGAGCGTGCAGGGGCACCTGTTGCTGCACGAAGGCAAGCTCTACATGCCGGGCGGGACCTCGGTTTCGCCGGCGGTCTATGACGCCGCGACGGGCAAGTGCCTGAATGATGGGGCCCAACTGGCCCAGTGCGCGTCACGCATGCCGCGCGGCTGGGAGTTGTCCCTGCTCGGTGATCAGGTCGTCGCCTGCGGCAAACCGTTCTATGGACATCCGGCATATGATGTTTATGATGGCACCGTATTCAATCGTGTCTTCCTGGCCTCAATGAAGGACACGTCCATCGCGTGGACGGCGGATGCGCGTACGCAGCGAGTGATGGGATTCAAGAACTTCGACCACCAGGGACTCGCCCGCAAGATGGCGAATCCCGGCAACCGGTTCCAGGTCAATTGGGGCCAGATCGCACCCTCTACCAAGCCTGCATGGTCTGCCGAGTTCAAGAAAGCTTCTGCGATGGCGGTCTGCCGCAATGCCGTTCTGCTGGCCGCCGAGAAGGAGTTGGTTGCCTTGAGCCTGGCCGACGGTGCCGTTCTCTGGAGGCAGCCGCTGCCGAAACCGCCGGCTCCGTGGGGTCTGGCAGTGGACGGGGCCGGCAGGGCGGTTGTCACCCTGACTGACGGAGAGGTTCTTTGCTTTGGCCCGTCCCAAGGAACGTAACACGGCCATCCCCCGCCTTCACGGGGGCAGGCTCTGGCCGTGAGTACCATGGGCGGGACGCCCCTGCTACGGAGTATCATAAAGTGATTAGACTGAAATGGCTCATCGTGGTGGCCGTGTGCTGTCTCGCCTTTCGACCTTATCCGGCATCCGGCTGTGAATACAACGTACGTGAAGTCGGCTTCATCGATGTGGGGATCGAGCCTTATCGGCTTCTCGTATACCTGCCTGAGAATACTCCCGCCGGCGAAGTCTCCGGCCTGAAAGACGCCATGGACGTTGCCTTGGCGGAGACGAATATCCGGCTCCAGTTGGTCGTGGCCGGTGCGGACGCCAATCAGGCGGTAATGGAACTTGCCAAGACACACGGGATCGGTCATTTCCCGGCCGCGCTTCTGGTCTCGCCGGACGGCCAATCGATGCCCCTGGACGTGTCGCGGGCTTCCAGCCCGCGATCCGAGGGCGGGACGCCCTCGACACAAACCTCACTGGCGCAGGCGATTCCGGCGGCTCTGGGAAGCATCCTGGACTCCCCGCTGCGGCGGCAGATCCTGGAGAAGTGTGCCGACGCCTACGGAGTGGTGCTCCTGATTGAAGGACCTGAGGCACGGGCCAATGCGACCGCGCGGGAGACCATCGCGGCGGCGATCCGTCAGATCGGCGAACAACTGGAATTCCTCCCCACCCCCGCGAAGTCCAAACCGATCAACACGCCCCCCGCACTTGTGGTCCTGGACCAGAAGTCATGGGCGCGCGAGCAGGTGCTGCTCTGGACCCTCCACCTCAAGGCCGAGGATGTCAACCAGCCGCGGGCAGCGGTTTTCTACGGCCGGGGCCGCTGGCTCGGCCCGCTGTTCGACGCCGCGACCCTGACCGCCGGCAACCTGACGCAACTGCTCTCCGTCATCGGCGGGGACTGCGAATGCGGCCTCGATCATCGGTGGCTGCAAGGGACCATGCTGCCGGCCCGCTGGGATGAGACTCTGCACGAGAAGGTGGTGCAGAGCCTGGGCTACGATCCGGAGAATCCGATGGCGAAAATGGAGATGGTCTCCATCATCCGTCGCGGCATGGGCGGGTTCGATTACCCCGGCGTGCCGTTGGAGTACCGCGAGATCGAGGTCGGCAACCCGGAGCCGCAGGACGCGGGACAGAAGACGGAGGACAGAGGACAGAGGACAGAGGACAGAAGACAGAAGACGGAGGGCGGAGAACAGAAGGCCTTGCCGTCCTCCGATGTCCGTCCTCCGTCGTCCAAGGTGGTGGGGCAGGTTCTCGCCGGCTCCTTGGCTGGTATGGTGGCGCTGGTTGGGGTGGTATCTGTGGTTATTGTCTTGAGGGCGCGAAAATCATGAGGCAAGCCATGCTGCCGGTGGGCTATCTGCTCATCATGCTCATGGGATTGGCGCGCGGCCAGGACTGGCCGACGTATATGCACGACAACGCCCGCAGTGGCGTCACGGAAATGTCTCTGGACTTGCCTCTGAAGCCCGCGTGGACTTTCAAGCCGCTGCAGGCGCCTTCACCAGCCTGGCCCGGACCCGCGAAACAGGATTTCTTCCACTATCATTATGACCTGCGGCCCCTGGAGACGTATGACCACGCCTTTCCCACGACCGCCGCCGGTGGCATGGTCTGTTTCGGTTCCTCTTCCCAGGACAAGATCTACGCGCTGGATGCGGCCCAGGGCCGGGTTCGCTGGACCTATTTTACGGAAGGGCCGGTCCGCTTCGCGCCCACGTTGTCGGAGGGCCGGGTCTACGCGGGCTCGGACGACGGCTGTGTCTACTGCCTCTCGGGCGAAAACGGCACGCTGGTCTGGAAGAAGCGCATCGCGCCGGAAGAACGGATGGTCCCCGGCAACGGGCGGATGATTTCTCTTTGGCCCATCCGGACCGGCCTGGTGGTCGATGCTGGAACGGTGTACTGCACGGCGGGCCTGTTCCCGGAGGACGGGACCTACCTGGCGGCGCTGGACGCCCGGACCGGCACACTGAAGTACCGGCAGAAGATTCTGGTCTCGCCGCAAGGATACATGCTGGCCTCCGCCCAGCGGCTGTACCTGCCCACGGGACGGACCAACCCGGCGATCTTCACCCGTGCGGAAGGAAGAGCGGAAGGCACCATCCCCAGCGCGGGCGGCGCGTACGCACTTCTGATCGAGGATGTGCTCGTCAGCGGCCCGGGCCGGGGCCCGAAGGAATTGCAGGCCGGCGATGTCCGGACGAAGGACTCCATTGCGACATTTGGCGGCCTGCGGATGGTGGTTTCGGGGGGCATGGCCTACCTGCAGTCGGAGCGGCAAGTGTCCGCTTTCGAGCGCGGGCGCTATCTGGAACTATCCCGGCAGCGCACCGCGCTGCAGCGCCAACGCGAGGCGATGAAGAAGTCCATGGGCAAGAAGCCCAAGCCCGAAGCCGAGGAGGCGGTCCGCCAGATCGAAGATCTGAATGCCCAGATCGGCAAGCTGGATGCGGGAATGAAGGCGTGCTACCTCTGGACCACCGGCTGCGGCTACCCGTATGCGATGATCCTGGCGGGCAAGACCCTGTTCGTCGGCGGCGACGGCGAAGTGGCGGCGGTGGAGGTGGAGAACGGTCACATTGTCTGGACGGGCCGAGTCGAGGGCAAGGCACTCGGATTGTCGATAGCGCAGGGTTCGCTGTTGGTCAGCACAGATAGCGGGTACATCCATTGCTTCCGGCATGCGGTGGATGGGGAGTCGAGAATGGTCGCGGAGCAGACGCGACCTATCCCACCTGCGTCAGACGAGCTTGCCAAACGGTATGGGGAGGCGGCGGATCATATCCTGCGCGAGATTCCCTCGACGAAAGGCTACTGTCTGGTCCTGGATGGCGGCATGGGCCGGTTGGCCTGTGAATTGGCGCAGCGCAGCGAGCTCAAGATTGTCGCGGTGGACACGGATGCCGGCCGCGCGGAGGAGGCACGCCGGCTCCTCGATGCCGCCGGCCTGTATGGGCGGATCGCGGTGCATCATATTGCCGGCGACAGGCTCCCCTTTACCAGTTACTTCGCCGATGTGGTGGTGATGGAGGGCATGCTGTACGGCCGACACTATCCCGGCAATCCCACGGAGTTGCTCCGGGTGCTGCGTCCGTGCGGCGGCGTACTGATCCTCGGCGCGCCCGTGGACGCGGACGGCGACGGGCGGATGCAGAAATGGGGACAGGTGGCCGGGGCGCAGTGGCAGGTGGCCACGCGCGGCGATCTCGTGTGGGGGAGCTTCCGCCGGGGCAGCCTCGCCGGCGCAGGGGAATGGACGCATCAATACGCCGAGCCGGGCAACAGCGCGTGCAGCGGCGACAAGCTGATCCGGGGCCGGTGCGCCGTGCAGTGGTTCGGCGCGCCCGGGCCGCGCGAGATGATCGACCGGCACCACCGCAACGTCGCACCGCTGTATAAAGACGGCCGGTTGTTCGTGCCGGGCGACTGCGTGGTTTTCGCTCTGGATGCGTACAATGGCACGATCCTGTGGCGGATCGATGTGCCGGATTCCCGCCGGTTGGGCTCCTTCCTCGACGCCGGGAGCATGGCCGTCGATGAGCAGGCTCTGTACCTTGCGGCCGAAGACCGATGCCGCTCTTTTGACGTCCGCAGCGGCCAGCCGAAGACGACTTATGCCATGCCGCAGCCCGTCCGCGGCGTGTGGCACAAATGGGGCTATGTCGCCCACGCCGGGACGATCCTCTTTGGGTCGGGCTGCAAGAAGGGCGCTTCCTACACGGAAACCAGCTATCAGGGGGACGTGGCCCTCTGGAATCGAGGCATGAAGCTCGTGACGAGCGATTACCTGTTCGCCAAGGACAAACGCGACGACTCGCTCCTCTGGACCTACCAGGATGGCGTCATTCTCAACAATACGATCACAGCGGCCGGGTCGCGGATCTTCTTCGTCCAGACGCACAGCCCCGAGGCCCTGTCCGACAAGTTGGGCCGGCTGCCGGTCAAGGCCCTCTTCGCCGGCGGTGACCAGTACCTGGTGGGCTTGGATCAGAAGACCGGGAAGACCATCCTCAAAAAGAAGATCGACGTCAGCCATTTCGAAGAGCCGGTATTTCTCAGCTATGCGCAAGGGGTTCTACTGCTGAGCGGCTCACGGTATGACGGCAAGTGCGTCCGTTACTACTTTGACGCCTACGACGCCGAGTCGGCGGCGGAACTGTGGCATGCCGACCATGACAGCGAACTGGCGAGCGATGGGGAGCACGGCGAATACAATCGCCAGCCCACCATCATCGGCGAGGTTGTTTATGCTTGGCCCTATGCGTACGGGCTTCATGAGGGCAAGAAGGTCGAGGACTGGAAATTCGACCGGCGGGGACACGGTTGCGGCGGCGTTTCCGCTTCCGCGCAGTGTCTCTTTTGGCGAGGGGCCAATCCCTGGATGTATGATCTGGGGCCGCAGGGCGGGCCGATCCGGCTCAACAGCGTCTCCCGGCCGGGCTGCTGGATCAACATGATCCCGGCCGGTGGCCTGGTACTGATTCCGGAGGCCAGTTCCGGCTGTACCTGCGGGTTCTCCATCCAAGCCTCGCTCGCCTACATTCCCCAGACCGCATTGGAGTAATATGTACATCCCGCGCATGATTTTCAAAGAAGTCTGGCACCGCAAGATCAACTTCCTGCTGGCGGTGCTGGCCGTGGCGACGGCGGTGGCTTTCCTCGTGGCGTTCCTCACCGCCTCCAAGGCGTCCGAGCGCGAGACCGCCCGGCTGATGCTGAAGATGGGCTATAACCTGCGGATCGTCGCCTCCGATGTGGACATCGGCGGCTTTCTGCTCGTGGGGATTCCCGATAAAACGATGCCCGAATCCCACCTGCAGAAGCTCGCCGCGCAGCAGAGCTTCTCCTATAACCATCTCCTGGCGACGCTGGAAGGCAAGATGAAGTGGCGTGATCTCGACATCGTGCTCACGGGAATTGCTCCGGAGGTGGCCGCGCCGGGGGAAGCGAAGGGGGCCATGACGGCCGCCGTGGTGCCGGGGACGGCCTATGTCGGGTACCGCGTGGCCGAAATCCTTTCGATTCACAAGGGCGACCTCCTCGACTTCAACGGCAAGAAGCTGCAAGTGGAGCGCTGCCTGGCGGAGTCCGGCGAGTTGGATGATATGCGGATCCAGTGCAGCCTGAAAGATGCGCAGGAGATTCTGGGCCAGCCGGGACGGATCAGCGCGATCAAGGCGGTCGATTGCCTGTGCTTCGCCCAGGGCGATCCGATGGCGACCCTGCGGAAGGAGATCGCCTCCATTCTGCCGGACGTGCAGGTCTTTCAGGCCAAGTCGCTGGCGGACACGCGGGCAAAACAGAGGCAGATGATTCGCAATATCTTCGCCGTCCTGCTGCCCTTCGTCCTCATCGCCTGCGGCGTATGGATCGGCGTGCTGGCCATCATGAATGTGCGCGACCGTCAGCCGGAAATCGGCCTGCTGCGCGCGCTGGGATACAGTTCCGTCAGGGTGATGGTCTTGTTTCTTGGTAAGGCAGTGCTCGTGGGGTTCGTGGGCGCTGGGGCCGGGTTTCTGGCGGGCACCGGGCTGGGCTTGCACTTCGGTCCCGCAGTCTTCGAGATCACGGCCAAAGCCGTGCTGCGACCGGAGTTTTC
>JAMCWO010000013.1 GCA_023481165.1 Planctomycetota bacterium | reverse complement strand
CAAGGGCGGTTCAGGGGTGTAGACGCCACGCACGTACCGGCCGTCGGTTCGGGATCCCAACCACGTCGCGTTCCCTTCCAACGTTCTCCGGAGGCGGTTCATGGGCCGAACCCCTTGGGCAGACGGCCCATCGGCGGATTGGGTTCGGGTCCCCACCGGCCCTGTTTCGCCGGTGGGAGCCCTTCCCAAACGCGATGCATCGCGTTTGGGGTCCCTTTCCTACGGAAGCAGTCCGATTCAGGGCTTCGCCTTCTTGACTCCGGCCGCCTCCGCTTGTGCCCGGTTTCTTCTGGTTCCGGGCACGTGTGATCTTACTTCCAGACGGACCGACGCGTCCGATTCAGCGGCTCCCTGTGCGTGGAGCAGGCCCACCATTCCCGCACCCTGAACCGCCTCTTCTCTTTGGTTTTACCAGGGATATGCTCTTACGAGCACACTACGAGCGGGCTACAGGGGCGGGCGAGAGTAGGTCAGGCAGGCGTCCACGAGTTCGTCGATGAGGGCGGTGCCGGCGCACATCACCTTGTCGGCGCCGCCCCAGTAGAGTTTCAGCGTGCCGTCGTCCTCGGGAACGGCGCCGCAGGTGAAGACGACGTTGTGGACGTAGCCGACAACCTCCCAGGGATCCTCCGGCTGGAGAATCCAGCGGTCGCAGACGCCCAGGATGCGGGCGGGGTCGGCGAGGTCGTGCAGGGCGACGCCAAGGCGGTAAACGGCGCCGTCCATCGTGGGAAAGACGCCGTGATAGATACTCAGCCATCCTTTGCCGGTCTTGATCGGCGGGGCGCCGGGGCCGATCTTCATCTCATCCCAGTGGTACGGCACCGGCTTCATGATGACCCGCGAGTCGCCCCAGTAGACCAGGTCGGGCGAGTAGGTGATCCAGATCGACCACGGGCTGATGTCCGAGTGCGGCCGGTCGAGACGAACATAGCGGCCGCCGATTTTCTCCGGGAACAGGACCGTGTTGCGGTAGTCGGCCTGTGTGATGAGAGAGACACGCTCGACGGACTCGAAGTCCGTGGTCTTCGCCAGGGCGATCCGCACGCCGTAGCGGGAGTAGGCGCTGTAGGTGATGTAGTAGGCGCCTTCGACCAGCGTGATGCGCGGGTCCTCGACGCCGAATTCCTCGTACTCCCGGAAGGGTGACTCCCGGCCCGGCGTCAGGAACGGCTTCGGACGCGGGGCGAAATGGAATCCATCGGTGCTCTCGGCCAGGCCGATGATCGAGCGGCCCGTATCCAGGTGCGAGCGAAAGAGCATGAAGTAGCGGCCGTGGTACTTCGCGACGCCGGCGTTGTGGACCGTCTCGACCGGGTAGGGAATATCATCGGGCGTCAGGATCGGATTGCCCGGGAAGCGGGTGACGAATCGCCTCTTCATGGCGGAATACACCCTTGATAATGTAGGATTGTTGCTGTTTGATTTCTGCCATCAAGCATGCCGCGTCGCTTCCCGCCGGAAGATCTCCTCGTAAACCTGTTCGTAGCGCTCGGCCATGCGGGCGAGGGAAAAATTCTCCTCCACCCGCCGGCGGCAGTCCCGGCGGTCTATCCTCTCTACTTGGCCGACGGCGGCCACGGCTTCATCAATGTTGCGGACGAGGTAGCCGGTCACCCGGTCTTGCACGACCTCGCGGCAGGAGCCCAGATCCCTCACGATCACCGGCACACCCGCCGCCATCGACTCGGCCATCACCAGCCCGAACCGCTCCGGAATCGTGTTCAGATGCAGGGTGGCGTACGCCTGTTGAAACAGGGCATCGCGTTGCACCGGGTCGGCGGGGCCGATGAACTGAATGGAGGAATCGTTCAGGTGGGGCTTGATGAAGGCGTCGAAGTACTGCTGGTCCTGGATGATCCCGGCGATAATCAGGTCCCGGCCGCAGCGCTGGGCGACCTCGATGGCCAAGTGGGGTCCTTTATCCAGGTGAATCCGGCCGAGGAACAGCAGTTTGTCGCCGGGCCGCTCGCGAAACGTGAGGTTCGACAGGTCGATCCCGTTATAGACCGTCGCGATGTAAGGCAATTCCGGGTCGCGGTCGGCATCGCTGATCGAGACGTAGTACGTGTCCTTATAATTGCGGTAGACGCGGAGAATGTCCGGGTGAGAGAAACCGTGAATCGTTGTCAGCATCGGTGTCTTGATGAAAGGCAGGTACGTCAGCGGCAGGTAATCGAAGTTGCTGTGGATCAGGTCGAACTCGCCGGCGTGTTCGAGGGTCTTGGAGATGTGCAGGCACGTCGAGACCCAACCGATCTGGGTGCGGTCCTCCTCGTAGCCCCGGTCGATAAAACCGACGAGCCGGGCCCTGGTGACGGAGTCTTTCGTGGCAAAGAGGGTGATATTCTTCCAGCCCCGCGCGACGAGACCCTCCGCGATATTGCCGGCGACGGTCTCCCAGGCCCCATAGGCCCGCGGCGGCGTCCGCCACGCCACCGGCGCAAGAATCGCGATCCGCTTGTCCCTGAGTTCCATATCCAGCCTCCGTGCCGGTTTCGTTGCCCGCAGAGCACGCTTTGGATTGCGGAGACAGGATTATATCGCAGGTGCGGCCGGGTGCCATG
Source organism: Planctomycetota bacterium (assembly GCA_023481165.1). Taxonomy (GTDB): domain Bacteria; phylum Planctomycetota; class Phycisphaerae; order Sedimentisphaerales; family Anaerobacaceae; genus PLanc-01. The sequence continues at coordinate 3,602 of JAMCWO010000013.1, read as the reverse complement.
TCCACGCTTGCGTGGACATGCTCAATTCGAGGGGTCAACCTGCCTACGCGAGCGTAGGCATGGCACCCGGCGGAGGAGCCCACATGCAGGCCAAGCAGGAGCTCACAGGTCCCATCGGACAAACAGGACTTGTGTGCGCGCCCGGCCTTCCCGGCAAAGAACGAAACGGGCCGGCAAGCTACCCATCTGCCGGCCCGCGGATTCATGGCTGGGCCAGCGACGCTCAGGTGCTTTGCGGCTGGATGAGTTGCTCGATCGGATCCATGGCGCGTGCCGGCTGGCCGGGGGCGGCGTGGGCTTTGACCTCCTTCTTGATCCGCTGGATGTGGCCGCGGCCGAGGGCCTTGACCTCGCAGCCGAGCTCGAAGTAGCGGCGGATCTTGTCGTCGGTCAGGATGCCGAAGCAATCGATCACCGCCAGGGGCGCGCCGGCCCACTGGACGATCTGATCGGGGTCGAGCTTCAGATACGGCTCGTGCGGCACGGCGAGAATGACCGCCTCGGCCCCCTGGATCGCCTGGGCCAGGTCCTTCTCCACCACGGAGTTGACCAGGCCTTCCTGGTTGCGGAAGAAGCGCGACCACGAGTGGCCGGGGGCGGGGTACGTGTCCTGCTGCTCCAGTTCGTACCAGTGATCCACATACGGATCGTGAATCCGCATCTCGGCGCCCATCTCGGTGAGCTTGCGGACGACCATCTCGCTGCCGCTGTAGCGGGTGTCGCCGACATCCTGGCGATAGCTGGCCCCGCAGACGAGCACCTGGGCGCCGGCAATGTACCGGCCCATGTTCCGCAGGGCGTCGCGGGTCAGCTCGGCCACGTGCAGGCCGCGGGTGTCGTTGATGTTGATGGCGGTCGGCGTGATCTTGAAGACTTCATCACCATCCTCGAAGCCGAGGATATGCTTGTAGGCCCAGTAGCCGAGGCCGCCGTCTTTGGGCAGGCAGTAGCCGCCGACGCCGGGGCCCGGGAAGATCATGTTGCTGTGGGTGGGCCGCATCTTGATGGCCTTGATGACCTTGATCAGGTCCACGCCGTTGCGCTCCGCGAAGATGCTCCACTCGTTCAGGAACGCCAGGATGGTCGCCCGGTAGGAGTTCTCGACGATCTTGGTCGTCTCGGATTCGATGGGGCGATCCATGACCGTCAGCGGGAACTTCTCCGTGTTGAGCACTTCCTTGAGGAATTTGACGACGCGCGTGCGGGCTTCCGGGGTACAGCCGGAGCAGACCCGCCAGAAGTCGCGGATGCTCGAGACGTACTCGCGGCCGGGCATCACCCGCTCGAAGCTGTGGCTCAGCAGGGGGGTGGATTGGAGGCCGCGCTTGGCGAACGCCTTCTTCATGATCGGCCAGGCGACGAACTCGGTCGTACCCGGCGCGACGGTCGTTTCGATCAGCACGAGGCAGTTCGGGTCGATCCGCTCGCCGATAGTCCGCATGGTGGCTTCCAGAGCGGTCATCTCGGCCTCGCCCGTGCACATATTGCCCAACTCGTGCTTGGTGTAGTCGCACTGGACATCGACGACCACGCAGTCGGCCAGCTTCAGGCAGTCGCTGTTGTAGGTGGCCACGAGCGTCTTCTTCTGGTTGACGCAGCGGGCGATCATCGGATCGACCTCGGGGTCCTCGGCCTTGACGGGGGATTGGCCGCGGTTGAGCAGGGGGATCTTCCAGTAGCTGCGGGGACTGGGCCGCTGGCAGCCGATGACGAACTTGCTGGGCCGGCCCGTCTTCTTATCGACAGTATCGGCGATGATGGCCGCCATGACGGCCCCCACAAAGCCGACGCCCATGACCACCACAATTTCCTTGCCCTCGGCCCGGGCGGCGGCGGTCAGGGCCTCCAGTCGCTGGAGTTCCCCGGCGTAGTCCGTGGGTTTGGGCAGCTCAAACTTCTCACCGGTAGGACTGACGGAATACTCGCTCATGCAAACTCACCTCAAAATCGTTCCCATTATGGGGCTGTGCCTTCCCGCCCGTGCTGCAACGGGGGCACCGGACAACGAACCAACCAAGTTAGCCGTCAAAAGACGCACAGGCAAGACTTTAATCGACGACCGACAGGCCGGACATAAGGAATTGGCTGGAGCGCTTTGAGCCCGGGGCGAGAAATGTTACAATGAAAGTACCGCATTTGCCAGTCCGATAATACGAATGCGGGGGCTGCCGAGTTGGAGGAGATCGATGCGCAAGGTAGGTTGGCTGATCCTGTTCCTGGTGCTCGCCCGGGGTGCAGGCACCGGTCGGGCCCAGTCGCCTGCCTTCGAATACCCGTCCGCGCTTCTCGATCTCCACGACGCCGATGGCAGTTGCTGGATGGGAATGGACGCCGCGGGGGCGTTTCCGGCGCGGGTGGTGCCGGAGGATTGGCTGGTGGGGCCGCCGCCCTCCGAGCAATCGGCCGTGACGCTGCCGACGGACCACTGGATCGACCTGGCCTTCTCCGGCAAGCTGACGGCCGGCGACGGCAATGATATCCTGCTCATCGAGACCGGCAAGGCCGGCGAGCAGGCGTTGCTGTTTGTCACCGACGGCGCGGATCAGGAGTATCTCCTGACCAAAGTGGTGATCGAGAACTCCGCCCAGCAGGGCCTCAGTTGTATCGGGATCGATCTTGAGGGTGTGACGCTTCCCTTCGTGCCTCGAGCGGTTCGCGTAGTAGCCTTGGACCTGGGCGGCCAGTCGCCCGGCTTCGACTTGAGCAACCTGCGCGCCCGCGTGTCGCACGATTGCGGCGCCACGCCGGGCTGCCCCAATCCGGTCTCCGGGGCCGTTGGCGTCAGTCCTTACACGAAGCTGACGTGGTCGGCCGGCTACGGGGCGGCGGGACAGGTGGTCTATCTCAGCCCGGCCGCGCCAGAGGTGAAGGCGGCGGCGGCCGCGGTGCGGTATCCGGTCCCACCGGGAGATGCCAACACGTTCCAGCTGCCGGGTCTGGAGCTCGGGCGAACCTACTACTGGCGGGTCGGTGAAGCCGCCGGTGTGGAGGCGAACGGGGTGTGCGCGGGCGACATCTGGTCCTTCACGGTGGCGGACCAACTCGTGGTCGAGGACTTCGAAGCGTATGATCTGAAAGAGCACTACCTGTACGAGACGTGGCGGCCGCGCGGCTGGGCCGGCGTGTCCATCGAGCAGGGGATTGTCGCCAGTTGCCGCCAGTCCATGTCGTTCCACTATCATTATGACTCCACGTGGTTCTCCGAAGTGGCCCGCGTCTTCGAGCGGCCGCAGGACTGGGCCCACGCCCAGGCACAGGTCCTGCAGATCCTGCTGCGCGGCACCGCCGGCAATGGCACGCAAGGCGGACAGATGTACGTCACCCTCGGCGATGGACAGGCCGAGCAGACGGTGGCGTATGCCGGTGATCCGGCTATTCTCGCCGAGCCCCGCTGGAGCGCCTGGCGGATCGCCTTGGCTGATTTCGACAAGCTCGACCTGACGCATGTCACCGGCCTGGCCCTCGGGCTGCGCTGTGCCACGCTGAATCCGCAGGACCGCGGCCTCGGCACGATCTACGTCGACGATATCACCCTGCACCCGGCGTTGTGCCTCCCGAGCCCCGGCTCGACCGAACCGGCCGGGGGCCGGTTCGGTCGAGCC
>JAMCWO010000221.1:5619-6232 GCA_023481165.1 Planctomycetota bacterium | reverse complement strand
CCTTGACGATGATCCACTTGCGGTGCGGCTCCGGGATAAAGAGCATGGGCTGCTCGCTGCTGCCCGCGACGACGGGGTTGCTCGTCTGGCGATTCGGCGTGCCGGACCGGAACCGGCCCAGGCGCAGGGCCCGGCCGGCCCAATCCCAGTTCTGGCGGTATTGCCCGGTCTGGCTCGTGGACGCACTGGAGAGGGAGTTGTCGCCGACGACCGCACCCAGCAGATTGGCGATCTCCTCCGGCTCGCGGTACTGCAACTCGAAGACCCGGGTCACCGTGTCGTCCCGCTGCGGCACATCGAACTGGGCGATGATCTTCTCGATCCGCAGCAGGTTCTCGACACTGTCGACGACCATCAGGGTGCCCGTGGTCGGCTCCGGCGTAACCCGCGCCATATCGCCCAGCATCGGGGTGATGATCGCGGTCATGCGGTCCACGCTCGCATGCTTGAGCTTGATGAACCGCTGGACGACATCCTTTTTGTTCTCGATCTTGTCGAGCGTGTCGTCCGCCGTGACCGTCAGCATAGGTTTATCCAGCTTTTTGATCCAGTCGGTGATCGACGCGATGTCCTCGGGGCGCGCCTTGACGATGATCCACTTACGGTGGGGTTC
>JAMCWO010000221.1:0-5609 GCA_023481165.1 Planctomycetota bacterium | reverse complement strand
GTGATGAAGAGTGCAGATTGCTCGTTGACCGCGTTGGGGGTCCAGGGGCGATTGTTGCTGCGGAATTTCGAACGATCCACCCGCAGGGCGCGCACCGACCAGTTCGACGTGCTCCGGTCCCGCCCGTAGAAACTCGTCGACGCGCCGGAGCCACTGTCTCCGAGAACGGCACTGAGCAGGCTGGCGATCTCGTCCGGCTCGCGGTACTGCAGCTCGAACACCTGCGTGACGATATTCTCCTGCGGCGGGACATCGAATTGGGTGATGATCTCCTCCGCCCGCAGCAGATTCTCCACTGTGTCGATCATCAACAGCGTGTTCGTATTCTGCTCCGCCAGGATGCGCCCGGACGTGCCCAGCATCGGCATCAGGATCTCGCTCATGCGATCCGCGTTGCAATGCTCCAGCTTGAAGAACCGCTGCACGATCTGGGTCTTGTTCTCGATCTTGTCGAGCGCATCCCCCGCGGCGATCGTGGGCATCGGCTGGTCCAGTTTCTTGATCCAGGTGGTGATCGACTCCATGTCCTCCGGGCGCGCCTTGACGATGATCCACTTGCGGCGCGGCTCCGGGATGAAGACCACGGGCTGGTCGCCGCCGGAACCGGTCGCGGGCCGGCTGCTCTTGAACCGGGCCCGATCGACGCGGATGATGCGCGTGGCCCAATTCGGTCCCCGATAGCTTCCCTGCCCGAAGGTGTTCATGGAAGAGCCGACGCCCTCGCCGAGGATGGAGCTGAGCAGCGTGGTGATCTCCTCGGGCTCGCGGTGCTGCAGCTCGAAGACCTGAGTGACAATGTCCTCGCGCGGCGGGACATCGAACTGGGCAACCACCTTCTCGATCCGCAGCAGGTTCTCCACCGTGTCGATGATCATCAGCGTATTGGTGTTCGACTCCGGCAGCAGGCGTCCCGTAGGTCCCATCAACGGCGCCAGGATCGAGCTCATGCGGTCCGGGCTGGTGTTCTTGAGCTTGAGGAAACGCTGGACGATCTGGTTCTTGTTCTCGATTTTGTCGAGCGAATCGTCCCCGACGATCGTCGGCACCTCCTGGTCCAGCCGCTCGATCCAGTGGCGGATATCCTTCATGTCCTCGGCGGAAGCCTTGGCGATAATCCAGTTGAACTTGGGCTCCGCGATCAGGATGATCGAGCCGCGGGCGCCGTTGACGACGGTGGACGAAGCAAATTCGCCTCGGCCCCGACCCCGATAGTCCGAATTGGGCACCGAGAGCACCGTCCGGTAGCCGCCCCCGCGGGGGCCGCGCTCCGTCCCGCCGAGCAGCAGTTGCAGCAGTTGCACGATCTCGGCCGGCGTGCGGTTGCGGACCTCGAACACCTCGGTCGCGAGCTGTTGCGCACCCGCGACATCGAATTGGGCGATCACCGTCTCGATCCGCATGAGATTGCGGACGGTGTCGATGACGAAGAGGCTCGACGTCGGTTCATCGGCGCTGAGGTGGCCCGAGTCGCCGATCAGCGGCTGGATGATCTGCATCATCTGGTTGGGAGTGGCGTTGGTCAGCTTGAAGGTCCTTTGGACGATCTGATCCTTGTTGTCAATCGCCGCCAGCGGCTGATCCGGTGCAATCACCGGCACGGTCCCCACTCGGGCATCCCGCATACGTTTCAGGTAGATTGTCTTATCCACGAACTCGGCCGAATAGCCCTTCAGGCGCAACGCCCCATAAATCTGCTCCAGGGCCTCGCTTCGGGGCAGCCGCCCCGGCGCGTAAATCGTGATCTTCTCCTTCATGATGTCTTCCGTGGGGATGACCACCTTGCCCGTCCAGTCCGCGATCTTCTGGATGATGAGCTTCATCTCCACGTCTTTGAGATTGAGCGCCTCCCCCGCCTCGGAAGCCACATTGAGAGCATTGGGCTCGGCAATTACCTTAGCGGGCTCCTGGGCCGGCTTCGGCTCCTCCTTCTTCGCCGTCTCCGGCCCCGACGCTGTCGCGGCAGGCGCAGGCTTCTGATTGGCATCTGCGGGAATCGGTGTCTGGGCTGCCTGGGCCTCGGCCGGCGCGGCGGATGAAGTCGGGCTATCACCCGACGTCTTCGGAGGCTCGGCAGCCGCAACCGTATGAACGCTGGGAGTACTTTTGGGAGCAACCGGATTTTTTGCAGATGGTTTTGGCTCCGAACTGTAGAATCCCACGCGCCAAACGACCAAGCACGCGGCTATCCCCACAAGGACCGGCAGGACCCACTTCCGTTGCTGCTCATGCATAAGTAATTTCTTCATAAAGACTTAGCACGACGTGCTTTTGCTAAGCGGCTAAAATCCAGCTCACAGGTTCAGGGAACCCCCGCGGGGAACCCGTGTACTCTACGCGATGAAAGACGCCCAAGCCCAATCAGTTATTTCGCAGATGCCAAAGCAGCCTGCAACATGGCTCGGGCATAGGCAACGTTGAACACAATGCCGGCATAGCCTCCGCCGCCCGGATAGCCGCCTCGAAAGCCCGGCTGCTGCCGGTCATAGTCCAAGGCACGCGGGTGTTCCGGGTAGATCGTCCCGGTGTATTTGTTGCAGACGAGTTCCTTCATGACGCCGAACATGTCCACCTCACCGTTGTCCGGGAAGACTTCCGCGTATTTCTCGTAGGGCTTTTGCACCAGGACGTTGCGGAAATGGGCATGGTTGATCCGCTGGCGGCTGGCGAAATACCGGCAAACCTCGACCGGGTCCTCCCCCATCTCTCTCGTCACGCCGCAATCGAAGGTGATGCCGTTGGCGGGGCTGGGGACGATCTCGATGAGCCGCTTCCAGCCGGCCACGGTCCCCATGATCTGTCCCGACCCGCGACTGAGCGGCGCGGGCGGGTCGTTGGGGTGCAAGGCCAGCCGGACGCCCGCTTCCTCCGCCACCGGCACAACCGCCTTGAGAAAATAGGTAATATTGGCCCACATCTTCTCGATATTCTGGGCCCCCTCCTGCGGCAGCGCCGGCAGATCCTTCATGCGATCATAGTCGAACGCCGTATATCCCGCCCCAGCACGGCCCGTCTGCTCGTAGTACCCTTCCATCGCCCGATGGGCATAAAAGTTGTACTCGATCACCGGCAGACCCGCTTTACCCGCGGCGCGAATGGACTGAATGACTTTCTCAATTTCCTCATCGCGGCCCGCCCGGCCGTAGATTGTGTTCGGGAATCCGCCGATCATCAGGTTGTACAGCGTCAGCCCGGCCGCCTTGAGCCGTTCGATCCGCGCCCGCAGATCAGCCTCCGTCCACGGGATGCGGCCTCCGCCGCTCAGCACATAGTCCACGTTCAGTTGCTTGATGCGCTGCGTGCCGGCGTCCTGCTGTCCCTCCGGTCCCCGCCCGCCGTCGCCGATACCGAGGCACAGCTTCGGCGTATCCGGCCCTTCCACAATCGGCCACGTTTTTGCGGCTGATGCCGCCCCCACTTCCGCTTCTGTCACCATCGAAGGCGCCACCGCCAACGCTCCCGCCGCCTGCATGATTCTCCTGCGTGACACATTCCCAGTCATGACATGTACCTCCATCAATTCTTGGGCACTCCCGACCAATGTGCCCCTATGCTATCCTCCGCCCAACTCCTCTTCAAAGGGATTTTGATAAGAACAGCGGACCGATCCCGACATTCACAATGACACGGACCAATATCGTATGTCACTGTGCGCGCACCGGAATTTGTAGGGTGGGTTCTCAACCCACGCGTTCAGTCCGTCGACGCGTATGCCGCGCGTGGGGTAAGACCCCACCCTACATCGTCAAGCGCACCTTCGGCGTGGGTTCGTACTCGATCAGAGCGGAGCGGCCGTTCTGGGCGATGGAGAGGCGCGCGGCCTCGGTTACCAACTCGTTGATCCAGCTATCGCCGGGCGTGGCGAGGACGCCGCGTTCATCGATCTCCGCAAGCACACGCTGGCGGGCTGTCAGGGCTTGTTTGCCTTTCAGACCTTCGGCCGCTGCATTGACTCGTTGGGCCGCCAAGACCAAAGCCTCGATGGATTCGAAACCGTAGCCGACCGGGCGAAGGCCCGCGCCGTCCCAGGGGACCAAACGGAAGTAGTCCGGGCTGACGAAGCGGAACATCGTGCCCGCCAGGCGGTCGATGTAGCCGTGCTGGACGCCCCGATATTGATCGTCGTGCTTGATGATCGCGGAGCAATTGTCGCTTTCGCAGTACAGCACCAGGCCCTGGTCGTTCGTGCCGGCGGCCTCATCCGGATAGCCCAGGCCGTCCGTGATACTGAGCAAGGCCCCGTTCTCCCAGACGACTTGGCCCTGGGCCCACAGATAGCCGATGTTGCCGTTCGGGAATTTACCTTCGACGCCGCGTACGGTGACCTCGACCGGCCGCAGACCCGTGATGAAGTGCACCAGGTCCACGTAGTGACAACCCACGTAAGTGAAGGGATCGCTGTGGTCCTTGGTGAACCAGTTCTGGAAATTGGAGTGGCGGTAGTAGTACGGCTCGATCATCTTGGCCTCGCCGCAGCGGAACCGGCCGAAACGTCCCGCGCGGTAGAGACCGCGGGCATCCAGCGCCCGCCGGTCGAAACGCTTGTGGTATTCCACGCCGACGAAGAGGCCCTTGGTCTGAGCCAGCTTATGAATCTCGACCGCCTCGGCGTACGTGGGCACCAGCGGCTTGACAGTCAGCACATGCTGATCATGCTCCAGGGCCACGCGTATGACTCCACCGTGCAGATGATCCGGCACGGCTACTACGACGAGATTGCCCGGCGGCAGCTTTGACACCACCTCCTTGAACAGGTCCGGATGCATCTTGTCGGGCGGCATGTCGAGCGCCGGGAACGCCTCGAAGCTCTGCCCCGGAAACGCCTCGGCGAACCGGGGGAATTCCGCCAGGACCCGCAGGGGCGCCGAGTTCAACGCGCAAATTCGGATCGGCCCGATAACGCCCTGCCGCTGCAGGTGATACAGGGAAGGCAGAATCTGGTCCTGCGTGATCATCCCCCCGCCGATTATGACGATCTGAAGCTTCCCATCCGGTTGTGTCATCGGGGCACCTCTTGCGTAGGGTGGGCTGTGCCCACCATTTGTCGTCGTGTTCGTGCCTTGCGGATGGTGGGCACAGCCCACCCTACAGGGCTTGGTTCCTTTCCGCACAGCACGGGCGAGACGCCCGTGATACTCATGGGCTGGACGCCCATGCTACTGAATTGCTTCGCGCATGGCCTCTTCCAGCACGGCGACGCCTTCGTGGATGGCGTCCTCCGGCGTCACCAGAGGCGGGGCGATCTTGACCGACGCCCCGGCGTAGCCGACCGGCGCGAACATCAGGAGCCCCTTCTCCACGCACCGGCGGACGATGTCGGCTGCCAGCCGGGAGTCCGGCTCGATGCCGCCCGGCTTGACCATGTGCAGGGCCGCGACCAGCCCCTTGCCGTGCACGACCCCGACGTGCTTGGGGAAGCGCGCGCCGACTTCTCTCAGCAAAGGCTGCATGATCTCGCCCATCCGCCGGGAGTTCTCGACCAAGTGCTCCTCTTCGATGACCTTCAGATTCGCCAGGGACGCCGCCGCACAGATGGGATTGCCCGTGTGGGTCGAGGTCATGGAGCCCGGCGGATAGAGGTCCATGATCTCGTTGCGGCCGATCACCGCCGA
>JAMCWO010000336.1 GCA_023481165.1 Planctomycetota bacterium | reverse complement strand
GGCCACCCTGAGTCAAGTAGAGGCGAATAATCATTCGCCCGGCAGGGTGTCCACTGGTTGCCCCGAGGATGTGTCGCGGGTATGATCTGTGCCGTAAGGGTGAATCATCATTCGCCCGTACAGGTCGCCAGTTAAGGAGAGACAACGTGAACGATGAACGCAGCGCCATCCCGCCTGTTCCGACCTCGACTCCCACCGACAGACACACCATTTCACGCCGGGGGTTCGTCGCCTGCGCCACGGCGGCGGCAGGTTTGGCGGGCCTGCTCGAAATGAAGCGCGAGGCCCAGGCGAACGCTGGGGCGCGAGCACCGATTTCGCCACGGGAATCGATCAAGATCACCAAGCTCGAGACGTTCATCCTCCGGAACAGTTGGGTCTTTGTGAAGCTCTCCACGGACGCGGGCATTACCGGCTGGGGCGAGATGCTCAAGGATAAGAGCAAGACCTGTGCCGCCGGCGCCCACCAGGTCGAGTCCTACCTGATCGGCAAGGACCCGCGCAACGTGGTCCAGCACTGGCAGGCGATCTACCGTCATGCCTTCTATCGCGGCGGGGCGGTCCTGACCGCTGTCGTCAGCGGCATCGACCAGGCGCTCTGGGACATCAAGGGCAAGGCTCTGGGGGTGCCGGTCTACGAGTTGCTCGGCGGACCAACGCGGGACAAGATCCGGGTTTACGGCAGCAGCGATGATGTGACTCGGGGTCGGGCGAAAGCCTGCAAGATCTCGCCCCGGGCCCAAGGCCGGGCCGCGTACAAGTATGTCGAGAGTCCGGCGTTCGTGCAGCAGGTGGCGAAGGACTTCGCCGCCTTGCGCGAGAAGCTCGGCCCGGAGGTGGATATCGCCGTGGACTTCCACGGGGCGGTCCAGCCGCAGACCGCGGCGCTTTTGATCAAGGCCCTGGAGCCGTACCAGCCGTTTTTCATCGAGGAGCCGGTCCAGTGCCAGAATGTGGATGTCCTGGCCGACCTGGCCCGCAAGACGCATATCCCGATTGCGACGGGCGAGCGGGTCTTCACCAAGTGGGGTTTCCGGGAGATCTTGGAGAAGAGAGCTGCCAGCATCTTGCAGCCGGATGTCTGCTATGCAGGCGGGATCACGGAACTGCGGCTGATCGCCGGCATGGCCGAGGCGTACTACATCCCCATCGCCCCGCACAATCCCCAGGGGCCGTGCTCGCTGGCCGCCAGTTGCCAGATCGCCGCCGCGATTCCGAACTTCCTGATCCAGGAACGCGGCACGAGCACGCACGAGAATCTGCTGAAGGTGCCGTTCAAAGCGGAGAACGGGTACCTCCCGCTGCCGAAAGGCCCGGGCCTCGGCATCGAGATTGACGAGGACAAGCTTAGGGCCCAGGTCGGCGAGCCCCAGGGATATCCGCAAACGTACGACAGAGATGACGGCTCCGTGGTAGACTGGTAATGGAGGTTATGACGCAATGCACGCTTCGAGAATACGAACCGGTCTGACCCTGTGTTTCGCCTATGTCCTGTTAGCGGGTGCCGCCTTCGCGGAAGATTGGCCGCAATACAAGTATGATAGTCGCCATTCGGGCAATGTTCCCGACCGCGATGTTGCCAGTAATCTCGGCCTTGTTGCCGCCGTGCCCCTGACCGATGCGATCTTCACCGCGCCGGTCGTCAAGGATGGCAGGGTCTATGTCGTCGATGGCGCGGGGGTGGTCTTCTGCATCGATAGTTCGTCCCTGGACGTTCTCTGGAAATTCGAGACCGCTGGCGGCAAGGTCAACTGCAACAATACATCGTCGCCTGCCCTGGCGGGCCGTTTCCTCCATGTCGGGACGATGGCGGGAAAGTATTATGTGCTGGATTGCGCCAAGGGCACCGTGGCCAAGGAGATTCCGTGCGGCGAGCCCATCCTGGGGGCGCCGGTCGTAGTGGGCGAGCGGGTTTACTTCGCGACGTTCGGCTCCAAGGTCTATTCCTTGAAAGCGGATGGCACGATCGCCTGGACGTGGGACTTCGTCGCAGAGGTGCTCAAATTCTCCGGCGATCGTTGGAGCGGTGAGGAATGGCTCAAGCACAAGCAAGGCCGCGTCACCTGGCGGGACCAGTTCCTCTGCACGCAGGACCTGGCGGCGCAGGGCGATCTGATTGTCCTGCCGGTCAGCGGTTCCGCACTGGTCCTGCGGGACCTGGGTACGCGGGCCGAGGTGCAGATGCGAAAACCGATCCCGTCGCTCAACGGCTCCGAGTACCCCGCGCTTTTCGGAACGAGTCTGGCCGAAGATGGGACGATCTTTCAGCAATGGCACCGGCGGGACAACTGCGGCCGGGTCGAGATCATCAAGCTGCAAGACGACAAGGCCGGGACGGGTTCCGTGCCCGACACCGAGACGGCGATCCAGCTCCCGCGTCTGCTGAGCTTCTCGTCCGTAAGCGTCCGTGGTAGTGATGTCTACCGGTGCAGCCCGGAGCACGGGTTTGGTTTCTGCCAACATTCGATGGTAGGGGCGAATAATCATTCGCCCGTACAGGTCCTCAACGCCGATGGGTCCATCGCATCCCCGGTCCTCCTGCGTGAGCATGGCGTCTATGGTGGGCTGGATGGCAAGCTGTATGTGGTGCCGCTCTCTGGTAAAGGTGGGGCGTGGTCGTTCCGGACGGCTTTCGGCAAGGCCATCACCGCGCCCGTGGCGGTTTGTGACGGCCGCATCTACTTCGGCTGCGACGATGGGTACTTGTATATCCTGGGCCCAGGGGGCAAGGCGAAACTGCCCGGCAAGGACCTCCAACTGGACAGAGTCCGCAGCACTCTCACGAGCGAACGAACGGACGCGAAGTATGACTGGTTCACCAACTACGGCAACCTGGCCAACACCAATGCCAACGACCAGGATGTAAAGCCGCCGTTCAAGCTCAAGTGGGTGACCCGATATGAGGGGACGTTCAAGCACATCCCGATCTGCGGCGGCGGCCGGATGTACACGCATACGGGCGAAGGTCAGATCTTCGCCTTGGAGCAGGAAACCGGCCGGTTACTGTGGCGGCGGTATTGGCCGGATGTGCATTTGTCCTTCACCAGCCCGATCTACTGCCGACGCGGTGGGAAGGAGCTTCTCCTCGTCCCGCAGGGTGGAATCAAGAGGTCTCTGGTGCGCTGCCTGAATGCCGCCACAGGCGGCCTGCTTTGGGAAGCGCCGTTCACGGGTTCGCCAAGTTGGAGCCGGCAGGGTCCGCCGGTGCTCTTCGAAAATCTGGCGATCTACGGCTTCGGCTCGGGCCGGTACGCACCGCAGGGAACCGAGCAGGCGTACATCTTCCGGGCCAAGCCCGAACCGGCGCCCGACGGTGCCGAGATCATGGCTTGGATGTATACGCACGACAACCCCTATTATCCTCAGGACAATAAGCCCTTCCTGCGGGCCTGGGACCTGGATACCGGCAAGGTCGTCTGGGAGAAGGACTTCTCCGAGTTCGGTCGCGGCGGAAATGATGTGGGTCTGTGCCTGATGGATGGGACTCTGTACTACTCGACCTTCTTCGGCTATGCGACCAAGGCCAAGGATGGAAAACCCAAATCTCAGGGTTTCACCGCCGCGATCGATCCTCGGACCGGACGTGTGATCTGGCAGACAACCCGGTACTACACGACCGCGGGTTGCACTCTCTCGGGCGAAGACGGACGCTTGTACCTGGGCGGGTACAACATCCCCATCGCGGACACCAAGACGCGCCACGTCTGGTGCCTGGACGCGAAGGATGGGTCCTTGATCTGGCAATCTGAGCCGGTGGCCAAGGCGGTCAACGTCGTGACGGTAGGCCGGAGATTCCTCTTTGCCCACGGTTCGAGCGGCTGCCCGAGTTACCTGATTGACAAGGGCACGGGCAAGATCCTGACGACCTTCGACATGAAGTATGCCTGCACACGCTTCACGTTGTCCGAGCCATATCTCGTCGGCTGCAACCTGGACCTCCTCGACACGACCCAGGGCGTCCAAGTGGTCTCTTCCGGCCCTGCGCTGGAACCGCGGGAGTGCGTGGGCGCCGCCGTCTCCAACGGACGAATCTTCTACACGTCCCAATCCAGCGGGGTACAGGCCTGTGAAGTCTACGGACCCGAGGCGACCCGGATCCGCGCCTCTTGGGAATGATGCGGCTTCTATTCAACTCTTGTACCCGTGTGTCATCCTGGACGGAGCGCAGTGAAGTGAAGGATCTGGCCCTCGAATGTGAGGTTTCGCTCGTTCACCGCCCAGATCCTTCGCTGCGCTCAGGATGACAAGCGGAACGCGTGAATCAGTTCGAATCCGGATTACACTTTCTCGAACTGGGCCAGGATGTAATCTCGCGCCGCCGGGACGTCCGGGAGCGTCAGATGCTCAACGGCCAGGTAGATCTCGCGGTTGAGCTGGGCCAGCAGGCGCAGGTAGAGCGGATAATCGAGCACACCCTTACCGGCGTACGGCAGCTCCGTGTCATCGGCGTTGGCCGCCGCTTTGACGTCCTTCGCATGGGCAATGACAGTTTGCTTGCCGACCCGCTGGAAAATGTCCTTGAGCATCGGCTGCATCTGGGCGAGTTGGGCCTTGCGGAAGTAGTTGCACGGGTCCATCACGAGCCTGAGAGCGGGCGAAGGAATATCGCGGAACAGCCGCTCCGTGCGCTCGATGGAGCCGATGACGTTCTTCCAGTACGGCTCGATGGAGATCACGGCCCCGGTCTTTTCCGCCCTTGCGGCGAACTTCGCCAGGGAGGTCCGACACTGCTGGTAGGCCGCTTCCGTGGCGTTCTGGGGTGAATCGTTCCACTCGGACTGCGGATTGAGCGAGCCCGTCTCAGTGGAGATGTTGTTGGAGCCCAGACGCTTCCAGTTCTCGATCAGGAACTGCATCCGCTGCTCGCCGCGTTGGCGGGTCTCGGGATTCGGCGCGACCACGTTGTAGTAGCCATAGAGGCCGACCACCTTGATCCCATTGCGGTCCAGACAGCTTGTGATCTTATCCGCGGCTTTCCAGTTCGGCGCGAGCGGGTCGAAGCGTACATCGGCGAAGACGCCCTCCAGCACCACGGCATTGAACCCATCCGCCTTGATCCTCTTGCCGGCCTCTTCGAGAGGCAGACCGGCATAGACGCCGGTAAAAACGGCGAGCTTGAGGTTCTTCTTCGCTTTGGTCTTGACGTTGTCAGCCGCCCACCCGGCCAGCGGCGTCGCCAGCGTGGCGGCGCCGGCGAGCTTCAGACAATCCCGGCGAGACAACCATCCCGTTGGTGTTCTCATGGCAACCTCCTATAAACCGGCTCGCCGTTGACCTGTTCCTGCCAACGGCGAGCCGAGCATCCACGTAAAGAAGTGTGAAGTATGATGTTTGATTGTTGATTTGCAGATCAAAGATCACACATCAACAATCCCACTTCCGACTACTCTTTTTCCCACGGGACCACCCACTTGTAGATGGTGTGGCTGGGGCCGTAGTTGGTGTTTTCGTCCGAGTCGTCGCCCTCGACGGTCATATTGTAGGTGACCAGCGGCTTGGCCCCGCGCATATCGAAGTCATGCGACACAATGCGGGTGCCGGGCTTGCACTTCGCCAGTTGCGGCATCAGCTTGACGTTCAGGGACGGCAGCAGGTACAGCGTGATCACGCTGGCTTCGCTCAGGTCGAGCGTGAAGATATCGTCCTGCCGGATGGTGACCAGGTTCTCCACGTGGTTTTCCCGGACGTTTTCGAGGGACTCCTTGACGCGGACCGGGTTGATGTCGAACCCGATGGCCTTGACGCCGTACTTTTTGGCGGCGGTCACGACGATGCGGCCGTTGCCGCAGCCGAGGTCATAGACCACGTCGCCCGGCTTGACTTCGGCCAGTTCCAGCATCTTGTCCACCACTGCCTGCGGCGTGGGCACGAAGATCACGTCCGGCGACCGCATCTCCTTTAGAACCACCTGTTGGGCCGGAGCCGGGGCCTCGATCTTCTTGCCGGTTATCTCCCGGGTGCCGTTCTGTGTGGCGATCTGCCCCCTGAGGGTTTTGCCGTCCAGCGTCCCCTTGAACTCTCTCTCCTGCGCCTGATCGCCGAAACCCATCATGACCTTGAAGCTAACCTGATTGCCTTCCAGCTTGAGGTCCTTGATGGGGACCTCGCCGAAGGTCTCGTACCGGCCGCTCAAATCGCCGCGAATGACCATCATGCTCGTGCGCGTGCCGCGCTCCGTCGTGCTGGTCAACTCCCACTTGCCGATCAGGGCGCTGCCGAACCGCTGACCGGCGTCAGC
>JAMCWO010000065.1:26531-27341 GCA_023481165.1 Planctomycetota bacterium | reverse complement strand
AAACTCGCGGCGCGACGTCTCTTGTCGTTTACATCGGTCACATACATGCAACGATCTCCAACCCAAAAGGCCGGATTATACCATGCCTGGCGCCAGCTCGTGAGCGGAAGGCTCGAACCGCCTGCCCGTCCTCCGGATCGACTTGGAGGAGCCCCAGGAACAGGACATCCGACCGGCATCGTGGATGTCAGCAGGCCCCTCGTGGCAACAAACCGGATTGGGGTTGGTCGGCAGAATCCCTGAAGGGCCCTGGCGGGACGCGGCCAAAAAGTGCTTGTGGAAAGCGGGGAGGCGGCTCATAATGGGCGGCTGGTGTCAAAGGACATTCGTGTGATGCAACGCAATCATCATTAGGAGAAAACCCACTATGAGCGAAAGCACGAGACAAGAGACGTCGCGCCGCGAGTTTCTCAAGGACACGGGCCGGCTGGCCGCGGCGACGGCGGTGGCCGCCGGGATCGCCCCGCGGATGTACGCCGGGGAGAACAATACGATCCAGATCGCCCTGATCGGCTGCGGCGGCCGCGGCAACGGGGCGGCGGTGAACGCCTTGAACGTCAAGCGCGGACCGGTCAAGCTGGTCGCCACGGCCGATGTCTTCAAGGAGCGGCTGGCCGCCAATGCCAAGGCGCTGAAAGGGTCGCACGCGGACAAGGTCGATTTGCCGCCGGAGCGCCAGTTCCTCGGCTTCGATGGCTACCAGAAGGCCATGGACTGCCTCAAGCCGGGCGACGTCGCGATCTTCGCCACGCCGCTGGCCTTTCGCTGGGTCCACTTCGCCAGGGCGTGGTCGGTCAGATCATCGGTGAT
>JAMCWO010000065.1:0-26521 GCA_023481165.1 Planctomycetota bacterium | reverse complement strand
TCGCCTATGCCATCGAGAAGGGCCTCAACGTGTTCATGGAAAAGCCGGTCACGGCGGACGGCCCGACCAGCAAGCGGATGCTCGATCTGGCCGAGAAGGCGACGGCCAAGAACCTCAAGGTGGGCGTGGGCCTGATGTCGCGGCACAGCCGGGCGCTCGAGGAATTGGTCAAACGCGTTCAGGATGGCCAACTCGGCGACATCATCCTGCAACGCGGCTACCGGATGAGCGGCCCGATCGGGTCCTTCCGCTCCCTGCCGAAGAGGCCGAACGAAAACGAGTTGCTCTACCAGATTCACAACTTCCACAGTTTCATCTGGGCCAGCGGCGGTAATTTCAGCGACTTCTACATTCACATTATCGACCACCTGGGCTGGATCAAAGGCTCCTGGCCGATCAAGGCCCAGGCGCTGGGCGGCCGGCATTATCGCCAGGGTCCCAAAGGCGAGACGTACGTCGATCAGAACTTCGACACGTACGCGGTCGAGTACTCGTACGCCGACGGCACCAAGTTCAACATGGATGGGCGCTGCATGGAGGGTGCCCAGGAGTACTACGCGAGCTACCTCCACGGCTCCAAAGGTTTTGGAATCGCCTCCAAGAGCGGCGACTGCGGTATGCCCTCCAGCATCTACAAGGGCCTGAGTCCGGATCGGGCGAACCTGGTCTGGGAGTCCAAAGTCGCCCCCGATCAGCGGGACCCCTATCAGAACGAGTGGAACGACCTGATGGGCGCCATTCGCGACAACAAGCCCTACAACGAGGCGAAGCGCGGCGTCGAGGCCAGTCTCGTGACGAGCATGGGTCGTATGGCCGCTCATACGGGCCAGGAGATCACGTTCGAACAAATGCTCAACTGCGAGCATGAGATGGCGCCGGACGTGGATAAGCTGACGTTCGATTCGCCCGCGCCGTTGCAGGCGGGCGCCAATGGCCGGTACCCCGTCCCGCAGCCGGGCATCGTCAAGAATCGCGAGTATTGAGCGATCATCGATTGCGGTTGTGCGGCAGCCTTTAGGTCCCTTTGGTCTCTGAGGTCCTTTCCCGGCGAAAGGACCAAAAGGACCTCAGGGACCTAAGGGCAGAGCCTTTCGAAACACGGCTCAGCGCGATGCCGGACCATTGGTGACCGCGCACCTTGCTAGGACCAAGGCGATGAGTGACTTGACACGAAGGCGGTTCCTTGCCCGCATGGGGCAATTCTCGCTGGGGGCGACTCTCAGTACAGCGGTTCTGGCGCGAATCACGCACGCCGGCGAAAAGGGGACTCGTCCGAACATCTTGATTATCCTGGCCGACGATCAGGGCTGGGGCGATCTGAGCGTTCACGGCAACACCAACCTGCGAACGCCGCACATCGATTTTCTGGCACGCGAGGGGGCCTTGCTGGAGCGGTTCTTCGTCTGTGCGGTGTGTGCCCCGACCCGCGCCGAATTCCTCACCGGCCGATACCACGGGCGCGGGGGTGTGCGCGGCGTTTCCACTGGGCAGGAACGCCTGAATACCGATGAGAAGACGATTGCCGACGCCTTCAAGGCCGCCGGCTACGCGACAGGTGCTTTCGGCAAGTGGCACAACGGCAGCCAGTGGCCCTACCATCCGAACGCCCGCGGTTTCGCCGAATACTACGGCTTCACTTCAGGTCACTGGGGCGAGTATTTCAATCCGCCGTTGGAGCACAACGGCAAGTTCGTGCGGGGCAAAGACTACATCACCGATGATCTGACCGACCACGCCCTGGCGTTCATCGAGCAGAACAAGAGCCGGCCGTTCTTCTGCTATCTGCCCTTCAACACGCCGCACTCGCCGTTCTGCGTGCCCCAGGAGTTCTGGGACCGGTTCAAGGACAAGCCGATGGCGATGCGTGCTCGCGCCGGCGACAAGGAAGAACTACCCGTCACTCGCTGTGCCTTGGCCATGTGCGAGAACATCGATTGGAACGTGGGCCGCCTGCTGCGCCAGCTCGATGACCTGCGGCTCAGCGACAATACCATCGTGATCTACTTCTCCGACAACGGGCCGAACAGTTGGCGCTGGAACGGTGGAATGAAAGGCCGTAAGGGCTCGACCGACGAGGGTGGCGTGCGGGCGCCATTCTTTATTCGCTGGCCGGGCAAGATTAAGGGCGGAACCAAGGTCAGCGAAATCGCCGGTGCGATCGACCTGCTGCCTACGCTGACAAGTCTGGCAGGTATCGCGCGGGTGGGCGATAAGCCGTTGGATGGGAAAGACATTTCGCCTCTGCTACTCGGCACGGCCAGCAACTGGCCGGACCGGATGATTTTCTCCCATCAGAACGCTCAGGTCAGCGTTCGCACCCAGCAGTACCGCCTCGACACCCGGGGGGCATTGTTCGATATGGCCGCCGATCCCGGGCAGAGCACCAACATCGCCGCAAAGCAGCCCGAAGTTGCCGCCAAGCTCCGCCAAGCCGTGGCCGCCTGGCGCAAGGACGTGCTGCCCAAAGGTCCCGATGAGCGGCCGTTTCCGGTGGGCTATCGGCAATTTCCGATGACGCCGCTGCCGGCGCGCGATGGCGTGCCGCACGGCAACATCCGGCGGAGCGCCGGCGCGCCGAATTGCTCGTATTTCGTGAACTGGACCAGTCCGGCCGACCGGATGACGTGGGCTATCGAGGTCCACGCGGCGGGGGAGTATGACGTGGCGATCTACTACACCTGCCCGCCCGCCGACGCCGGCTCGACCATCGAGCTGAGTTTCCAGAATAGCAGAGTTCAGGGCAAAGTCGCTCCCGCGTGGGACCCGCCGCTGATCGCCGATCAGGACCGCGTCCCGCGCAAGGGCGAATCGATCATGAAGGAATTCCGCCCGCTGAGTCTCGGGGCGATGCATCTGGACCAGGGCCGCGGTCCGCTGACACTACGGGCGCTGAAGGTGGCGGGCCAGCAAGTGATGGATGTACGCCTGATCACGCTCACGCTCAGGTGAACGGGGGGACCGTAGGGTGGGGCTTGCCCCACCAAGAGGTCGAACGAGGAAGGAACGGTGGGGCAAGCCCCACCCTACACTGGGTAAGCCGTAGAGTTGGGAATTGCGGATTGAAGAGGATGGGCGATGCTAATCCGCAATCCGAAATCCACAATCCGCAATGGAGTTTCTTATGCGATATGAATATCTACATCCGCGGGATGAGCTGGTGCTCACGATGCAGCGGATCTACCGCTACAAGATGACGACCACTTCCGGCGGGAACCTGTCGATCCTCGACGAGAATGGGGATATCTGGATCACGCCCACGGGGGTGGACAAGGGGACGCTCACGCCGAATGACATCATGTGCATGCGGTGTGGTGGGCGGGCCGAGGGGCTCCATCGGCCGTCGTCCGAATACCCGTTCCACAAGGCGATCTACGCGGTCCGCCGGGATATCCGGGCCATCGTCCACGCCCATCCGATGGCTTTGGTGGCCTTCAGCATCGCCCACAAGGTGCCCGACACGCGGCTGTTTCATCAGGCCTGGCGGTCCAATGGGACGGTGGCCTTCGCGCCCTATGGCACGCCCGGCAGTGAGGACCTCGGCAACAAGATCGCGCAGAAGTTTGCGGAAGGCTTCGACAGCGTGATCCTGGAAAATCACGGCGTCTGCTGCGGCGGCCGGACCCTCCAGGAAGCTTTTCAGAAGTTCGAGACGCTGGAGATGTGCTGCAAGGTTCTGATCAAGGCCCACACCTTGGGCGAGCCCCACTATCTGACGGACCAGCAGCTTCAGCTCCAAGGCAAAAGCGATGTGCCCATCGACTGCTTCGAGTACGATCCGACGATGATGACGATTCGGGAGAAGGACCTGCGCAACCAGCTTTGCCGCTTCATCGAGCGCGGTTATCGCCAGGGGCTATTGACCACGACCACGGGCACCTTTTCCGCACGGATCGACAACGAGAAGTTCCTGATCACGCCTTACCCACTGGACCGTCACTCCGTGCTGCCGGAGGACCTGGTCATGATCCGCAAGGGCAAGAAGGAATTCGGCAAGCATCCCAGCCGGGCGGTCTTCGCCCACAAAGCCCTGTACGACGCCCACCCGGACATCGGGGCGATCATCAACGCCGCACCGATCAATGCGATGGCCTTCAGCGTCTGCCACCGGACGGTAGACACCCGCACCATCCCCGAAAGCTACGTCTTCGTCCGCGCGGTGAGCCTGCTGCCTTTTGAGGCCCCGCTCAACGGTCTGGAGAGTCTGACCCGGACGCTCAGCCTGCGCAGCCCCGCCGCCGTGCTGTGCAATAATGGGGTGATGGTGGTGGGCGAGAGTGTCTTGTCGGCGTTCGACAAGCTGGAGGTGCTGGAGCACTCGGCGGAAGCGGTGCTCGACGCTCAGCCCATCGGCGGCCACGTGGCCATGTCGCAGAAGATCATCGACGACCTGGTCAGTGCCTTCCACCTCGAACAGTAGCACAGACATATTGCCCGTGGGGTATCATACGGATTCGGAATAGTTCGTGCGCTCCACGTGGCATGGGCGCGAGCGCCCCTGCAGCATCGGCGGGACGCCGATGCCACAAAGCCCCACGAGCAGAACGCCCGTGTCAACGCGCACACTCTCTCGGACGCGCAAGGAGTTTTCCGAATCCGTATCAATGGATGCCCCTCGACTTGGTTCGTGGCTTCTACGCTCTCTTGAGTGTCTCTTGCGGGTGAGCGGAGTGGGCCGCCGGGGAGCCCGGATCGATTGGGTAACGCTCGAAAAGACGGCCCCACTTCGTACTCAGCGCGTGAGTCCTCTGGGCCCTTTTGCCTTTCACAGGCCACCAGAGGAAATCGTGATAGACATAGGAGCCGAAGATAAAGAGGTACACGATGGGGGTCCGGAAGAACAGGCGTTGCAGGGCCTTGAGGGGGCTGAACCACAGGGCGTCGCCGAACCGGCTGGCGAAGTTGTCCCCGACTTGGAAGCCGAAGTTCACGTTGGTGATGTCCTCGCCCACGACTTCGATCTCCTGCGGCCGACCGACGCCCAGGCCGTCTTCGTGGGCCAGCCGGATATAGGGAATGCTCATGGGATCGAAACCCATCATCTTGGCCGCTACCGCGTCAAGCGCCACCGAGTCGCGGCCGGCCAGGAGGTAGTCCTTTTCCACCGGGATCATCGTGCGCGGGCCGGGACCGTTGCCGCAGAGGGTCCCATCCATCACGGCGAAGATCCCCGTGTGGATCTCCTTCTGAATGGCCAGCAGGTCCACCAGCGTCTCATGGATCACGCTGTGGGTATAGTGTCGCTTCGTATTCAGGAGGCCCCCAAAGGCATTCTTCATCGCGCCGGTCGTCGTTGTGTAGATATGCGTCTTGACCGTCGGCAGGTGGACGATGTTCTTGCCCACGAAGTACTCGGGGATCTGGATGCCCTCGGGATACACCTGGTCGAGCACCCGCAGGCGAGCCTTGGGCTTGTACTCGATCCACCGCATGTCCGCCGGCCGGAAGTTGTATCTCTCCTCGACCCCGTACCTTCGGTACACCGGCGTGAGCCGGTTCAGCATCCCGCCCTTGTAGGGGTTCGTGACCACCGTATTGTTGTGGACAGTCACGAGGGTCCCGTAGCCGGCCTTCCGCAGCGCCTGGATCGTGCCTTCAAGCTGCCAGGGCGTTGTGTTGGCGCTGAGATAGGGCAAGTGCCAGGAGATATTGTCCTTCAGAATTGTGGTTTTGTCCTTCGGCAGAGCCTGCTCGAGCTCGGCCAGGGACATAAGCCGTCCGATGTCCGCCAGCACGGTCTGAGGATCGGTTTTTAGGACTGCCACTTTCGCGGTTTGCATATCTGATCGTTCACACGCTGTTTCATTTCGACAGGCGGCCGTCGCCGATACAGTACAAGTGACGTATGCCGCGGAGGAAGATCCATCCCGCACTAATCGCCGGCGAGGCGTAGGTTTCCTCGCCCAGTTCATTGCGAGCGACGATCTCAGGCTTCGGGCCGGGGCGGACGATGGTCATCACGCCCTTGTCCGAAAGAAAATACACCAGACCGTTCGCGGTGACGAGCGAGGCGCTGTAATGAGGTCCGAGCCGCGCGCGCCAGAGGTCCCGGCCGCTGGCGGCCTCGAAGCACCTGGCGCTCCCGGTGTCGGATACCACCAGGAAATACGGCCCGACGGCGATGGGGCTGGGGACGTACGCGCAGTCTTTCTCCTTTTGCCAGACGACGTGGGTCTTCGTGACGTTGCCTGTCCCATCCGGACGGATCGCCTGCAGGAAGAACTCCGGAAAGCCACAGGTCATGAAGAGCAACTCGCCATTGTACACCAGCGAGGCGACGAACTGCTCGGTGGGACCGTCGACGATCCAGAGCGGCGCGCCCGTATCCGGGTCGTAACCGGCCACGCACTTGCTGCCGGACAGGACCGCCTGGTTGCGTCCCCCCATCGGAGCGACCAGCGGCGTGCAGTAGCTCCGCGTGTTGTTGGGCCGTGGGGTCTTCCACACGGTCTTCCCGGTGGCGCAGTCGAGGGCGACGAGATAGCCGTTGCCGTCGTGGTCGCCGTTGACGATCAGCTTATCCTTCCAGAGGACAGGGCTCGCGCAATAGCCATGCATGCTCGCAAAAGTCCCCGGATGCGCGGCCCAGACCGGATGGCCCTCGAAATCGTACGCCGCGATGAACATCTTGTCCACGTCGAGGAAGCTGACATACACCCGCACGCCGTCCGTGGCGGGTGTCGATGAAGCGTAACTGTTCAAGGAATTGATATGCTCCAGTGGAGCTTCGAGGACTACCTGCTGCCAGAGGATGTTGCCGTCGGACTTGTCGAGGCACAGCAGCAGGCGTTGCTTCTTTTCCTTGTCCGCCGTGACGACAAAGACCCGGTCGTTCCAGACAATGGGAGACGCATGGCCTTTGCCGGGAAGCGCCGTCTTCCAGGCGATATTCTGCGTGGCGCTCCACTGGGTCGGGACGTTCTTCTCCAGACTGGTCCCATCGCCGCGCGGTCCGCGCCACATGGGCCAATTCTCGGCCCGCGCTGGACAAGAGAGAGCCACACTGAGTGCGACAATCGATAACGTTCGGGCGAACGCCTGGGAGGTTTCCTGATTCATCTCCCCATGATATCAGTCCGCGGGGCAGGGCGCCAACAGGCGGCTGCGACATGGTCGCGAATGGCACAGGAAGATGATTGCATCGCAGGAGGGGTTTCGTAGAATACGCTGTGATCGATTCGGCCGGTCACGTGCGCCGGTCTGCAGGCTACGCCGATAGGATCTGTGACCATATGGATGGAATCCCAGCATCACTCGCAGGTGCCCCAAGTTTGAAACGTGTCCTCGGTCTGTCCGCCTTGGTCCTGTATGGGATCATCCTGATTCAACCCACGGCCCCGATGCCGCTCTTTGGCGCCGCCGCCGTGAAGGCCCAGGGTCATGTCGTGACGGCCATTCTGATCGGTATGGTGGCCATGTTGTTCACGGCCATCGGGTATGGGCGCATGGCCAACGCCTACCCCAGTGCCGGGTCCGCCTATGCCTATGTCAGCCGGGAGATCCATCCCGCGCTCGGGTACCTGGTGGGCTGGGGGATGATCTTCGATTATGTGATGAATCCAATCATCTCCGTGATCTGGTGCAGCAAGGCGGCGATGAGCTTGATGAGCTTCCATCCTGATGAAAAGACTGCTTTTGCGGTCTTTGCCGTGTTCTTCACCATTCTGTTCACGGCCATGAACCTCCGCGGCATCGAAGCCAGTGCGCGAACCAACGCGATCATCAGTGCCGGCTTGGGCGTGGTCATCGTCCTGTTCCTGGGTGCGGCCGTTCGTTATCTCTGGCTGCAGCCCCCCGCGGGCCTGGCGGGCTGGACGCGACCTTTCTATGATCCCCAGACCTACTCGTTTTCGATCGTCTCGGGCGGTGCTGCGCTGGCGGTGCTGACCTATATCGGCTTCGACGGCATCTCCACCCTCTCGGAAGAGGTCCACAATCCCCGGCGCAATATCCTGCTGGCCACGGTTCTGGTCTGTTTGATCACAGGTGTCCTGGCTTCCATTCAAGTCTACGCCGCCCAGCTTATCTGGCCGGAGACGACCTTTCCCGATACCGACACGGCCTTCTTGCATGTCGCCGGGAAGGCGGGGGGGCGATGGCTCTTTGTGACCCTAAACCTGGCGTTGCTGGTGGCCCAGATCGGCTCGGGGGCCGGGGCCCATCTCGGCGCCGGACGCCTGCTCTATGGCATGGGCCGCGACAATGCGATCCCACGCCGTTTCTTCGCGGCCATTCATCCGCGCACCCGCGTTCCCAGCAACAACATCCTCCTGGTCGGCATCCTCACCTTGATCGGTGCCTTCGTGCTGACCTATTCCCTCGGCGCCGAATTGCTCAACTTCGGGGCGCTGATTGCCTTCATGGGGGTCAATGCCTCTTCGTTTGTGCGGTACTTCCTGCGGGGTCAACGCAGGACCGTCTGGAGTCTCCTTCCCCCGCTTCTGGGCTTTAGCGTGTGTCTCTATCTTTGGTTGAGCCTGGGTTGGAAAGCCAAGATCGCCGGCTTATGCTGGCTGGCGGCCGGGGTGCTCTATGGGGCGTGGCGGACCTCCTTCTTCACGAAACCGCTGCCGTTTGCCCCTATCGAGGGCGACGACACACCTCCGCAAACGGCGTCAGTTTGAGGGACCCCATACTCGCCAACGCGGACCGGCTCTCATACTGATTCGGAAGAGTGCGTGCGTGGCACGGGTTCTGTCCTCCTGAGGCGAAGCCGAAGGATCTGGCCATCGAATGTGAGGTTTCTCTCACCCGCCGCGAGATCCTTCGCTGCGCTCAGGATGACAAGCGGAGCGCGCGAATCAATCCGAATCCGTATCAGAGGGCCGTAGCGCTCGAAATCGAGGCGCGGATCGCGTCGATCATTTCCTTCTCTTGGGCCCGCGTCAGCTTCGACGGAATCGTGATGAGGACCGACCGGGCGAAGAAGGCGTCACTCGCGGGGCAGGCGCCTTTGCGGTAGTCGCGGATGCTGTCGGCGTTCTGCGGCAGGGACCACGGATTGCCCGCCGGGGATAGCGGCACCTTCTTCACCAGCGCGCCGATGTTGTGATAGATGTGCAGCCCGTACTCGGACAGACGCCAGACGTTGCGCACGTTCTTCTTGAGGCTCTCCCACACCCGGCGGGCACGGGCTTCGTTGTCGAAGCAGACAATCAGGAATGGTCCGGTGTCGCCGTCTTCATCGTTGAGCCGGCGGAACGACATACCGGGAAGATCGCGGAGCGCTGTCTTGATCCGCTGCTTGGAGGCGCGCATGTGCGTGAGGATACCGGGCAGCCGGCGAAGCTGGACGTTCGCTACGGCACCCGCCAACTCTCCCATCCGGCGTCCCTGGCCCCAGAACTGCACGTCGCTGGCCTCGTTCGGGGCGTTGTTCTCCCAAGGCACGCCGACGTCGTGCGTGGCGACGAGACGCTTATAGAGGGTATCGTCGTTCGTGACAATCAGTCCGCCCTCGCCCGCCGTGACGTTCTTGTTGATCTGCAGACTGAAGATCCCGACCTTGCCGAACGTGCCGACTTTACGGCCCTGGAAGGAACCGCCGTTGCACTGGGCGCAATCCTCCAGCACCGGGATCTGGTGCTCGTTGGCTACCTGCATAATCGCGTCCATGTCACAAGGGCTGCCCGCCATGTGCACCGCGACGATCAATTTCGTGCGTTTGGTGATTTTCTTTCGTAGATCGGCGGCGTCCATGTTGAAGCTGTCGTCGATCTCGCACAGGACAGGAATGGCGTTGCACTGAATGATCGCCGTGAGGGTCGAAACCCACATAAAGGCCGGCACGATCACTTCGTCCCCCGGGCCGATCTGCAGGGCCGACATCGTGGTGCACAGGGCGCCCGTGCCGCTATTGATCGCCAAGGCGTGCTTGACGCCGTAAAACTGCCTGGCCCAGTCCTCCAACTGCGCCACGTGCGTGGGCGCCTGCGGGCCGTAATAGCGAAACAGCGACCCTTTCCGCACGACGTCCACGACCGCTTTCTCCTCCTCCTTGCCGATCCAGTTGATCCCGGGGAATTCATAAGGCCAGTTCGTCTTCACCGTTGCACCCTTTCTGTATTGATATTCAGCCATCCACGACCAAGGCCCCATGCTACCCGCATTGCCGCGGGCGTACAAGACCTTCAGATGTCCGGAACCGACCGTCGGGGCGGTTGACCGTGTCGGGGACACCGGTACAATCGTGGTGGCAGGGCGGAGGCATCCCCACGGAGATATGGATCCGTGCGCGGACCTCCGGAACGGGCGATCGCTTTTACAGAAGGGAGACCGGCACATGAAAGGCAAAATGGCACTGGCGGTTGTTGGGGTGACAGTGATTCTGGCGGCCGTGGTCGGCGGCGCGCGGGAATCCTCGTCCCCAGGGAAATGGGAGTACCAGATTGTGTCCTTCGCCGAGCTTTCGGGTACCAAGGTGTCGTAAGGGAGTACGAGTTCCGCGATGGCGCCCTGGCCCGGGCGTGCGCGGAACGGAACGGGGCCCGTCCGGCCGACGAACCACCGAACGGCTGACCGGGGATGCGGGGCAAGGCGCAGGGTGCGTGTCGCGCGCCATTCCACGGGAACCGTTGCGTTTCAGGCCGCCATCGAGTATAGTGTGAAACTGCTCTGTCGCGACAGGGCAGGCGCAAAATAGCGTCTCGGCCTGTCCTCGCCGGAGGCCGGGACATAATAGGATTCTGGCGAATACGAACGGGAAAGGGGTGAACGATGGCTCAGGAGTTTTCACGTCGAGAGTTGCTGTGGCCCGGGGCGGCGGTGGCGGCCGGGCTGGTGCTGGGGGCCGGTCTGAACGCGGACGCGGCCGAGGAATCCACCAAGAAAAGGAAGAAAGGTAAGGGCAAGAAGGCGAAGGCCGACGCCAATCGTTGCGTGGTGGTGTGGTCGGAAGGCACCGCGCCGAAGAAGGTCTATCCCAATGACATCAACACCGCGATTGCCGAAGGCCTGAAGGAATTGCAGGGCTGGGACATCGTGGTGGCCAATCTGTCCGACCCCGACCAGGGCCTGCCGGCGAAGGTGCTCAATCGGGCCGATGTGCTGATCTGGTGGGGACATCAGAAGCACAACCAGGTCAAGGATGAACTGGTGGACAGAATCGTCAAGCGGGTGAAGGAGGGCGGCATGGGCTTCATCTCCCTGCATTCCTCACACTTCGCCAAGCCGAACAAGAAGCTCATGGGCACGCCCTGCACCTGGGGGGCCTATGTCGGCGACTCGCTCACGCTGAAGGTCAGTGTCAAGGACCCCAGCCACCCGATTGCCAAGGACGTCAAGGAATTTACGATCGAGCACAACGAGCGCTACAGTGACCCCTACGCCGTGCCGACGCCGAAAGCGGTGGTGTTCACGGGCGTCGCCACGTTGAAAGACGGCAAGACCGATCCCAGCCAGCAGGGCCTGACGTGGGAGGTCGGCAAGGGCAAAGTCTTCTACTTCCAGCCCGGCCACGAGACCAACCCGGTCTTCTTCGATCCGAACATCCGCAAGATCATGGCCAACGCCGTCCAATGGGCGGCTCGGAGCGTATAGAGCCTCCTGCGATAGCCAAGGCTCAGAATACGTAGCAGTGCATTCGAGGCGGGACTCGACCAGAGACCCGCCTCTTTTCTTTCCTCCGTCTTTGGCTTCTTGCCGTGTCCACCAGCCCGTTGCTTAGTCCTACCTACCGTGGTACAATATTTGGGACTACGAGTGTATTGATCACAGGGCGATAGGCGAAGGCAATATGAAAACAGAAATCTCCGTGCCCAATCCGATCTATGAGGCGGCCGAGCGATTGGCGAAAGAACTTGGGATGTCCTTGAGCGAGTTCTACGTTGCTGCGTTGGCTGCGTACGTAGCGACCTACCAGAATGGAGATATCACCAAAAGGCTTGATGAAGTCTACGCCAAAGAGGACTCGAAACTGGAACCGGAGTTGGTGGCGATTCAGGTTGCCTCGATAGGTGAGGAGAAGTGGTAATACAGCGGGGAGAAATCTGGTGGGCCAGTCTGCCCGAACCCGTGCGGTCGGAGCCGGGCTACCGTAGACCGGTGTTGGTGGTGCAATCTGACGACTTCAATCGGAGCCGAATCGCGACCGTGATCGCGCTCGTCATCACCTCCAATACAAGATTGGCTCAAGCCCCGGGGAATGTGTTTCTTCCTGAGAAGCTGACTGGGCTGCCGAAGGATTCGGTGGCCAACGTGTCCCAGATCGTAACGGTAGACAAGAGCTTTCTATCGGAGAGGATTGGAACCCTTCCGCCGCATATGATGGAGCAGATCGAAAAGGGACTACGTTTAGTCTTGCACTTGCGATAATGAGGACAGTCGACTCCGGATCTTACTTTCGCAGCGTCGCTTGGGCTTTGAGCTCTTCGAGCATCTTGACGGCGGCTTGGACGAGCATCTCGCCGGAGCCGGCGGCGCAGCGGGCACTTTCGACCTCGTAGTTGCCCTCCAGGTAGGCCGAGCGGTGCGGGATGTAGCCGATGGAGCCGTTGGCCAACTCGGCGACGTGGGTCTGGGCGAAGGGCGAAGCGGCCTTGATACTCAGGCCCAGCTCGACGAAGATCTCGCCGGGCAGGGAGACCCAAGCCAGCGTGTCACCCATTGTGATCACCTGGACCTCCACTTCCTGCGGCTTGCCGGCACGATTCTCCACATCAAGGATCTTGTAGGCCTTGACCTGCTCCATGAACTTGGCCTTGTCTTTCTTCTCCACGATGGCCTTGGCCTCCTGCACATCCTCCGGCGTGACCTTGGGCAACGGGAGTTGGAGCACTTGGCTGCGGACCCGCAGGGTCGTGTCGCTGACGGGCTTGAGGTCCATGTAGGCTTTGAAGACCGCCCCGGCGAGAATCGTGCCCAATCGGTTCGCCTCCGCGGGAGTGGTCTGCGGTCTGGCCCAATTGACGTTGACATGGTTGAGATTGCCGCAAGCGCCGTTCGCGAAGATCGTCAGCATGTCCGGCCCTCGGTAATCGGCCAGACGCCGGGATAGCGCACCCGGATAATCCGCGGAAATCTTCGTCCCGCCGGTGGTGTCGGCGTGCAGGGCGAAGTTCACATAGGTCAGGAGGGACTTCTTATCGGGCGTTTCGCAATAGACGACGCCGACCTCCGGGTCGATGGGACTAACCGGGCGAATGACGTTCGGGTTCAATTTACCCGGATTCCATCCGACGGTCCCGTCCTTCATCCAGAACCGCCGGCAGAAGGAAAGCCTGTCCTCGTGCTCTCGTGCGTACGAGACGGCCACCGGCTGGAGTTT
This sequence comes from Planctomycetota bacterium, assembly GCA_023481165.1. Classification (GTDB taxonomy): domain Bacteria; phylum Planctomycetota; class Phycisphaerae; order Sedimentisphaerales; family Anaerobacaceae; genus PLanc-01. The sequence continues at coordinate 13,260 of JAMCWO010000065.1, read as the reverse complement.
CCCGTTCGCCTCGGCCACCGCCTGGGCGATCCGGCTCGGCAATTCCAGCGTGTACTTTCGCCCCGGGTCGCTGGCGCCGCCGTCCTGCTTATCGCGCGCGGAGCCGCGGGACAGGGATGGCCCGGTATGGGTGTGCGTGGCCGAGATCATCACGTGGCCGCCGGGGATACTCGTCTGCTGCTCGATCAACTGCCGGGCATCCAGCACCGTGTCGCGCGGCAGGGAGATGAGGTCGCAGACCACCAGTGCCACCTTCGTGCTCCCGTCATCGAGCACGGCGGCCTTGGCGTACAGGTCGTCGATCACGTCCTCACTGCCCCGCGCGTAGTAGTAGCCCGCCATGGGCGTCCCGCTCGGTGGACTGATCTTCACCGCCGCGACGCCAACGCGGAGCTCGGCCTGTGCTGAATTCACTCCGGCCGACGAGAGCGCCGCCAACACGACAACCCCGATCATTCTGGAATTCATAGCCGCGTCGCTCCTTTCTCCGGTTTGTAGTGTACCCGTAAGGGCATAGAAGATAACGCCTCACGGCGTCACTACAAACGTGTCACAAAGCCGGTCGCACATTGCCTGTTGACATATTATACTCCGGTGTTGCCGCAATCCCAAGCATCTGCTATATTGCCGGCGTACGACGGTGCTTACTCCAATTTCCGGAGGTATACGCAGGTCCTATGGCATCCGAAGATCTCAACGCCGAACCGACCTTACGCCGCAGCGCTCAAACCCCTACAGGAACGCGACACTGGGCAGTCGTATTCGCCGTTACACTGGCCATGATCACCTATATCGACCGCGTGTGCATCTCCCAGGCGGCGCCGAGTATTCGTGAGGCCCTGGGCCTCAATGACGCCGAAATGGGGAAGATCTTCGCGGCGTTCGGATTGGCCTACGCGCTGTTTGAGATCCCCACCGGCTGGTGGGGCGACAGGTTGGGGCCCCGCAAGGTTTTGATGCGGATCGTGCTGTGGTGGTCGTTCTTCACCGCCCTCACGGGGCAGGTGCGGAGTTTCATCATGTTGTGGGTGACCCGCTTCCTGTTCGGCGCCGGCGAGGCGGGCTGTTTCCCCAATCTGACGAAAACCTTCACGCTGTGGCTGCCCAAGGCGGAGCGGACCCGCGCCCAGAGCATCATGTGGATGAGTGCCCGCTGGGGCGGGGCTTTCACACCTCTGCTGGTCGTATGGATCTTCTCCCTCGTCACGTGGCGGAATGCGTTTGCGGTGTTTGGCATGCTGGGCATCGTGTGGGCCGTGATTTTCTACGCGTGGTTCCGCGATCGGCCCCGGGAGCATCGAGGGTTCAATGCGGCGGAGTTGGATCTGCTCAAGGACAATGAAGCCAACATCGCCGGGCACGCTCACGTGCCCTGGATGCGGCTGGTGGCGTCTCCGACGGTTTGGGGACTATGGGGACAGTATTTCTGCATCAGCTACGGCTGGTATTTCTACATCACCTGGCTGCCGACCTATCTGCAGGAAGCGCGCGGTCTGACGCTGGAGAAGGGCGGGCGCATGGCCGTACTCATGACCGGGGCGCCGCTGTTCCTGGGGGGCATCGGGTGTCTGTTGGCGGGGGTCCTGCTCGCCTGGCTGGTGCGTCGCTCGTTCAGCGTGACGTTCTCTCGCCGCCTCCTGGGATTCGTCGGGTGTACCGCTGCCGCGGGGCTCTTGCTCTGGTCGGCGTACATTAAAGACCCGTGGTTGGCCATGCTGTCGATGGGATTGGCGGGCTTCGCCAATGACCTGACCCTGCCGGGCTCATGGGCCACGTGCATGGATGTAGGAGGACGCTTCGCCGGTACGCTCTCGGGCAGTATGAACATGATGGGCAACTTCGGCGGCATGGCCGGGCCGTTGGTCGTCGGGTATGTCCTGCAATTCACCAATCGCAACTGGGAGATCACCTTCTGGCTCTCGTCCGCGATCTACTTCCTGGGCGGGCTCTGCTGGCTGATCATTGACCCGGTGACGCCGCTGGAGATCACGGAAGAGGTGAAGGGGCCGTCCCATGAACCGGTGCCGGCGTAAGAAACCCCTCTATACTTCGGATTGCGGATGGACGGACAGGGAGTTGTCGAGGTTCAGGAAGACCGTGGTGTCGAACCGCTCCGCTTCGCGATTGAGTGTTCGCTGGACCCATTGAACATCGGCCGGTGCGGCCTGCCGCAACTGGAAGCGCCGGATCTGCATGGGCACGAGGCGCAGCTCGATCAAACCACCCTGGGACGGGTCCATCCGAACGAAATACAGGATGCCCAGGTCGCCCCGGTAGGCTTCGTGGCCCCGGATTCCTTCGTAGTCGGTCAGGAGGTCCCCGCAGCCGTAAAGGATCGGCCGGTCGCGGTACACCTCCAGCGCCTTGACGTGATGAGAAGAGTGGCCGTGGACGAGATCGACGCCTTCCTCGATCAGGCGGTGAGCGAAACGGACCTGGGCCTCGGGAACCTCGTAGCCCCAGTTGCCTCCCCAGTGAATCGACGCGACGACGAGATCGCCGGAGCCTTTGGCCTCATGCATTTTCGCGGCCACGCGGCGACCGGTCTGGTCCGACAAGTCCTCCAGCAGATTCACGCCGGGCCGATTGCGCCCGGCCGCCCACTGGAACGGGATGCCGCTGGTCACCGAGCCGAACGAGAACACCAGAACCCGCCCTTTGCCGGCCGCGTCCAGGACCGCGGGTGAACCCGCTTCCTCCATATTCCTTCCGGCCCCCGCGTGCTTGATGCCGGCCTGATCCAACGCAGCGAGCGTCTCGGCCAGCCCCTCGTAGCCCCAGTCCAGCACGTGGTTGTTGGCCAGCGCACAGCAGTCGATACCGGCGGCGGTCAAGCAGCCGATATTCTGCGGATTCATGCGGTAGTGCACCTCTTTGCCCGGCCAGTAGCTGCCGCTGGTGGTAATGTCCGTCTCGAGGTTGATGATCCGCACATCGGCGGCGCCGACTTCCTCCAGGGCCTCGCCCCAAATGTAATCCTCGGCGACGGGGCGCTGGATCGGACCGTGGGCCGCGTGGGCCAGACGCAGATAATCGCGGGCGTCGTGCACATAGGGCTCATACAGACGCGGGTCGCCCGGATGAGGCAGAATCTGGTCTATGCCTCGGCCTGTCATGACATCGCCACACACAAACAGGCATAGATGCTGATCCATAAATGATACTACGTCTGTCAGGTATTTCCGTTATTACATAGGAAATTGGCAAAGCCCAATTAGGCATTCGCCTGACGCGCTTGGTCTCCGGCAAGGCGTAATAATGGATAGCGAAGCAAGAAATACGGTTCAAAATGGAATCAAACTAACAAATAGACGCACAAGGTGCGCCTCAATCTCCCGATTGGGAAGAAAGAGGGTGAAACATGGCATTACCGGAAATTTTCAGGCCCAGCAGGGGTGTGCGCCGTCGCGAGCGCGAAGAAGGAAGCATGATGCGCCCCTTCGACGAGATGCGGCGGATGATGGAAGATTTCTGGATGACGCCGTTTGACGCCATAGGCCGGTGGGGTGAGGTCCTTGTCCCGAAGGTGGACGTCAAAGAAGAGGACAAGGACGTCGTCATTTCGGCGGAGCTGCCGGGCATGGACCAGAAGGATATCGATCTGACGGTGACGAACGACTCCGTCCGCATCTCCGGCGTGAAGAGGCATGAGAAGGAAGAGGAGGAGAAAGACTTCTATCGCCACGAGAGGTTCTGCGGCTCGTTCGATCGCGTGATCGATCTGCCGGCGGAGGTGGACGAAAACAAGGCCGAGGCCGAGTTCAGCAAGGGCGTGCTGACGATCCGGCTGCCCAAGAGCGAAGAGGCTCAGGCCAAGCAGAAGAAGATCAAGATCAAGAGTACCTGATCGGGCTCTCTAACAGGCGTGTCGCAGGCAGAATGCCTGGTTTCGAGGGCGCTTACGCCCCCGGCTTGACGCCATGGGAACCTGAGTTCCTGCCAAAGGGATAGGCTCGGAAACATGAGGTGGGATCCCAGACGCGATGAATCGCGTCTGGGATCCCACCGCGGTTCTCCGGGCCTGTTCATTATCGATTCCTTTCCCTGAACCGGCCATTTGCCCATGCGTAGCTTTACCATGCCTGCCAACGTCGATACGAACGCTCGTACTCGGCTAACGACGAACGGTTCTCAGGTGGAGGATCGGGAGTGGCTGGAGTCGCTGGAAAACGTCTTCCAGCGGCAGGGGGCGCATCGCGTCGAAGAGCTTCTGGCAGGACTGCGGATTCGGGCAAAGGAATTGGGGGCTGTGGAGCAGTTGGCTCGCACGACCCCGTACGTCAACACGATTCCCGCCGACCGGCAGCCGCCCTATCCCGGCATCATGAAGATCGAGAGGCAGATCAAGAGCATCATCCGCTGGAACGCCATGGCGATGGTGGTCCGCGCCAATCGCGAGGAAAGCGGGATCGGCGGCCATATTTCGAGCTATGCCTCGCTGGCCACGTTATTGGAGGTGGGCTTTAACCACTTTTTCCGCGGCCGGACCTCCCAGAGCGAGGGCGACATCATCTTCTTTCAGGGCCATGCCGCTCCGGGCGTGTATGCCCGGGCCTTTCTCGAAGGCCGGTTGTCCGGTTTCGACTTGGAGAACTTCCGTCGGGAGTTGAAGCCCGAGGGCGGACTGCCATCCTATCCGCATCCCCGACTGATGCGGGCTTTCTGGGAGTTCCCGACGGTCTCCATGGGCCTGTCGCCGATCATGTCCATTTACCAGGCCCGCTTCAACCGCTATCTCGAAAGCCGGGGGCTCAAGCCGCCTTCGGATCAGAAGATCTGGGCTTTCCTGGGCGATGGGGAGATGGATCAGCCGGAGAGCCTGGGAGCCATCACGGTGGCCAGCCGGGAGTATTTGGATAACCTGATCTGGGTCGTCAACTGCAACCTGCAGCGGCTCGACGGCCCCGTGCGGGGCAACAGCCACATCGTCCAGGAGTTGGAGGGCATTTTCGCGGGCGCGGGGTGGAACGTGATCAAAGTGCTCTGGGGTTCCTCGTTTGATCCGCTTTTCGCGGCGGACAAGGATGGCCTATTGGCCCAGCGGATGCAGGAGGTCCCGGACGGCCAGTACCAGAAGTACGTCGTGTCGAGCGGCGATTACATTCGCAAGGATTTCTTCGGCAAGGACCCCCGGCTGCTGGATCTGGTCAAGAACTACTCCGATGAGCAGCTCAAAGACCTCCGGCGGGGCGGCCATGATCCTGTCAAGGTCTACGCCGCCTACAAAGCGGCGGTAGAGAACAAGGGCTCGCCGACCGTGATTCTGGCCCAGACGATCAAAGGGTACGGCCTGGGCGAAGCCGGCGAAGGGAGGAATATCACCCACCAACAGAAGAAGCTCAACGAGCAGGAACTGCTGGCCTTCCGAACCCGCTTCAGCATCCCGATTTCCGATGGCGAGGTCCAGGAAGCCCCCTTTTATAAGCCCTTCGAAGAATCGGAGGAGATACAGTACCTGCGCGAGCGGCGGCGGCAACTGGGCGGCTACACGCCGCACCGGCTCGTGCAGGCCAGGATGCTCAAGACGCCGCCGGAGTCGCTCTTCGAGGAATTCTACCAGGGCAGTGGTGAGCGGGAGGAGGCCACGACGATGGTCTTTGTTCGCCTGCTGGCCAAGCTGCTCAAGGATAAGGACCTCGGCAAGCTCATCGTTCCCATCGTGCCGGATGAGGCCCGCACCTTCGGCATGGAATCGCTGTTCCGGCAGGTCGGTATCTACTCCGTACTGGGGCAGCAATACGAGCCGGTCGATAAGGAGAGTCTGCTCTATTACAAAGAGCAGAAGGATGGGGCCATTCTCGAAGAGGGGATCACGGAAGCCGGTGCGATGTCCTCGTTCATTGCCGCGGGCACGGCCTACGCTACCCACGCGCTCAACATGATCCCATTCTACTTCTTCTATTCCATCTTCGGCATGCACCGGACCTTCGACCTGATCTGGAGTGCCGGGGACATCAAGGCCAGGGGCTTTCTGGTGGGCGGGATTGCCGGGGGGACAACCCTGGCGGGCGAGGGCCTCCAGCATTGTGATGGACATAGTCACCTGTTCGCCTTGGCGGCCCCGCACCTCAAGGCGTATGACCCCGCGTTCGGCTATGAGCTGGCCGTCATCGTCCGCGACGGCATCCATCGGATGTACGAGAAGCAGGAGGATGTCTACTACTACATTACGATGATGAACGAGTTCTACTCCATGCCCGCCATGCCGCAAGGGGTCAAGGAGGGCATCATCAAGGGTATGTACCGCTACAAGCCGGCGACATCGAAGAAGACGCAACGGAAGGTGAATCTGCTCGGCAGCGGCACGATTCTCAACGAGACCCTCAAGGCCCAGGAGTTGCTGGAGTCCAAGTACGGGGTGGCCGCCGATGTCTGGAGCGTCACCAGCTACAAGGAGCTTTACACCGACGCGATCGAAACGGAGCGCTGGAACCGGCTCCATCCTCAGGAGGAGCCCCAACGGTGTTACCTGCAGGAGTGTTTCGCCGGCCGGGACGGCGTGTTCGTCGCCGCCAGCGACTATGTCAAGGTGCTCCCGGCCATGATCGCCCAATGGGTCCCCGGGCGCTTGATTCCCCTCGGGACCGACGGTTACGGCCGCAGTGACACGCGGGCGGCCCTGCGCGAGTACTTCGAGGTGGACGCCCGTTTCATCGCACTGGCGGCCCTGTCCGGCCTGGCGGACGACGGCAGGATCAAACGGGACAAAGTGCACAAAGCCATCAAGGAGATGGACCTGAATCCGGAGAAAGTCAGCCCGCTGGCTATATGACGCGATCCTGTCATCCTGCGCTTTGCTCAGGATGACCAAGACGCGGTGGTTGGCTGTGAAGTCGAGAGGTTGGTGTTATGCTCAAAGAAGTCACGCTTCCGGGCATCTCGGAAAACGTCGATTCCGGCGAGGTCATTGCGATTCTGGTTTCGGTGGGGGACGTGGTGGAGAAGGATCAGCCGGTCGTCGAGCTGGAGACGGAGAAGGCGGCGTTCGAGGTCCCGGCTCCGGAAAAGGGCCGCGTCGCGGAAATCGACGTGAAGCAGGGACAGACCGTCAAAGTGGGCGAGGTCCTCGTCAAACTCCAGACCGATGGTGAGCTGGCCCCGGGACCCAGGCCGCCCGAGAAACGTCCCGCCGAGCCGCAGGTGATTGCGGAGGTGGTGGAGGAACCGGCTACACCTCCGCCACCTCAGACCCTGGAAGAGCGGGCCCCGCAACCGCCGGCGGTCGAAGAGCGACGGTCGCAGGAAGTTGAGCCCAAGCCGCCCGCGTCCGCCGTGCCGGTGGCGGCGGCGCCGTCGGTCCGGCACCTGGCGCGGGAACTGGGCCTCGATATTACCGAGGTCCCCGGCAGCGGACCCGGCGGACGGATTACGCCGGAGGATGTCAAGCGGTACGCGCGTGGGATCATCAGTGGAGGGGCGGCACCTGCACGGGTAGTTGGGGGGGTGCTCGTGCAGGGGGCCGTTCGGCCGCTACCGGATTTATCACAATGGGGCGACATCGAGCGGCAACCCATGAGCAAGACCCGTCGGACCATCGCAGATACGTTGTCCTACGGGTGGAGCCATATTCCGCACGTGGCCCAGTACGACCGGGCCGACATCACGGACCTGGAGTCATTCCGTAAGACGCATGCGCCGAACGGGGAGAGAGCGGGCGGCAAACTCTCCGTCACCAGCATTGCCGTCAAGATCGTGGCCTCCGCTTTGAAGGTGTTCCCGCAGTTCAATGCCAGTCTTGACGAGCAGAAGGAGGAGGTGGTCTACAGGAAGTATTGCCACATCGCCGTGGCGGTCGATACCGAGCGCGGGCTGCTGGTGCCGGTGATTCGAGATGCGGATCGCAAGAGCATCTCTCAGATTTCCGTGGAGTTGGCCCAGTTGGCCGTCAAGGCGAGGAACAAGCAGATCACGGCGGATGAACTGATGGGGGGCTGTTTCACCGTCTCCAATCTCGGCGGCCTGGGCGGGACAAGTTTCGCACCGGTCGTGTACTGGCCGCAAGTGGCGATTCTCGGCATCGCACGCGCCACGTGGGAACCGATGTTCCGGGCCGATGGGGTCGAGAAACGCCTGATCCTGCCGCTGTCGCTTTCGTACGACCACCGGGTCATCGACGGGGCCGACGGTGCCCGCTTCCTGCACTGGATCGCCCAGGCCCTCGAACAGCCGCTGACAATGATGCTTTGAAGTGAGATGTACGATGTATGATGTTTGATTTGAGGAGGCGGAAATCAAAAATCAACAATCAAAAATCAACAATGACAAGCGACAGCTTGTCGTCGGGGGGGCGGGGCCGGGCGGGTATGCCGCGGCCTTCGTGGCGGCCCAGCTTGGGCTGAGGGTGACGCTGATCGACCGCGAGGTGAATCCGGGCGGTGTGTGCCTGTACCGGGGTTGCATCCCGTCCAAAGCCCTCTTGCATGTGGCTAAAGTCATGGGGGAGGCCGAGCACGCCGCCGATTGGGGGCTGACGTTTCGTAAGCCGACGATCGATCTCGATAAAATGCGGTCGTGGAAGAACGACGTCGTGGACAAACTCACGAAAGGACTGGGCCTGCTGAGCAAACAGTGGAAGGTCGAGTATATCCAGGGCGAGGCGACCTTCGTCGACAGCCACACGGTTCGGGTCCAGAAGAAACGCGCGGGCACGGAGGAGATCTCCTTCGAGCAGGGCATCCTCGCCACGGGTTCCGCTTCCGCCTGGCTGCCCGGCCTCCCCAAACGCTCGGCGCACGTGATGGATTCCGAAGGGGCGCTGGCCCTGGAGAGTGTCCCCAAGTCCATGCTGATCATCGGCGCGGGATACATCGGACTGGAGCAGGGCGACATCTACAGCCGGCTGGGATCGAGGGTGTCGGTCGTCGAGATCATGCCCCAGTTGATGCCGGGGATGGATCCGGACCTGGTCACTATTCTGGCCAAGCAGATCGAGAAACGATTCGAGTCCATCATGCTCAAGACGAAAGTGGTCGAGGCGAAGGAGCAAAGGAACGGGGTGCGCGTGCGGTTCGAGGGGGAGGGGGCGGAAAAGAAAGAGGTCACCTACGAGAAAGTGCTCGTCGCCGTAGGGCGCAAGCCGAACTCCTCCGGCTCCGGGCTGGAGAACACGAAGGTCCAACTCGATGAAAAAGGGAATGTGAGAGTGGATGCCCAGTGCCGCACGGATGACCCGGCGCTGTTGGCGGTAGGCGATGTCACGGCGGGGTTGCAGCTTGCCCACAAGGCCAACCATCAGGGGATTGTGGCGGCCGAGGTCGCGGCGGGGCGGCAGGCGGCCTTCGAGCCCCGGGCCATACCCTTCGTCGAGTACACGGATCCGGAACTGGCCGGGTGCGGCCTGAGCGAGGAACAAGCCAAGGCGCAGACCATTCCTTATAAGGTCGTCCGCTTCCCCTGGCAGGCCTCGGGCAGAGCTTTGACGCTGGGCGAAAGCGTGGGGCTGACCAAAATCATCTTGGACCCGGATTCCGGACGGCTTCTGGGCGCGGGCATCGTCGGCTCAGGTGCCGGGGAGCTCATTCCTGAGGCTACCCTGGCGCTCGAGATGGGGGCGACGGCGCAGGACATCGCGATGACGATCCATCCGCACCCGACGCTGTCGGAGACCTTCATGGAGGCCGCCGCCCGATTCTTGCACCGGAGCATTCACATCGGCGCGGCCAAATGACACGGGCGCTCGCGCCCGTGATACTCCTGGGCAAGGCAAGTTCCCAAACGCGATTCATCGCGTTTGGGGTCCCGTGCCTACGCTACTTCCTGCTTGCCTTGACGGGTGGGGCGTACCAGGCGATCCCCTGGAACTCCCAGGTCTTGCCGAGCTTGTCGACGATCATCTGCTTCTGGGCCTCGTCCATCGTGAAGAAGTACCGATTGTGGCTCTGGGACCAGAAGCGGTACACGGGCCGGGCGCCCGGCGGCTGGCGTCCCTCGGGATAGGCGAAGAACGCGATGCTTTCATACTTCCACACCTTGGACTGGGTGTCGATCAGCTTGTACTTCTCCTCCTCACTGATCGTGCAGAAGTGCTGCTTGGGACCCGCCGTAGAAACCGAGGTGAAATGATAGACCGGCACCGCGCTGCCGCTGGCATCCATATAGAGATCGGCCGCCAGGCCCTGCCGGACCAGGTCGTTCAAGTCGAGCAGCGCATCGGGATCGGTTGCCACCGGTTTGGCAGGCTTGGCCGCTTCCGGTGTTGGTTTGGCCGCCTCCGGCGTCTGCTGGGCGGCCGGGGTATCAGGGCGGCTCGGGCCCGGCTTCGGGACGCCTGCCGGGCTTTCTTTCGTTACTTGGGTCTGGCGTGGCTGAGCCGCCTGCGTCTGGTCGGGAGCCGAAGGGCTAGCGCAATCCGCATTCGCGTCTTTCTGCTGATCCTTCTCGGCGGCGGGCTTGACCGCGGGGACTTTGATCCGCGCGGGCCGAGCGCCCGGCGGCCGATTGTCCCGAATGGCGAGACTGCGGAACCCGCCGGCGGCAATGATGGCATACTCCTGCGTCGGCGGGATGTCGCACTGGCCGTTCTCGTTCTGGCCCCAGGCCACAACATGGCCGTCCGCCCGCAGAGCCAGATTGTGGAAGGCGCCCGCGGCGATCGCGATGAAATCACTGCCCCCCGGCGCGCGGCCCTGGCCCTCATCATCCCGGCCCCAGACGACGAGGGTGCCGTCGGCCTTGAGCGCCAGGCTGTGCATCGAGCCCGCGGCAATCTGGGCGAAATCCTGGCCGCTCGGGACGTTGCACTGGCCGTCGCCGTTGCCGCCCCAGGCGACGAGGGATCGGTCCACCTTGAGGGCCAGGCTGTGGTAGTAGCCCCCGGCAATCTCGGCATAATCGCGGCCTTCGGGCACATCGCACTGTCCGTACTCGTTCCAGCCCCAGGCCACCAGGGAGCCATCCGCCCGGATGCCCAGGCTGTGCCAGGGTCCGGCGGCAATGGCCAGGAATCTTGTCATCGGCGGGACATTGCATTGCCCGCGGGAGTTGTCGCCCCAGGCGACGACCGTGCCGTCGGTCCGCAGGGCCAGATTGTGATAGAGCCCGGCACAGACGGCGACGAAATCATCGCCCGCCGGCACGTTGCATTGCCCCTTGGTGTTTTCCCCCCAGGCCACGAGGGTCCCGCCGGCCGTCAGGGCCAGGCTGTGATAGCCGCCGGCGCAGATCGCCATGTACTCATCGCCCGGCTCCGGCTCATACTGGCCGCCGAGGGACGTGCCCCAACTGACGACTTGGCCCGGCTGGCCCTGGCAGACGAACGCCAGCGCAAGGACGAGCAGACCAACCGGGGCTCCCCAGTGCGGTGTTTTGCGTTGGGGACCCCTCGCCCTGCCTCGCCCAAAATGCTTTCTGGTCCTCATTTCATCACCACTTGGTCCAAACCCATACCCAGTCCGCCCAAAGCACCCATTTACCTGTTCATTATTGTACACGAATTTACAGGGAAACACAAGAGCCGAGCCCGGATTTGGGGTCCCCAACGCGAAATTATGCGTTGGGAGTCCCTTTCCGTCCCGGGGTGCTTCGAAAGAAGATGGGCCGATAATCTATGGCCTTAGCCCAGTTCCAAGGCCATGAACAAGGCGGGAAGGCCTCTGGCGTAGTAATCGGGCAATCGGCGCTTTTGGCGAAACCCGTGCCGGGCGAAGAAGGCCAGGCCCGTCGCATTGGCGGTGGACACTTCGAGCGTCACTCTCGTACACCCGCGCCGGCGGACCTCTTCCAGGAACGACTGCAGCAGGCGCGTGCCAATCCCCTGGTGTTGATGCCCCGGCAGTACCGCAATGCTGTCGATGTGCGCGCTCGGCGGATCCCGCCAGGTGTCAACCGGCCCGAGCACATCGCCGACCACCTGTCCCTCCCGAACGGCCACCAGAAAGAGGCTGTCGGCATCTGCCAGGTAGAATTCGAAATCGCGCCGGTCGAGCATGTAGTAGTCATAGTAATAGACGTTGAAGCACTGCTGCTCGATGGTCAGCAGGGCGCCCATGTCGTCCGCGCGGGCCTGTCGCACCTCTACTGCAGGGCTTGTTTGTTCCTCCGGCTCCATGCGCTCCTTCATTCATCCTGCGGCATTATGGCTTGGGCGAAACCAAGCTGATGCGGATCTGGGGCTTGGCCGCATATTCTCCATATCGTTGGGCGACGTTGCCGCGCCCGGCATCGTGCCGGTGGAGGCACAGGCGGTACTTCAGACGCAAGGGATCGTCGATGTCGACCTTGTATCCCTCTTTCAAATTGAACGCCGCCCCGGCCCAGCCGTCGTCGCGGCAGTGCCAATACGTCGGATGCCTGGGATTATCGGGATGATCGAAGATCGCGATGCCGCCCCAGCGCTCCGCGCTGACCGGACCTGACTGGTCGATCCAGTCCGCCTGCTTCTCGTGCGCTGCGCGCTCGTTGCGGTCGCCGCGGGAGTTGAGGATCTCGCCGCCGCCGTCGAATACGGTCATCGACTGGGCGACGCGAACCGCCAGGAATCCGAAATTCGTTTGCCCGAGCGGGACCGGTTGCCGGCCCGTCGGTACGAGCTCCAGCTCCACGTCAATCAGCCGGAAATCCGATTCGCCACGATAAAAAGTCAAGGTCCGCCGCTCGGTCAAGAGTTCCAGGGCCTGTTCTTTCGCGGAGGCGGGGGGCACCAGCCAGGTCAATTTCTGGACCATCCGGCAGAAGACCGGGCCATCTTCCAGAAGGTCGAAGGATTCATGGGCGATCAGGCCGCCTTTCTCCGACCAGAAGTCGTGACCGGCGACATTGGCGTGGGCGATCCAGACAGAGCAGTGGTGGGCATGGCTGCCGGTAGGATCGTGCGGCTTGCCGAAATCGGTCAAGGCAATGCCATCCGGCCCGTTGACCGGGTACAGGAACGGCCGGCGGATCGGCGGCTGCGATGTACCGACAGCGCCCTTGAGCGGTCCCACATGGTACCGCGTGACCAACTGGCGATTCTCCAGGATGTCCAGGCCGCCGTCGAGCGGCTGCAAAGGGCGGATCTGTATGCGCGGAAACCAGCGAACAGGGGTGGCCCGGCCCTCGGCGTCAAAGGCTTCGAGGTTCTGCGGCGGGAAGGGCACTTGGAGAAATGAGCCGCGGCGCAGGACGCCGAACTCCAAACGGTACCGGCAGACACCCTCTGCCGGACTGTCGGCGACCCAACTGAGTTGCCCGGCGACCCGAAGCTCTTTCGGCACCCCATCCGGACGGTACCCGCCCAGGTAGCTGACGGTGGGAGACGTACCCGGCAGCCGCGTCCCAAGGCGC
>JAMCWO010000287.1:2433-6318 GCA_023481165.1 Planctomycetota bacterium | reverse complement strand
GGTTCCGCCACAACAGCCCGGGCGGTCCTGTACTTGTTCGCGGCGGCGGCCGCCGCCGCGTAGTCCACGATATCCGACACGTCGAGCGTGAAGAACGTGTAGTCGCGGGCCGCGTCGATCACTCGTTTGGCTCGCTCCAACCCCTTCGACTCGCGGCGAATCGTGATATGGTCGGCATCCGCCCCATACGTGGGTTGCGTCTCGCTTTTCAGGGCCTCGATCACACCGGCGACCCAGAGCCCCTCAAAGGTGCTGCCCGTGTGTCCTTCCGGCAACGTGCCGAAGCCGTACAGGTAGTTCGTCCGCGCGGGGCGACCCGCCAGCACATCTTCGAGTAAGTTCAACTCTCGGACCGAGTTTTGAATCGCATTGGCGGCGAACTTTCGTTCGTCCATTGCCCGCCAGATGCCCGGCCAGACGGACGTGGACATGCGGGTGCCGATCCCCAGGCGCGGCACAGCTCCCATCGCTCGAGGCCCTTTATCCGGCCGCATCTTCTGAACGTAACTGCGAACGGCCGCAGCATCGGCCGCGTACATCGCCAGATGAATGCCGCCGCCCAGAGGTATCACATACAAGGGAGCAATCAATCTGCGATCGACCACCCCAACCTCCACGAAAACGTACTGGCCGTCCGATAACCCAGCCAGAAAATACGTGCTTGCTCCCCGCTGAGCCCACGACCCACGGTACACCATGCAGCGTTCGTCGGCGGGCAGGGATTCTGCTCCCGCCAGGGCCTGAAGGACCGCGTGCCAGTATTGCGGCTCGACGGAACGGACAATCTGCCATGCCCTCTCAGGGTCCCACGTCGCCGTGTCAAGAACGGCGGGATTAACAGCCGGATCGATTTCGAGATTGCCGAATTTCATACTCTACGCGCACCGATGGTACTGCCGCGCTGGAAAGCCGTCAACGCGATTCAGCATTGCCTTGCGGCGGGGCATCCTTTATGATCCTGGCGCGTGATGCGGTTCTCACGCACCCGGCCCCACGGCAGCGGCCGCAGAAGTGAATGACAGCCGCCGGTAGGATCGAAGTCATGGCGCCCGACAGGCCACCAAGCAGGAACGAACGCGAGAGGCAGGAGCCGGCGCCGCCTGCGCCGGCGGAGGGTATTCGGCAACCGCCCACAAGTTTTCTGGGTACGCTGAGGCGCCTGGGGCCGGGTATGATCATCGCCGGTTCCATCGTGGGATCCGGCGAACTGATCCTTACGACCAAGACCGGCGCGGAGGCGGGTTTCTGGCTGCTGTGGCTGATCACCATCGGCTGCGTCATCAAGGTCTCCACCCAGATCGAGTTTGCCCGGCACACGATCACCTGGGGCAACACGCCGCTCCAGGCCCTCAATGCCGTTCGCTGTGAGATTTGCCCGGCCCGCGTCTGCGGGTCAACTGGGTACTGTGGTACTGGACCTTCATGACGGTCCTCGTGGTCTTTCAGCAAGGCGGCATCCTCGGCGGCGTCGGGCAAACCCTGGCGCTCAGCCAGCCTCTGACCGCCTACGGCGCCGACTACAACCGTCTGCAAGATAGCCTGGTGAAGGTGCGGATCGACCTCAAGGTCCTCCAGGCCCAGGATCCCAACGATGCCCGCAGCGCCGCTGCGCGTCGGGGTCACATCGCGGAGTTGGAACAGAACATCACGCGCCTGGCCGGGCAAATCTCCCAGCGAAAGGAGCCTTCCGATCCGTACCTTTGGGCCTTGATTCTGGCGGCGGTAACATCCCTCCTGCTGTACGTCGGTCGCTATGGGCTCATCCAGGTTGTCTCGACCGCGCTGGTAGCCACGTTCACGCTCGTGACCATCCTCACGGTGATCGCTCTGCAAAGGAAAGCCGAGTGGGCCATTCGCGGTCCCGAGCTGATTCAAGGGCTGAGCTTCCTTCTGCCGCCGGCGGACCCTGTCACGGGCACGCACCCCATGCGCACCGCTTTCGGGGCGTTCGGCATCATTGGGATCGGCGCGGCGGAGTTGATTATGTATCCGTATTGGTGCCTCGAAAAGGGATATGCGAAGTACACCGGTCCGCGCGACGGCACCGCCGGCTGGTTGGCGCGGGCCCGCGGCTGGCTGCACGTGCTGCACATCGATGCCTAGACTTCTATGGTCGTTTACACGTTCGCAACGTTGGCGTTCTACCTGCTGGGCGCGGCCGTGCTGGGCCGCATCGGGCTGAACCCGGAGGGACGGGACATGGTGCGCACCCTGTCCGCCATGTACCTCCCGGTCTTCGGGCCGTTGGGCAATGTCGTCTTTCTCGCCGGAGCCTTTGCGGTGCTGTACTCCACGCTCTTCGTGGCCGCCGCCGGCAACGCCCGCATGGTCGCCGATGCGCTGGGCCTGTACGGGCTGACGGACGGCTCCGAGGCCGGACGGGTCAAATGGACGCGCCGAATCAGCGCCGTCTGGCCGTTCGCCGCCATGGTGTTGTATGCGTTCGTGCGTGCGCCTTCCGCCATGATCGTTGCCTGCGGCATTGCCCAATCCATCATGCTGCCCCTGCTGGGAGCGGCGGCGTGGTATTTCCGGTACCGGCACAGCGATCCTGATCTGCGGCCGGGCCGACTGTGGGATGTCATGCTCTGGATCGCCTTCGCCGCGTTCCTGGTCGTGGGCGCCTGGTCCGTTTTCACCGTGTTTGTCCAATGAGCAGGAGGTACTGACGATGATTACCCGATCTATTCTACTATCCCCGACGCGCAGCGGCGCTGCGGCTCTGTTCCTGAGCACTGTCCTGGTCTGGCAGAGCACGGCGGCTGCGGCTGGCAAATCGGACGTTGAGGGCAAGCTATTCGGTCGAACGTCCGACGGGCAGCCGGTGACCATCTTTGAGCTGACCAACGCAAACGGCATGCGGGCCAGAGTGATGGAATACGGGGCGATTCTTGTCTCGCTGGAAGTCCCCAATCGCGCAGGCAAGCTGGTGGACATCGCACTCGGCTTCGATGATCTGGCACCGTATCTGCGCGGGCATCCGCTGTTCGGCTCCACGGTCGGCCGCTATGCCAACCGCATCGCCGGCGCCCGGTTCACGCTCGACGGCGTCGAGTACAAACTGACCGCCAACTCCGGCAAGAACCACATCCACGGCGGCGGAGATCTGCGCTTCGACAAGGTGGTGTGGAAGGGCCAGCCGGTCCAAGGCGACGGTTGGGTCGGTGCGCGGTTCCGTCATTGGAGCAAGGATGGTGAGGAGGGCTTCCCGGGCAATCTCGATTGCACGATCACCTACGTCCTGAAGAACGATAACGAGCTTCAGATTCGGTACGAGGCGTCGACCGACAAGCCCACAATTATCAACCTGACCAACCACAGTTACTTCAATCTCGCCGGAGCCGGCAACGGCGATGTTCTTAACCAGGAAATGACAATCAACGCGACTCTCTACACACCCGCCGACAAAGACCTGATTCCGACCGGCGAGATTCGCACGGTCATAGGAACGCCGCTCGACTTCACGGAGCCCAAGACCGTCGGCGCCCGGATCGGCGAACTGACCGAAACGAGGGGTTACGACCACTGCTATGTGCTCACGGGCTCGCCCGGCTCAGCCAATCTGGCGGCCCGGGTCTACGAGCCAACGGGCGGCATCGTGATGGAGGTCCGCACGACAGAGCCGGGCGTGCAACTCTACACGGCCAACGGCATGAGAGGCATTCAGGGCAAAGGCGGCAAGGTCTACGGCAATCATTATGGCTTTTGCCTGGAAACGCAGCATTTCCCCGACTCCCCCAACAAGCTGCATTTCCCCTCCACCGTCCTGCGCCCGGGCCAGAAGTTCCAGAGTACAACCATATTCAAGTTCTCGACGCGGTAAGAATCGGCAGGAAGCGACCCATCCATTGTGGCATGGAACGCTGGAGAGACGCTCCCCCGAAT
>JAMCWO010000287.1:0-2423 GCA_023481165.1 Planctomycetota bacterium | reverse complement strand
GCCTGCATGATCTCCATGACCACGCTCGACAGCGGGACGGGGACGCCCAACTCGTGGGCGGTATCCAAGGCGTTCGCGATATCCTTGATGTGCAGCTCGATGCGAAAACCCGGCTTGAAATTGCCTTTGAGCGCCAGCGGGACTTTGGCATCAAGGACCGCGCTGCCCGCCAGGCCGCCCCGGATCGCCTGGAAGACCTTCTCCGGGTCCACCCCCGCCCTCGTGGCCAGAACCATCGCTTCGGACATCGCCGCGATATTCAGGGCCACGATGATCTGATTGGCCAGCTTCGTCACGTTGCCGCTGCCGATCTCGCCGACCCGTGTGACCGAGGAACCCATAACGGCGAGGATATCCTTCACCTGGTCGAATGTCTCCTGCGGCCCCCCCACCATGATTGCCAACGTCCCCGCCACGGCCTTGGGCTCGCCGCCGCTGACGGGAGCATCGAGCATGGCGATACCCTTGGCCCGAGCCTGGGCGGCAATTTCCTTGCTGGCTAAAGGCGCGATGGAGCTCATGTCGACCAGGATCGTCCCCGGCTTGGCCCCTTCGAGCACACCGCCGGTCCCGAGTACCGCCTCTCGAACGTGCGGCGAGTTCGGGAGCATCGTAATCACGACCTCGGCCCGGGCAGCCACATCCTTGCCCGAGGCACCGCGTCGGGCGCCGGCCTTGAGTACGTCCTTCATCCGCTCCGCGACGATGTCATATACAATCAGCTCATATCCGGCCTTGATAAGGTTCAGGGCCATTGGTTTGCCCATGATGCCCAGTCCGATGAATCCTATCTTCTTCATATATCGACCCTTTTGGTTTCACCACAGAGACACCGAGAGCACAGAGAGGAGAAGAAAGAGAGAATAATCCAAGAGAAGGAAACTCTCACCTTCTTTGCCTCATGTCTTTCATTCTCTGTGTCCTCTGTGCCTCTGTGGTGGGTTTCACAACCGGAAATTTTCCATCAGTTTCCAGCCGCTCTCGATGAATTGCGAGAGCGTTCTCTGGGTCACGCCATAGGTTACGAACTCCGTCGGCTTCATGCCGTCCGGCTCGTAGGCCCGCACGAAATCCGGGATCTGCGAGAGCCTCTCGATCACGTCGGCGGGAATGTCCACATCGATTCGCTCCTGCTGCGGCAGGTCAGGAGTCAGCAGCATCTCCTGGATCGTGGGGAAGATCGACATGATGACCTCGGCCCCGGCCAACTCCGTCATGTGGTGCGTCCCACGCAGGGCGGCAACGATCAGGGTGGCCTCATATTCACGCTGCTTGTAGATCGAGTACGCGCGTTTCGTGACGGCCAGGCCCGCCTGGCGGATATCCGCTTCGCTAACCTCGGCACAGCAGTCGTGGGCCAGTTCCCGCAGGTAGTCGTCCAGGCGGCCGATCATAATGACGGCGAAACACTTGCCCGGCGCGATACCCTTGGCCGTAGCCCGCTGGATACCCCGACGATACCGCTCCGCCGTGGCGATTGTCTGAGGCACCGTGTAACTGATCGTCAGCGTGCAGGTGATGCCTTCGGCGGCGCAGTCCTCCAGCACATCGAGTCCGGCCGCCGTGGCCGGCAGCTTGACCGCAATATTCGGGGCCCACCCGCTGAACCGTCGGGCCATCGCCAGCATCGGCTCGCGGTCCCCAGCCTTCGACGGATTCACCTGGGCACAAACGTAACCGGTCTGCCCATCGGTTTTCTGATATTGTGGCAGCAACTGCTCGGCCGCATGCCGGACGACAATCCCCATTAACCCCTCAGCCTTCTTCTCCGGCTCGGTGCTCTCCGCCAGCACGCTTCGAATCTCCGCGGCCCACAAGGTCTTGTTGGCGTGGAGCGCCACGCTGGCAAGGAAGGGGTTGGTGGTCGCCCCGATAGCCCCGCGCTCGATGCCACGCTTGAGCTCCACCGGGTCCGCCGAATCATGCCACCAGGTGGTCTTGGTTTTACTGACGGCCCAACGCAGATAATCCTGGTCCATGCAACGCTCCTACTAAGTCAGCGACAGAATACCGTGCCATGAGATTCAGCACAAGAGCGTCCGACCGGGTGTCGCCTTGGGTGCCGCGCCCAAGCGCAGCTTGAGCGTGTCTGCCCATCACGCAACGTGTCCCGGCAAGCACGGTCAAAGGAGTTTGGCCGTGCCACCCAATCCCAGTGGGAGGTCTGACGAGGACCGGGGTTCTGGTCATGATGATGTGACCATCAAGGCTCCTGCCGGAGCTTGTCCGAGGCGCCGGCGGCGGCGTAGATGCGGGCCACTTTCGCCGGAGCATTGCCGGTCCATCCCCGGAGCGTCAACGGGCGCGGAGCGAGCATGCCGAACACGTCCGGAATGTCGCACACCCGCAGGACGTTCAGGAACTGCGGAGCCTTTGCATCCATGTGGGACGACGGCGGATTGCTCGCAATCACACCCGCAAAA
>JAMCWO010000365.1 GCA_023481165.1 Planctomycetota bacterium | reverse complement strand
TAGGAACCGGGAATGACGATGGACGAGCAGCATGCTGGCCAGGGCCAGGCAGGCGATGGCCATCTGGGCCGTCTGCGGGGCCAAGGTCGCTTCCAGGCGATCGTCGATTCCCGCCGCGATCCTCAGCGTGGCGCTGCCCCGGCCCGGAATGGTCAGGGGATAGTCGAAATGCATACTGCGACGGGAGAACTCCTCGGCATACGCGGGGGCCGTCCCTTCCCAGGACGCCGGTAAGTCAATCAGGGTGATGGCCGCCGGGTTGGCGTCCGCCAGGATCGCGCCGCCGGGGAGAATGATCCGGCAGGAGCGCAGATTCTGCTCCAGCGCCGTTTCGGCCACCGTACGCCGCAGCGCGGAAAGCTCGTTGGCGCTCATGAGCGATTCCGCCGCCTTCGCCAGCACACTGCCGATGGCCTTCGTGTGCTGGACGCTCGCCTTCTGCTCGATCCCCTTCTGGAAAGCAATGTTGTGCCAGATCGAGGCGACCAGGTTGAACAGAAACAGCGCGACGACCACGAAAATGATCACGGCAAAGAGGGAATCGCCGCGCAGCATGTCGCGCTTGGCGGCGAACAGCTTACTGGGATCCCACGCGCGACGCAGCGCGTTGGGGGTCCCGTTTGGCACCGGCCTGTCTGTCTGCATGATGGATCCTCATTCGGGATCGAGAAGGATCGGTCGGGAGAAGAGAATCCAGACCCCTCGTCCATCATCCTCAATCCATGGTGCCTCTTTCGGTCATTTGGCTGGGCCTCTTAAGGGGTTGGTCTATCTCCACTTTGCCGTCTTTATCCGGCGGGAAACGGCCCACCGTGGGCCGACGACCGAGGCCATCGTGACCGATAAGAAGGGTCGCGGCAGGACAGGCATGCGGGGCCATTCACAGGCCCGGGAGCATCGGCGCACCGGCCGCGCTCCCGTCCGAATGATGGAGAAACAGGACCTCAAATGCCAAGGGCTGATAATGCCGTCAGCCGGCTTTGACGGTGATCTTCTGCGGCTGGGCCTCTTTCGCTTTGGGCAGGACGACTTCGAGAACGCCGTTCTTGATCGTCGCTTCGATCTTGTCGGCGTCGATCCCGCCGGAGAGCCGGAACCGCCGGCGGTAGTCGCCCACCTCGTACTCCCACGAAGAAAGCGTATGTCCCTGGAGGGCGGGATCGGCCACCCGGCACGAGATCGTCAACTCATCGCCGGTCAGGTCCACGTCCACCGCCTCGGGACCGACCCCCGGCATGTCCGCCACCACGACGATCGCATCCTCGCGCTCGAAGATATCCGTGCACGGCAGGAACACGGGCCGGGCCCGCGTCGCCTCGACGTCCTGCCCCTGCTCCGCCTTTTGCTTTTCCATGATGTTCGCGTCCGCACACATGGTTCGGTACCGCCTTTCTGCGAAGAGTCTCAAGGGTGAAGTCTGAAGTTGCAGGTGTTTTCGCTTCCCCCTCCAAACGTGCGACCTCCAACTCCTGGTTCTACGTCGCCTTGATCTCGATCTTCTTGGGCTTGCTCGCTTCGGACTGAGGCAGGGTCAGCTTCAGGACGCCATTCTCGAGCTTGGCCTCGACCTTGTTCGGGTCCACCTCGAACGGCAAACGCCAGCTCCGGCTGAACCCCGCATGGGCGCATTCCCGCCGGTGGTAAGTCACGCCCTCCTGGGGCTGCCGCGGTTGGGCCTTGGGAGCACAACGGAGGCTCACGATATTCTCGTGGACGGAGATGTCGAGGTCCTCCGACTCAAGGCCCGGCAGTTCCGCCGTCAGGACCATATCGCCTTTTCCCGTCCAGATATTGACCGGGGGATACTCGGCGCGGGTCGGATACAGGTCGCCCAAGACGCGATTCATCGCCCGATCGAACTCGTCAAAGGGGGACCACGGATCCCCTTGCCGGACGGCTCGATTACGAATCGGTATAGCCATGGCCAGTCACCTCCCTTCTTGGAGAGTTTACGGGAATAATCAACGCTGCCACTTCAGGGTTGATTGTGGGCAGGATCGGGAGGCAGCGATATGAGCAAGATGCCCATTCGCCGGTCGGCAAATGCCGGGCTCCGAAGCTATTTCGGATGGCGGATTGGTGGAGGCAGCGCTGCAAATCCGCAAGCCGAAATCCGAAATCCGCAATCTTCTTTACGGCACCACGAGTTGGTAACTGACGAACGCCGCCGAGCGGCTGTCGGGCGACCAGGAGGGAACATTGATCGTGCCCTGCCCGCCGAACAAGTGGGCCAGCACCTTGGGTTGGCCGCCGGATACGGGCATGATCCGCAGGACCACATCCTGATTCGCCGGATGGCCTTTGACATCCTTGCGGTAGGACAGAAAGAGTAAAGTCCGGCCGTCGGGCGCGGGATGGGCGAACCAGTCGGCATAACCGGAGTCCGACGTTACCTGCTCCTGCTCGGAGCCGTCGGGCTTCATCCGCCAGATCTTCATCAGGCCGGAGCGTTCGGAGTTGAAGTAGATGTACCGGCCGTCCGGCGAATATTCCGGCCCATCGTCCAGACCTTCGGCCGTGGTCAGCCGCTGCTCCGTACCGCCTTCCACGGGGATCGTGTAGACATCGTAATTGTCGGACCGCTCGGCGCAGTACGCCAGCGTGCGTCCATCGGGCGACCAGCCATGCCAGTACGAGGGCCCCCGGGGCGTGACCAAGCGCGGCATCCCGCCGGTGCTGGGCAGCACGTAGATGAGCGAGGGCCCATCATGCTGATCGCTGAGCGCCAGCCATCTGCCGTCCGGTGACAAACCGTGATCGTTGTTGCACCGAGTCGCCACACCGGTATCCAGCGGCTTCGGCTCACCCCCGGCGACCGGGATCGTGTAGAGTTGACCATTGCCGTTGAAGAGAAGATAGCGGCCGTCCGGCGACCAGTTCGGCGCCTCGAAACGCCGCTTGGCGCGATAGACCACTCGGCGCTCGCCTGTTTGTACGGCAATGATCTCCAGCGTGCTCTCCACGACCCGCTCTTTGGTCTGTGCCTGGCCGAGCGACTCGAAATCCACGTTTGAGAGGATGGCAGTCTCCGTCACGGCGTCATCATGCGAGCAGACAATCAGTCCGGCGTACACGGGATCGCCCAGAACCACGGACAGCGAGCCCACCGGCTGATATACCTTGCCGTCGCGCGAGACGGACAGCGTGAAAACGTCGCCGTGGCGTTCAAGCTGAATCGCGGCCGGGGCCTTGACGGGAGACTGAATCTCTTCCGTCGGACCACCCTTCATTTTGCGGTACTGCAACGAGGTCAGGCCATCACCGTGGATCACGGCATCAACATAGGGTGAATCCGCCTCCAGGCTCTGGCGAATCATCCAGCCGGCCTTGCG
The DNA here is from genome assembly GCA_023481165.1 of Planctomycetota bacterium. Classification (GTDB taxonomy): domain Bacteria; phylum Planctomycetota; class Phycisphaerae; order Sedimentisphaerales; family Anaerobacaceae; genus PLanc-01. The sequence continues at coordinate 2,994 of JAMCWO010000365.1, read as the reverse complement.
ATGCGCATTACCGGCCTCTTTCTGCCAGCGCACGCTCGCCGTCAGAGCAACATCGCCCATCAACTTGCGCCAGACAAAGCGGAACGCATCCACGTTGCCCCAGATGTTCGCCCCGCCGCCCGTGATGACATACTCCCGGGCTTGCGGACGGAACTCGACCGCGCCGGCATGACTCACCTTGCCGACGTCGGTCGCTCCTTCGAACATGCCGAGCCGAGCCGCATTCGCATTCTGCGCCCAGGCGTTACCAGCCATAGTCCAACACACCAGCGCCGCAAATCGGATGGATTGCACAGCACAACTCCCACTTATTTCGATGCCTCTATTGTCCGGATCGTGATGTCCTTGTACCAGGCTTCCGCGGGCGGTCCCGCGTGAATCTGCACGCCGATCAGGCCGGTTTGCTCGATGGATTGGTCCGGCTCGGTGTAATCGACGGTTTGGTAATCGTTGAGCCACAGTTGGATGCGCGGCCCGACGCAGCGAATCACGTACTCATTCCAGTCGCCGGGCTTCAAGGCTTTCTGCACTCCAACCCGATCCGCCTGCACCAGAACCCGGTTCCGCCGGGACTCATCGTACAGGCAGCCCCAGTACTGCTGCCCCATGTCGGCCTGATAGCCGCTCATCTCGCTGCTGTTCGGCACCCGGCGGCTGCGAATCTGAATTCCGGCGTTGGCCGACTTGGGATCGCCCAGCAGCTTCACCTTCAGCCGCAATTCAAAGTCCCCATAGGCCTTCTTCGTGCTGAGGAACTCATTGCGCGGCGTCGCCTTGTTCAGGCTGCCCGCCACAATCGCGCCTTGCTCGATGCGGAAATAGTCCAGATTCCCCTCCCAACCATCGAAGGTCTTGCCGTCAAAGAGTGCAACAGCGCTTTCGCCCTTCTCTTGGAGGAACAGGTGGACGCCCTTCTTATTGGCGGAGACGATGTCCAGCCGGCCATCGCCGTTGATGTCCACAACCTCAAACTGCGTCCCGATGCCGGAGTCTTCGTCGATCGTGTGCTGGACGAACTTGACTTGGCCCTTCTCGGGCCGTTGAATCTCGAACCAGACCAATAGAGCCGGCTCGAACGCGCCGGGGTCCTTGCCATTGTGGGCGAAGTAGCGTTTGCCCGTGACAAAGTCCATGATGCCATCGCGGTTGATGTCCGCCAGCCGGATCGCGTGGGTCTGCGAAAACGTCTTGCAGATCTCGTGCTTCTCGAACTTCTCGCCCGGCAGTTGCTCGAACCACCAGATGCCGTAGTTGTGGGCCGAGCTGGTGATGACATCGTTGTCGCCATCGCCATCGACGTCATACACGACCATGTCTGCGCAGTCCGGCCGGAAATCCGCCCGGTGGAATTTCCAGTTCTCCTGCGTGCGGTCCACCGGGGCCTCCCACCAGCCCTGCGTGACGAGGACATCGTTGCGCCCGTCGCCATTGAGGTCCCCCACGCCGAGGCCGTGACTGTACGCCTCGCTGCCCGGAGCCTTCGGGCCGGCAATGATGTGCATATCCCACAACTTGGACGAGTCCGCCGGAAGGCTGAACCAGGCGATATACCCTTCAGGCTGGACGCCCCAGAGGGCGACCGGTTTGCCGTTGCCCAAGAGGTCCGCGAACAGCGGCGTCTCGTTGCAGGCGCTGCGCGTCCCGGTGTGGACCTTCCAGTAGCCGCCCCTTTTCTGCGGATTCTCGTACCACAGGGATGGCTCGCTCATCATCGTCGTGATCACGGAATCGATCCAGCCGTCGCCGTTGACATCGCAGGCGAAGTTGGCGAAGGTCTTGCTGTAGCCCGTCTTGCCATCGTACTTGCCCGGCGGCAACAGCTCGTGCATCCTCCAATCGGGGGCCTCGTACCAGACCTCGCCGGCCAGAATGTCGAGCTTGCCGTCGCGGTTGACGTCCCCCACTGCCACGCCTTCCGAGCGGAAGGTCTTGTCGAGAACGACCTTGGTGAAATTCACCGGCTCCGCATAGACAGTTCCGATAATAACCAGGCCGAGCGCCACCGCGAGCAAAACCAACCCTTTCTGCTGATTTCCGTACATCATGAAGATACCTCCATACCGGCCCACGATTCTTGTTGCGACCAGCCAATAATCATTGCGGCGAACCGACAAATAATCAATAATCAACCATCATAATCCTTGGCGTGAGTAAACCATGAAAAGAACTGTGTTCCTGATCCTGGTGCTGATGGCTTTGCTCTCGCTGTCCTGCGGGAAGAGCAAGCCGCGTGCGTCCTCCGGTACCGGCCAGCGGCCGTACACCATCGCGACCATCGTCAAGCTGGACGGCATCGCCTGGTTCGAGAGGATGCGGGCCGGGGTCAAGAAGTTCGGGGACGAGACCGGGAACAAATGCTTCCTGCTGGGCCCGCCCCAGGCCGACGCCGCTTTGCAGGTGCAGATCATCGAGGACGTGATTGCCCAGGGGGTCGATGCGATCTGTGTCGTGCCGTTCTCGGTCGAGGCGCTGGAGCCGGTCCTGCGCAAGGCACGAAATCAGGGCATCGTCGTCGTGTCCCACGAGGCCTCGAACCAGGTCAATGCCGATGCCATCATCGAGGCGTTCGACAACTTCGCCTATGGGGCGCACCTGATGGACCACTTGGCCCGGCACATGGGCGAACAGGGTCAGTACGCCGTCTTTGTCGGGAGCCTCACGTCGAAGTCCCACAACGAGTGGATCGACGGCGCCATCGCCCGGCAGAAGGAAAAGTACCCCAAGATGGAGCTCGTCACCGAGCGGATCGAGGAGTACGATAACCAGAATACCGCGTACGAAAAGACCAAGGAGCTGCTCAAAGCCTATCCCGAGCTGCGCGGCATTCAGGGCAGCGCCTCGACAACCGCCGCCGGCGCTGGGTTAGCCGTGGAGGAAAAGGGGCTCCAGAACAAGGTGGCCGTCATCGGCACGGGACTGGTCTCTCAGTGTCGTCAGTATCTCGCCAGCGACAGCACGAAGTTGATCAGTCTCTGGGACCCCGCCGACGCCGGC
>JAMCWO010000107.1 GCA_023481165.1 Planctomycetota bacterium | reverse complement strand
CGGGTTCCTCGATCAGTTTACCGAAGGGTCGTATGCCTTGTTGCGTTATGTGGGTCTGCTGGGTGACGGGCAACTCGCCAAGGCTATCCCCAGACCGTGACTACCGAAGTTGCTTGTCAAAACTCATTAGAGAGACTCGTTCGGAGAGGATATGAAACGATTGCCCTTCTATGCTCTGGTGGGTTTCTTCATACTCTTGTATACGCACGGTCTGTGGTCCAGACTCGGCGTTCCCAAGTTCGCTTTGGAAGCGGCGTTGTTGGCCCTGCCTGTGGCGATCTTGGTGGCCCAGGGGGGATTCCTCCGCAAGCCCGCCCCGGGATTCTTGTTCATCTGGTTCTACGTGGGATGGTCCATGGCGGCGTGCATTCATAATGACGAGGGGATCCTGCGGGGGCTGCTGTACTCCAGGTATCTCGTCACCTCGTATCTCGTGTTCTGGGCGGTATGGAGTTCCCGCTTCACCCACCGACAGCTTCGTCGGATCGACACGGTGATCTTCGCTTTGTTCTTTGCGCAGGTGGCGGCTGCCTTGTTCTACTGGCTGGTGCTGGGTCAGAGGCGCGAGTGGGTTGTCGGCACGATGATGTACGGCGGCGGTGGCGTCGCCACGGTCTTCCCCATCTTTGCTTTCAGTTGCCTGTTGGCCTTCTTCCTGTACTACAACCGACTCGTTCTTTTAGCCGCGGCCTTCTCGTTCTTTGCGGTCAGTCATGCCAGCGGCAAACTGGGGGTGTATTACTTCATACCCCTGATGCTGGTCGCGGGCGTGGTTCTGTACGCGATCGCGGAAGGCGTGCCCAGCGCGGTCCGACGCAGTCGTGTCATGGTGTTAGCCTCTATCTGTGCGCTGCCGCTCTTGGTGTCTCTCCTGTCCCACACGCAGCGCGGGGAAACGGCGGGGATGCAGCATGAGGTCGGGCTGTACCACAAGATTGCCGCCTTTCTCAATTACAGCGTCAGGGAACAGACGGCTCTGGAAAGCCGCTCCTGGTACACGACGAGTCGTCTGAGCACGTCCAAGCGGGTCATTGATGAAACGTTTCAAAGGGATCCTTCGGTTTTCCTGTTCGGTCAAGGCCCGAGTGTCTTGCAGGACATGAGCGGTCAAGCGGATCAGGGAGCCTACGATAAGTACGGCATCATCTATGGAACCGTGGGCTGGAGCGGGGATGCCCTGTCGGTCGGGTGGCCGGCGATGTTCGCCCACGTTGGCTTTTACAGTTATCTCTTGTACCACTTGCTCCGAAACAGTCGTCGGCAGGCTCTGGGTCCCTACGGAAAGGCCGTCCTGCTGACGGTGGATTTGGGTTTCCTGGTCTTTCTCCTCAGCTATTTCTTGTATGCCCCCAGCTTCACGGTGGGCACCTGGGTCAGCAGCGTGTATCTTTACTTTCTGGCCCTGATGCTCATCCCGCGGTACCGGGAGATGATGGCGGCCGACCAGCCGGACGCGCAGCGCCCCTTCGGGGCGGGGGGCGCGTACGAGTCCCTGTGTCGTCCTCGTCATTCCCGTTTGGCTCCCTCAGGGGGTGCCCATGGTGGATCCGAGGGAATGTTCCCCGAGTGCACATGAAGAACAGTTGTACCCCTCTGAGAATCGCCTCACCGGAAACGAGCTCGCCCGCCGCACGCCGGAGACGGAGTAGTCGTGATCGGGCGCTGCGGCTCCTGCTCGCGGGACCTTTTCCGGAACCGATTGGCGGTGTCAGTGTGCATCTGCGGCGCTTGTGGGCGTGGCTCCAGGCACAGGGCATATCAGTGGATCCCATCGATGAAGCGCGACACCGCAAGAAAGAGATCTATAACCTGCGGAGTCTGCGATTTCTATCCTACCTGCGGCGTGTGTCGCGCTGCAACGTCGCCCACATTCACAGCAGTGTTCCCCTATTCCGAATCGTTCATATCCTCGCGTGTCGGCTTCTGGGGCTGCGCGTAATCGTCACCATCCACTCCTGGCGTCGGGGCGGTTGCGCCATGTGGGCGAGCCGGCTGTTTCTCAGACTGGCCGACCGGATCCTTGCGGTCAGCCAGGAGATTCAGGACGATCTGGGGCTCCGCCATTGCCAGGTTGTCCCGGCCTTCCTGCCGGCGGTGGATGGTCGGCAGGGCCTGCCGGGCGAAATCACCGCCTTTATCGCCGAGTCCCGCGCGCGCGGATGTCATCTTGTCTGTGCCAACGCTTATAAACTGCAGGAACACCTGGGGCAGGATCTGTATGGGCTGGACCTCTGCGTGGAACTCGTGGATCTCTTGACGCGTCGCGCGGGGGTGCAGGTCGCCTTGATCTTTGTCATTTCCTGCGACGCGACGGGGAACCGGCTCTACCTCGAGGCGCAGGAGCAGATCCGCCGGCGCAACCTGGAAAGCCGGTTCTGTCTGTACAACCAGCCAGTGGATTTTGTGACGCTGATGAAACAATGTGATTTGGTCCTGCGCCCCACGAACACGGACGGCGACGCCGTGACGATCCGGGAAGCGCTGTACGGCGGAGTGCCGGTCATCGCCTCGGATGCGGTACAACGCCCGCCCGGCACGATTCTCTTCCGCAGTCGCGATGTGCACGACCTGATGGTTCGCACACGGGACGTCCTGGAGAAGGGCACCCACCGTGCCGGTGCGTCGGTTCCGGCAGACGCCGATACTTACTTCATGAAGTACCTGGACCTGTATCTGGAAGTACTCACGTCCCATGGAACAACTCACGCAGCAACTCCGATCCGGTAGGGTTTGGACCCAGGAACTTCCCTGGCCGCAGGTCGGTCCTGGAAGGCTCCTGGTGCACAATCACTTCTCGTTGATCAGTGCGGGCACAGAAAGCTCGACCGTCAAAGCAGCGCGCAAGAGTCTTTTGGGCAAAGCGAAGGAGCGGCCGCAGCAGGTCCAGCAGATGATCGAGGTGCTCAGGAGACAGGGCCCCGTTCAGGCGTACCGGGCCGTCGTGAAGAAGCTGGATGCCTATGCGCCCTTGGGCTATAGTTCCGCGGGGGAGGTGATCGAGATTGGCGCGGGGGTGGAAGGGTTTGCCACGGGAGACAAGGTTGCCTGTGCGGGGGCCGGCTACGCCAGCCATGCGGAGATTGTCTGTGTGCCGCAGAGCCTGAGCGTTAAACTGCCGCCCACGGCGGATCTGAAGTTGGCGAGTTACAACACGCTCGGTGCCATCGCCCTGCAGGGGATCCGGCAGGCGGATCTGCGACTGGGGGAAAGCTGCGCCGTGATTGGACTGGGCCTGCTCGGGCAACTGGCGTGCCTGATGCTCCGCGCCAGCGGCGTGAAGACCCTTGGTATCGACATCGACAGTTTCGCCGTGGACGTGGCGCGGGACCACTGCTGCGATGCGGCCTGGGTGCGGACGACGACCGGCATCCCCAGCAAGATTTCGAACCTCACGGGGGGGCTGGGGGTCGATGCCGTCGTGGTCACCGCCGGGACTGCCAGTCTCGATCCCATCAATTTTGCCGGTGCGATCGTACGCCGGAAGGGGCGCGTGGTCGTGATAGGCGCCGTCCCCACGGGCTTTGACCGGGATCCTTACTGGTACAAGAAAGAGCTGGAACTGAGGATGTCTTGTTCCTATGGTCCGGGGCGTTACGATCCGAGCTATGAGGAAAAGGGGATCGACTACCCGCCGGCCTACGTGCGCTGGACGCAAAAGCGGAACATGGAGGCGTTCCAGGAACTCGTCCACACGGGTCGCCTCGATTTGGCCTATCTCACCACGCACGAGTTTTCCCTCCAGCAAGCGCCGCAAGCCTATGACATGATTGTCCATCGGAGCGTTCCATTCCTGGGTGTGATCCTCAAGTATGATGCGCACAAGACGGTGGAACGTCGCCGCGTGCTCACGGGACCCGCCCGGCCGGAGGCGAAGATCGGCCTGGCGTTTGTGGGAGCAGGGAGCTACGCGCAAAGCAATCTCCTCCCCCATTTGCCCCGGCAAGACGGTAAGGTGGCGCGCGTGGGGGTCATGACGAGTTCAGGCACGACGTCCAAACGCGTATCGGAGCGGTTCGGGTTCCGTTTCTGCACCTCTGAGCCCAAAGACCTCTTTGAGAATGACCGCGTCAATACAATTTTTGTGGCGACCCGCCATGACAGCCATGCGTGGTACGTGATCCAGGCACTACGGGCGGGCAAGCACGTGTTTGTGGAAAAGCCACTGTGCCTGATGCTGGAGGAACTGGCGGAAATCGAGGATCTCTACCGCGCCACTGTCGGTCGGCACTTGATGATCGGGTACAACCGGCGGTTCTCCCCCTATGCCATCGAATTGAAGAAGCATCTGGGCCAGGGCCCTATCTCCATCCTTTATCGAGTCAACGCCGGCTCGATCCCGGCGGACCACTGGATGCAGGACAAGGACATGGGTGGGGGACGTATTCTGGGCGAGGCTTGCCATTTCATCGATTTCTGCACCTACCTCTGTGGCTCGCTGCCACGATCCGTGCATGCCGCGGCGCTTTGTGATCCCAGGGGCTTGAATGACACTGTCAGCGTGAACCTGGAATTTGCCGATGGATCGATTGCGGCCGTCTGCTACTTTGCCAACGGGTCCAAGAAACTGCCCAAGGAATATATCGAGGCGTACAACACGGGCCTCACCGGAATCATTCGGGACTTCAAGGAACTGGAGATCCATTCCACCGGCAAGTCCCGCCGCAAGAGATCCTTTGTTCAAGACAAGGGGCAGGCCCGAATGGTCCAGGAGTTCCTCGCGCGCATTGGTGAGGGAGGGCTGCCCCTCATCCCCGCCGCCGAAATCTTCGCTGTGACCCGTGCCACGTTTGCCGTGCAGGAGTCGCTTCGAACTCGGCAAGCCGTATCCCTCTGACCGGTGATGATGCCAGCGAAGATCCAGCAATATATCCAGCAGTTGCTCTCCTACGTCGAAGCCGCCGATTACGCGGGATATGATCCCTATGATGCACTCAACAGTCCTCTCCTCCGGCGCCTGGGCGCCAGAAGCAAGGCGATACGCATCGGGGCGATCCAGCTTCTCCGGCGCTGTCCCGTGAACCTGCGGCCCGTCCTCGGCATCCCCAAGGGACACAACCCCAAGGGGATCGGCCTCTTTCTGGAAAGCTGCGCCAGGCTGCACTCGATGGAACCCGCCATGATGTACCGGAACCGGATCGATCATCTGACCGAGATGCTCCGGCGGACCAGCACGCCAGGGTACGCGGGCTGCTGCTGGGGGTACAATTTCCCCTGGCAGTCGCGTACGGTGTATCGACCCTCCTACACGCCCACGATCGTGAATACCGCCTTCATAGGGCACGGGCTGTTGGACGCGTATGAGGCCACGGGCCATCCCGGGGCCTTGGAAATGGCGGTCTCGACACGAGGTTTTCTCCTCCGTGATTTGAACCGCAAGACCGAAGGTGGGGAATTCTGTTTCAGTTATAGTCCGCGCGTGCATGATTATGTTCATAACGCCAACGCTTTGGGGGCGTCCCTGTTACTCCGGATCGCGCATGCCACCGGTGAAGCTACGCTCAAAGACACCGCCTATGAAAGCATGGGGTACACGGTGAAGCACCAGCGGGAAGATGGGGCTTGGAGCTTTGCGGAGGGGGGGCGCTCCTGGGTCGATTCCTATCATACCGGTTTCGTTCTGGAATCGTTACGGCGTTTTGTCAAGGAGAAGGAGAATGGTTGTCCCGCGTGGCGCGAGAACTATGCTCGAGGCGTGGAATACTACGCCCGGAAGCTCTTTCTCGAGGACGGCACGCCCAAGCACTACGACAACCAGGTTCATCCTCTGGATATCCACTGCGCCGCGGAGGCCATCTGTTTCTTTTCGGGAGAGGGGCTGCGCTTTCGTGCCCTGACCGAGAAGGTCATGCGGTGGATGTTCGAAAATCTATGGGACGCCAGGGGCTTCTTCTACTACCGAAGGGGCCGCTTTGTTCGAACCAGGATCCCGTATATGCGCTGGTCGCAGGCCTGGGGATTGCGCGCCTTGGCGACGTTTCTCTCCGCCCGCGAAAGGGAGCCGCACGGTGAATTTGACCACGGCCATACGAAACCACATACGTCTGGCGGCCATCTGTTTTAGGCGTTGGTTCCTGGTGTACGCCTACGGCATGGATATCGCCCGTTCGGCACGCATCTCCTGGGGGACGAAGCTCGACAAGACGTACCCGCAGGGCATTCACATCGGTCCGGAATCCTATTGTGCGTCCGGCTGCCTGATCCTGACCCACGATTACGCTCGCGGCCTTCACACGGACACGCGGATCGGGAGCCGCTGTTTCGTCGGGGCGAATGCGATCATCATGCCGGGGGTCGTCATCGGAGATGGGGCGATCGTAGGGGCAGGGGCCGTAGTGACCCAGGGCGTACCAGCCGGATGCATCGTCGCCGGCAATCCGGCGCGGGTCGTGCGCCAGGGGGTCCAGACCGTCCGTTTCGGCAGGCTGGCGTCCGAGCTCGCCGCACCGGAGGGCCGCCCTTCATGATCACAGCGCCCGTCAGGCGGACAGAAGTCCTGGGGATCCCCATCACCTGCTTTGTTTCCTATGAGAATGCCGCCGCGGTCATCGTCCAGAGGATCCGAGAACGGGAGAAGACGTTCTGTATCGCCATTAATCCGGAGAAAGTCTGTTTTGCGAGAAGCGACAGCACTTTCGGGGACGTCGTTCGGAGGGGACATGTGCATATCTGTGACGGCATGGGCACAGCGCTCGCTGTCCGGCTCATGCAGGGTTGGTGTATTCCCAGAATCACGGGGGTCGATCTGTTTCTCAAGCTCGCGGCGACCGCCGAACAGGAGGGACTGAGCATCTTCCTGCTGGGAGCCAAACCCCAAACCAACGACAGGGCCTGGGCGGTTCTCCGCGCGCGGCATCCGAACCTGCAAATTGCCGGTCGCCATCACGGCTATTTCGAAGATGCCTCCACCATCGTGGCGCAAATCAATGCTAGCGGTGCGGACATGCTCTTCGCCGCCCTCGGATCGCCCCGTCAGGAGAAATGGCTGAGCGAACATCTGGAGGCGATCCAGGTACCCTTCTGCATGGGAGTAGGGGGCAGCTTTGATGTGCTGTCCGGCCAGGTCAAGAGGGCCCCGGAGTTCTTTCGGCGCACGGGGACCGAGTTTCTGTACCGGCTCCTCTGCGAGCCCTGGCGTTGGCGCCGGCAGTCGGTGTTGCTGGCCTTTGGCGTGAAAGTCTTGCTCGAGGCTGTCGTTACCCGCTGTCCCAAGGCCCTGTTCCGCCGTCGCTAGATCCGCAGCGCCGGCACGCAAGCCCCAGACGAGGCGCCGGCGTGGGCGGCGCCTCGAACCTCTGTCCCCTATGCGCACCTGTTTTCCGACCGTGCTGGGGTTCTATCCACTAGGCGTCAGAGATCCGGAATTCCGTGTTCCCTGGAGCCTCTGCCGGCGCAGGTGGCCCAGGCTGTGGCCACGGGTGTTCGGGCCGATGGAGGGGAAGGGTCCCCAAACCGTCTTGCGGGATCACGGAGGCGACGATACAACCACGGCAGTGACGGTGCCTGCGAGTGACGACAGGCACGAACGCGGTGTTTGGGATAACGGACAGAAAGAAAGCAGGATACCTATGGCAATTTCGCCTCTGGCAGGCAAGGCGGCGCCCCCGGACATGCTGGTGGACGTGTCCCGCCTCGAACGGGAGTACTACGAGCGTCGGCCGGACTTGAGGGATGCCAGCCAGCAAGTCAGCTTCGGCACCAGCGGGCATCGAGGCTCCTCGCTGCGCGGTACATTCACGGAGGTCCACATCCTGGCGATCACCCAAGCCATTTGCGACTATCGGCGCGGCCGGGCCAGGGACCCCAAACGCGACGCGTCGCGTTTGGGAGCCCTCATTGATGGTCCGCTCTACTTGGGCAAGGACACGCACGCCTTGTCCGGGCCGGCCCAACGTACCGCGCTGGAGGTTCTGGCAGCCAACCAGGTGGAGACGATCATCCAGCAAAACGATGGGGTGACCCCGACCCCGGTCATCTCCTGGGCGATTCTCGTGTACAACCGCGGCCGGCAGGAACATCGCGCGGATGGCATCGTTGTCACACCATCCCACAACCCGCCGGAAGATGGCGGTTTCAAGTATAACTCGACCAATGGCGGTCCCGCCGACACCGAGGTAACGCAATGGGTTCAGAACCGCGCGAACGAACTGCTGCGAAACGGCAATGCGGAGGTCAAGCGCGTCCCGTTCGCCTCGGCCCTCAAAGCGGCGAGCATCCATCAGGAAGATTTCGTCATGCCCTATGTCAACGACCTGCGGAACGTCGTCGATATGGAAGCCATCCGTGCGGCCGGCCTGGTGCTGGGTGTTGACCCGCTCGGAGGCGCATCGAGACCCTATTGGGAACCGATCAACGCCATCTACCAACTGGATATCACCGTCGTGAATCCCCAAGTGGACCCGACGTTCTCGTTCATGACGGTCGATCACGATGGCCGGATCCGCATGGATTGCTCCAGCCCCTACGCGATGGCCCGGCTCGTCGGCCTCAAGGATACGTACCAACTGGCCTTTGCCAACGACCCGGATGCGGACCGGCACGGCATCGTCACACCGTCCGCCGGGCTGATGAACCCCAATCACTACCTGGCGGTGGCCATCGACTACCTGTTGCAGCACCGTCCCCACTGGCCCAAAAACGCCGTCGTCGGCAAGACATTGGTCAGCAGCAGTATCATTGACCGGGTCGTGCAGGAGCGGGGCCGTAAGCTGTCCGAGGTCCCGGTAGGATTCAAATGGTTCACCCCGGGACTATTCGACGGCTCCTGCTGTTTCGGTGGCGAGGAAAGTGCGGGGGCCAGTTTCCTGCGGCGCGACGGCACGGTGTGGACGACCGATAAGGACGGCATGATCATGAATCTGCTCGCCGCCGAAATCACCGCGTGCACGGGGAAGGACCCCGGCGAACACTATCGCGAATTGACCGCCCGGTTCGGCACGCCGTACTACACCCGCATCGATGCGCCCGCGACGGCGGAACAGAAAGCGAGATTGCAGAAGTTGTCGCCTGAGGCGGTCCGGGAATCGCAACTGGCCGGGGAGCCGATCACGGCCAAATTGACCCGCGCCCCCGGCAATCGCGCCCCCATCGGCGGCCTGAAGGTCGTGGCTGCCCACGGCTGGTTTGCGGCCCGGCCCTCCGGTACGGAGAACATCTACAAAATCTACGCCGAGAGCTTCAAAGATCAGGCGCACCTCCAAGCGATTGTGGCGGAGGCCCAGCAAATCGTAAACAACGCCTTGGGGCCCGCACGGCCCTGAGGAATCACCGCGCCACAAATCTGAATCGTGCCTGGGGCTGCCCGTGTTTACCGCCCGAGAATGTCCGTGTTGCCCGCCGAAGAAGAACGTAGAATCCAAAAAGTTTCACGAGGCGGATGGATTCCTGTGCAGGATACCTCCATTGAAACATATACTTTGCGTGGCAATGCGGAGTGATCAATGATGAAAAACAGAATGTGGGTTCTACTTTCCCTGGCATCTGTCCTGCTGCTCTTCTGTGCGGTTCGTGCGGTGAGGAGACCTCTTGCCTCTACGGGAGCGCCAAGCCCCGCCATGTGGGAAGACGGTGCCACATCGGACGAGAACGGGACAACCCTGCGGTTCCAGGGGGCACGGGAGAGCGCCGCTGCGAACGATAAGGACGCCGCCAGCGAACTGCACCTGAGGCAACTGGAAACCGCAGGGCAAGCACGACAAATGAAGCAACAGGAGGCCGCCAGCGAGTTACAGCAGAGGCATCCGGAGACCGCACACCGGCTCTCGCAGGATCCGGGCTCGCCGCCGCCGACACCATACCGCGCAGATTTTACCCCTTCGGCCCAAAGCTCGTTGGCCACGGCATTTGCGATCGGCTGATTTGGGTTCCCAAACGCGACTCGTCGCGTTTGGGATCCCCTTTCCGCGCCGGGCGGGCACCGAGCGCATCCAGGGGAGAGGAACCCACCGGAAGATCCCACGGCAACGGTTACTTCAAGAACCCACTGGGCCACGCCTTGATCCGGGCGCCGCGGTAGTGGATAGTGGCTCCCGGTGTATGCTGCTGGAAGCCGATGCCGCCGCTATAGGGAGGTTTGAGGCCGCTCGTCGCACAGACCTTCTCCCCGTTGACCAGCACCATGGCTTTCGGCCCATCGCCGAAAATCTGTAGCAGGGACCATTCCTCGTCTTTGCTGACGATGCGCCGGGCGGGCGCGATGTTGTAGAGACTGCCGGTGGGGTTCGTGCTGTCTGGCGCGTTGAAGCATTGTACTTCCACGCCCGACTGGCCGCAGTGGAAGAGCACTCCGCCGTTGCCATTGACGATCGTCTTGGCCCAGACTTGCAGTTCGAAGGGACCTTCGAATTGCTGCTTCGTGGTCGCTTGGCCATCCGGACCCTGGCCGGTGAGCGTGTCATCTTGGATCTGCCAGTTCGCCTTGCCACTCGCGCGGAACCCCTCCATGCCGGAGGCCAGCAGATTGGTCCAATGCTCCTGGTCCGGCAGCGGCCGGATCTGGATGTTCCGAAAATACGCCCGGCAGCCGATGTTCTGAATGCCGAGGAAGCCCTTGCGCAGCCGGTACTTGAGGACATCATTGGCATCCATGTTGATGTCCTGGATGAGAGTTCCATTGAGCGTGACACGCAGCAGGGGCCAATTGCACTCGACCTCGCAGCGGTTCCACTGCCCCGAGGGCAGATTGATGAGGCGGCGCGGGGCGGCTACATCATAGATCGCGCCGGGAGAGCGGGCGCCGTAATCATCCCGGTCGTGCCGCAGATGGATTTTGAATCCGAGCTTGGAGCCGGGTCCTTCCAGCGGGGCGTGGAACAGGACACCGCCTTCGTACCATCCCTGCGTCTGGTATTCGAAACGCAGCACGAAATTCTCGTACTGCTTCTCACTACGGAGCCAGGAGGGATAGGGCCCGGTCCCCGTCGTGTAAATGGCCTGTTCCTTCACGGTGAAGGCCTCCGGCGTCCCCACGGGGACCCAACCGGTGAGGTCCTTTCCATTGAACAAAGGGGTGAAGTCCTCCTGGGCCGATACGTTGACGGCAAACAGACTGCCCACAGCAACTGATAGGGCAAGCACTCGGATCGAACGCTTGGATCTCTTCATCATGAGCTTCCACCCTTTCAGAAAGTCTGGATTGGTCCGACGAGGTCCCGGCGCAGAACCGGGCCGCAGTGACAGACAATTGTAGACGGCGGGCGCCGCAAGTCAACAGACCCAATTCCGCCGGCGGCCGGGAAGTCCATGCTTGCCGAACAGCGACTCGCCTGGTAACTTGGATCAACCACAAGTTGATATGGAGTATGAACATGAGACCACTTTCGGATCACCAGCGTACCACTCGACGTAGTTTCCTGAGAACCTCGGCCGCTCTCGGCAGTACCGCCGCACTCGGCCCCTTTGCTCTCCAGTCCCGCGTTTACGCGGCAGGCAGCGATGTCATCCGCATCGGCCTCATCGGCTGCGGCGGGCGTGGCACCGAGGCGGCCGTGAACGCCATGAACGCCGGCAAAGACATTCGCCTCGTCGCCATGGCGGACCTCTTCGAGGAGCGTCTGAAGGCCAGCCGCGAGCGCCTTGCGAAGGCCAAGCCCGACCAGTTCGCGGTGAAGGATGACCACTGCTTCGTCGGTTTTGACGCCTACGAGATGCTGCTGGCCAGCGGCGTGGATGTGGTCCTGATCGCGCCTACCTCGCACTTCATTCCCACCATCCTCAAGGCCGCGGTGGACGCAGGCAAGCACGTCTTCTGCGAGAAACCCCACGGCATTGATATTCCCGGCCTGAAGATCTCCATGGCCGCTTGCGAAACCGCCAAGCAGAAGGGGCTGGCCCTCGTCTCCGGCTTGTGCTGGCGCTACGATCCTGGGGTGCGCGAGACGATGAAGCGCGTCCACGATGGCGCGATCGGCGACATCGTGACCATCCAGGAGAATTACCTCTCCAGTCCCTACGTTGTGCGCGAGCGGCGTCCGGGCCAGAGCGAGATGGAATACCAGATGTGGAATTGGTATCATTTCAATTGGCTCTCCGGCGACCAGACGGCGCAACAACTGATCCACAGCATCGACAAGTCGTCCTGGGCGCTGGGGGACAAGCCGCCGCGTCAGGTGTACGGCCTGGGCGGACGCCAGACCATGATCGAGCCCCAATCCGGCGACCAGTTCGATCACCACGCCGTCGTCTTCGAGTATGACAACGGTGTGCGCGTCTTCGGCCTCACGCGCGACCAGGCCGATTGTTATCGCGAGACCAACGACTATATTTTTGGCACCAAGGGCCGGTGCAACCTGCTGGGCTACCGTATCGAAGGCGAAACGAATTGGCACTACGATAAGCCCCGCCAGAACATGTATGATGTCGAGCATGCGGAGCTGTTCGCCTCCATCCGCGCGGGCAAGCCCATTCACAACGGCTCGTACATGTGCCTCAGCAGCGCGCTGGCCATCGCGGCACAGATCGCCTGCTATACGGGCGCCTCTCTGAAGTGGGAAGAAGTGATGAGCTCGAAACGTTCTTTCGCGCTGCCGCGCTACGGCTGGGACATCGAGCCACCGGTGAAGCCCGGCCCCGAGGGACGCTATCCCACGGCCCTGCAGGACAAGACCGAACTCGACAAGTGGCGGATATGAATCCCAGTATCCTGTGTCCGCTCAGTTCCATCGAGCCTGATATGCCGTTCGTGCTGACGTGGCGCCGGCGCCGCCCGGCCGTGAGGTCACTCGTCGCGGTTGCCATGCACGCGCCATGGGTGTGCCTATGGTCCTATCTCTGCCAGCGGAATCGGCTCGAAGAGCAGGGATTTGAGACGGGGATCGTTGCGTCCACGTCGGTCCTGTGACGCTTCTTGCAGGCTTGGCAATCCACAAAAAGGTTGCTGTCGACGAGATTCTCCTTGCCGCCCCCGACGCGCAGCGGCGCTGCGGGCAGGGGATCTGAACCCCGCCGAACAGGACCGTGCCGCAGCGCTCGAAGAGGTTCCCGTGGACCGCGACGCCGGAGATCATGTCATCCAGGCATCCTTCGCTCAGTGCCTGGGCGGCTGCCTCCAACGCTGGCGCGGAAGATTTGGGCATGCTGGCAGAAGCTTTCGTGGTTTCGGCCGCTGTAATCTCCCAGGCAAGGACACTCCGGGCGGCGAGGGTAATCTCCGCCGGAATCGTGGGTCGGCTTTCGCCTGCATCGAGTCCGGCTCCCAATCGCGAGCCATCGCGGTTGGGGACCCTTCCGATCGTGGCCACCGCCAGCGACTTGCCGGACAGACCATATTGCCCAGGGTCGAAATCGAAGCGGGAGGTCAAGGGACTGTCGGAGACATTGGCGAATAGCAGGACAAGCTTGTTCTCTCTTGGCAGTTGCCATGCTCCGGTCAGAACCGCCTCGGTAGTGATGGGCCATTCATTGTGCCATTGCCAGTCAGCAGTGACCGTAGGGATTGGCCCCGCCAACTTCGGCGGACGGGCCATGCGTCCTCGGTAGAAATACTCGCGCAAGCGCCAGCGCAGTTGGATGCAGTCGCGGAGGAACTTGCCGGAATCGGGGCGGTCGATGAGTTCCGGGCCAAACCAGCCGATCTGCTCGCCGAAGACCAGTTGTTGTCCGGCCTTCATGCGATGGGCGAGGTCCTGGCTCGGTCCACCCCGGTAGGCCCGCCCGAACATCTGGAGGGCGCCGCCATAGACGGCGGGGAACGCCGGGACCATGTTTTGCTCCTGCCAGTGCCAGGTCAGATACCCATCGAACCATTTGATGTAAGGCTCGGCATTGCATTCGGTGGTGATCATGCACTCGGCGGGCTTGGCGGCACGAATGGTACTCAGCAGCGTCCAGTAGCCCTCGGTCCACCAATGCCCGCCGCCCAGATCGTGATCGTGGGAGGCGTCGAAGCACAGTCGCGGCGCCGCGGCGGCGATCTGGTCGATGTAGACGCCGGATACGCCGCAGTCGTTGAAAAGACGCAGCACAATGTCGCGGACCTGATTCTGCCAGAGGGGGGTCGCGGGGCACATGACGCCCAGCTTGACGCTGCTGCCGTCCATCTCTTTGCTGCCGTAGCTTTCCGTGTAGGGCTTGCCCTCTTCATCTTTCGTGGCCGCGGCCAGCGCTACGCGTGTGAACTCCCAGTCTTCGGCGTCCTTGTCATGGGTGTCCCACAGTCTGCCGTTGATATAGGGCATCGGGTAGACCTCGGCGGCCTTGAGTTCCGCGACCCCCTCGCGAAATCCCTCCTTGGGCGGGAAGTAGTGAGGGTAGTCATTGTCGAAGGGAATCTGGTGCCAGTTGTACCAATGAAAGCCACCGGGCACGCCCAGCGACTTGGCGAACGCCTTTACCTTGGGGACGCAGTCGGAGGGAGCGCCCCCCGTCATAGCCCAGGCGGGCAATTCCCGCATCCACTTCGGCGTATCTTCCCGGCCCTCGGGTCCCAGGGTGGGCCACCATTTCGCCTCCCGGCTGACCCACGTGCGGTAGATCTGGGCCGCATCGAACCAGTCACCGCGCAGGAGTTGCCAGTGTGCCGTGCCCGATAGTGTAAAGCCGGTGCCGGCCCTGCCCATATTGGGGACGGGGTGATCGAAACGCAGGACGACCGCATGTTTGGCCGGCTGACCTTCGGCAAAGATGTCCTTGGTCGAGCCGAAGGGATCGTGCACGCCCACATAAAGCCCGGTCCGAGCGGCCATGTTGTAAGCGGCGAGGTACTGCATGCACGTCCAGCCACTGGGATAGGTTCCGCCTTTCTTGCCTCCCTTGTTCCACAGATCGGTAAGCTCGACGCCGGCGGCCACCGGTGCAAATACCCTCCCGCCCTCGCCCAAGTCTTTGATCGCAACTTGAGGGAACACGACATGCCAGAGGCCCTGCTGAGGGTTGTCGTTGGCGATTTGCAGGTTCCACGACAAGGCGTTCTCGTCTTTCTGGGACATCACGGTTGCCTTGACATGAATTCCCTTGAGGCGATCATCCACCGGTGCGGCAAACGTGAGTTGGTACGTTCCGGCGACGCTGTCCCCAGACACATCGACCTGCTGCCAGCCGGAATCGGCGGTGATCGTCAGCATTTCCTTCGTCTTCGCGTCCCGCACCGTGGCGGAGAAGAGCGGAAGCGGCTCACGGGCAAGCAACTCCTGGCGCGCGGCAGTGTCGGTGAGGTTGAGTACCCGCAAACCCTGCGGCACTCTCTCCAGGACCATTCGCAAATCGCCTGTCTCCACCACGAATCGG
Source organism: Planctomycetota bacterium (assembly GCA_023481165.1). GTDB lineage: Bacteria > Planctomycetota > Phycisphaerae > Sedimentisphaerales > Anaerobacaceae > PLanc-01. The sequence continues at coordinate 12,424 of JAMCWO010000107.1, read as the reverse complement.
CCCGCCGGTTGGGCGCAGACGATACCCGTGATGAGCAGCCACCAGCCTGTGCAGATAAGGGACGCGACCAAGAGAGGCTGACGTGTGTTCTTCTGTCCTTGCATACGGATTCCTCCTGTCATTATGTCCTGCGATTATAGCGGCCCCCGACACCCGTGAGGAGAGATTCCTGTTGCTGGGAATGAGGCAATCTGGTAGGACCGTCACAAAGGCTATATCGGAGACAGGCTCATGACACGACGATCCAACGAACGCACCGCATCTCTGAGCTTTTTGGTGATTACTATCCCCTGTTATTTCGCCGGCGCCGCCATAGCCCAGGAGTTTGTTCCCTTTGTCATTCCGGCCAAGATCAGTGCCCAACAGTCTATTTGGGTGAAAGACTATAAGCCTATTGAGACCGGCTCGGAGCGGCTGACCGCGGCCGAGCACTTTCGCCGCGGCGGTCGGGATGTGCGGATCTGGGGCGTGAACCTGTGTTTCGGGGGCAACTTCCCGACTCATGAGGAGGCCCCGTACGTGGCCGAACGTCTGGCGGCGGCGGGCGTCAACTCCGTGCGGTGTCATCATCTGGACACTTCGCGCTGGCCTCGGGGAATCTGGAATGCCGAGAACGGCAAGACTATCGAGCCCCAGGCTCTCGATCGGCTGGATTACCTTATCAACGAACTGGCCAAGCGGGGCATCTTCGTCAATCTCAACCTGCACGTGGGCCGGGCGCACAGCCAGTATCTGGGTCTGCCGGCGACCGGCACCGAGTTCGACAAAATCGCGGGCATCTTTACGCCGGCCCTGGTCGAGGCCCAGAAGCAGTACGCGAAGGACCTCTTGACCCACGCCAATCCTTACTGCGGCGGCGTGCGCTACGCCGATGATCCCGCCATCGCGTTTGTCGAGATCACCAATGAAGACAGCTTCTTCATGTGGGGGGCCGAAGAAAAGCTGCGGACTTTCCCCGAGTACTACTCCAAGATATTGAACGGGCAGTTCAACGCGTGGTTGCGCCGACGCTACAACACGGATGATGCACTGCGGGCCGCCTGGTCCCAGGGCACGCAACCCCCGGGCGATAACATGCTTCAGAACAGCACCTTCACCGCTTGGGACGCGAAGCGCGGCATTCCGGAGCACTGGAGTATCGAGCAGCATGAGGGCTGCCGGGCGACTCTGTCGCGGTCGCAAGACTTGCCGAGCGGCGCCATCCAGGTGGAAATCGGCAAAGCCAACAGTACTGAGTGGCATCTGCAACTGACGCAGGGGGGCTGTGCTCTGACGGAGGGACAGTACTACACCGTGTCGTTTCAGGCCTCGAGTGTTCAACCGCGGTCGATCACCTGTAACGTGAGCCAGGCGCACGAGTCCTGGGCGAACCTGGGCCTGTCGCGGCGCATCGATTTGAGTCCCCAGTGGAAGAAGTTCAGTCTCGGATTCACGGCCACAGGCAGCGACAAGAACGCCAGGATCACCTTCGCGTTCAGCGCCAGCCCCACAACGTTCTCCCTCGCGCAGGTCGAAGTCCGCCCCGGCGGTCAGATGGGTTTGACGCCGGGCGAATCCGCCGGTGCCGGCAACGTGCGCCTCTTCCAGGAGAACGAGAGCACACCGCGAATTCTCGACCGGATGATCTTTCTTGCCGAGACGGAGAAGGCCTACTTTGACGGCATGCGGTCCTACATCAGGGAGGATTTGGGCTGCGGCGCGCTCGTCACGGGGACCATCGTTTTCGGGCCGCTGGGCCTGTACGCGCAAAGCGATATGGACTACATCGATAGCCATTCCTACTGGCAGCATCCCACCTTCCCCGGCCGGCCGTGGGACCCGGCCAACTGGCTCGTCGAGCAGAGGCCCATGACGGACCACCCGGACCAGGCGACACTCTCTCGCATCGCGGCCGAGCGCTTAGCCGGCAAACCCTTCACCCTGAGCGAGTACAACCACCCGGCGCCTCTGGATGCCCAAGCGGAGTGCATCCCGATGGTAGCGTCTTTCGCCGCCGCACAGGACTGGGATGGGGTCTGGCTCTTCGACTACGCCAGCGGGTCGAACGCCTGGGACCGCCAAACAATGAGCGGGTTCTTCGATATCGACACGAATCCCGCCAAATGGGGTTTTGTCCGCGCTGGAGCCGCGATCTTCAATGGTGGACCGAAAGCCGGGCAGACACAACCGGCGATGCGCGATGTAGGGGCGAAAAATCTTTCGCCCCTACCGGCGATAGCCAAGCAGCAGGCCAAATATGGCGACAACATGCTGCGTCTGCTGACGGCCACCAGCAACATTCGTCGTGACGACCTGCTCCAGACTCAGATTGGGTTCCCGAACGCGACGAGTCGCATTTGGGGTCCCTTTCTGGGGTGGCAGATGGACGATTTGGGGCTCACGGCGCAGACCAGCCCTGTCCAATCGCAGTACCGCTTGACGTGGTGGGTGGATGCGGCTGGGCACGGCATCTATCGGGCGGTCGGACAGGCGCAGGTATACACGGGCCATGCGAAGCGGTTTGCAGAGATCACTGGCGACAGGATTCGCATCACTTCTCCTGATTTCGTCGCCCTGACAATCACGCCGTTGGGACCTGTAGGGGCGAATAATCATTCGCCCCTACTGATCACGGCCTGTGGCCGGTGCGAGAATACGGGGATGCAGTTTTCGCCGGATCGGCGGACCGTGGGCCGCAACTGGGGTCAGGCGCCGGTGCGAATTGAGGCAGTCCGCGGCAGTCTGGCTGTGCCGGAGGGCAGATGGACATGTTATGCTCTGGCGCCAAATGGTTCCCGCAAGCAATGCGTACCCATTTCTTACGTGGACCGCCGGGACGCGGTCCCGCTGTCGCCGGAGTATGGAACCATGTGGTATCTGCTCGAACCGCAACCATAGGCGCAGGCCTTGCCCCAGAGGAATCAGCAAATGGATCGACCCAGGACAACACGGCGTGCGTTCCTTCAAACAGCAGCGGTGGTTGTCGGCTTTCCCTGTATCGTTCCATCCTCTGTCTTTGGTGGCGATGGGAGCGTTTCGCCGAGTGAACGTATCACGCTGGGCCTGATCGGCACCGGCAATATCAATGGCGGACACCGGGAAGCCTTTCTGGCCGAGAAGGATGCCCGCCTTGTGGCGGTCTGCGACCCGGCGACAGACCGGCGTCGCGCGGCGTGCGATCGCATCAACCAGATCTACGGCGGCAGCGTGTGTGTCGACTACCACGACTTCCGCGAGCTCTTGGCGCGCCCGGACATCGATGCGGTCTGCATCGGCACGCCGGACCACTGGCACGCGGTCCCTGCCATCGCGGCGATGCGGGCCGGCAAGGATGTGTACGTGGAAAAGCCCCTGACGCGAACGGTGGTCGAGGGCCGGCGAGTGGTCGAAGTCGCGGCCACGTATGGGCGGGTCCTGCAGACCGGCCTGCAACGCCGGTCCCTGGGGGCATACCGCCATGCCTGTGAACTGGTGCGAAACGGCCGGATCGGACAACTGACGCACGTGGAGGTCGGCATCCTCGGCGTCAACAAAGGTGTGCAGGCGGGCCGCAGCTTTCCAGCGGCGCCGGTGCCGGAGGGCTTTGACTATGACCTGTGGTTGGGGCCTGCCCCGCTAGCGCCGTTCTCGCCGGAGCGGGTCGCCCGCGGCAACGAGGTGTGCTACTGGTACTACATCGCGGATTACCCGGCGGGCTTCGTCAGCGGCAACGGCGTGCATTTTGTGGATATTGCCCAGTGGGGTATCGGCGACGAAATCAAGCCGGTGGAGGTGTACACGGTTTCGGCAGATGTTCCGGCGGACGGCCTGGTTGATGATGCGCTGGCCTGGCAAACGGAGGTCGTCTATGCCAATGGCGTGCGAGTGAGCTACAGCAGCGAAGGCCATCCGTATCCCGACGGCATCCGGTTCGTAGGGACGGAGGGCTGGATTCATGCCACCGGCGGTGGAACTTTAAGCGCCAACCCTGCGGACGTGCTGCAATCCGTGATCGGCCCCGGCGAAGTCCATCTGTATGCCAGCCCGGAGCATCATCGCAACTTCCTAGACTGCATCCGGACCCGTCGGCCGGCGGCCGCCTCGGCCCAGATCGGGCATCACGCGACCACCACCTGCAATCTGGCGGAGATCTCCGCGCGCCTGGGCCGGAAGCTGAACTGGAACGCCCAAGCCGAACACTTCGTGGAGGATGACGAAGCCAACCGGATGCTAGGACGTGCGCTGCGCTCGCCCTGGGCGATGTGACCTGTGGCAGGAGAAAGAAGGAGGTGCGACTTATGGAAGAAATGTCGAGACGTGAGTTTCTTGGTGCGGGCGCTGCGGCCGGAGGGGTTCTGTTGGCCGGGGGATTAGCAGCTCAGCCGTTGGCCGTTGCGGAGGAGGCGAGTTCGGGTCCCCACCGGCTTTCTTCCGCCGGTGGGAGCCCTTGGCCCAAGCTGCCGCCGGTGAAGATCCATGTTGTATACGTCGGCACCGGAGGAGCATGGCCTACGCCTACCTTCGATGCTCCGGCGGAGGTCAGGAAGTTCAAGGATTATCTTGGCGGCGTGGAAACTCGGCTGGGCAATGTCCAGTTTGTCGGCGGCGAGCTGATTCCCAACACCGTGCCTGCCGCCACGGCAGTGGCGGCCAAGCTCAAGGAGGCCGATGCCGCACTTATTGTGCATCTGAGCTTCGGCAGCAGTGAGCCTTTGCTGAAGCTGGTGGAGGCGGGCCTGCCGTCGGCCATCTTCTCGCAGCCCTTCAGCGGACATGACTGGATGTATGTCCCGCGCTGGCAGGCGGCGGGAAAGAGAGTCCTCCTGGTGACTTCGAGCGACTATGGCGACTTGGAGCGGGCGGCCGCACTGCTGCGCGTGCCTGTGCGGATGCGCCAATCGCGAGTTATTGTCGTGGGGCCCGCACGGGGGACGCCGCCGGCGTGTTCGGCGGAACAGGTCAAGCAGTGCCTCGGAACGGAACTGGTCCCGGTCAGCCAGGAACGGGTTCAGGCGGCTCATAAAGCAGTCGATCCGAAAGCCGCCGAGGCGGAGGCCGAGCAGTACTGGATCGAACCGGCGCAAAAGATCGTCGAACCCTCGCGGGCGGACATCATCAACTCGGCCCGCCTGTACCTGGCGATCAAAGAGATCATGGTCCAGGAGCGCGCCCAAGCGATCACGAGCTCCCACTGCATGGGCGCCCCCGCGAAAGGCTGCCTGACCTTCAGCAAGCTGAACGATCTGGGACTGGTGGGCGCCTGCGAAGGCGACATGGACTCGACGTTGACGATGCTGCTTTTTGCCTATGCCTTCGGCGTGCCCGGCTTCATCAGCGATCCGCTCTTTGACGCGTCTCGCAGCGCGGTCATTCACGCCCATTGCACGTCGACGACAAAGTTGGACGGCCCGGCCGGCCGGCGCGCCCCGTTCCTGATCCGGACGCAGTGCGACAGCAATCAGGGCGTGTCTCTGGAGGTCCAGATGCGGGTCGGCCAGGAAATTACCTGCGCCAAACTGGTCAACCTGGACACGATGCTGATCTCCACCGGCAAGATCGTCGAACTGACCGACTTCCACGATCGCGGCTGCCGGACGCAGATCACGACCGAAGTGGCGAACGCGAAGAACATGGTCCGCCACTGGGGCGGTGGAGTCCTCGACGGCGACATGATGACCCTGCTCCATCGGGTGGTCTTCTACGGCAACCACCTGGAGCGGATGCGGGACTTAGCGATTCTACTTGGGTTGAAGGTTGTCGAGGAGGCGTGAGGGCAGGGGAAAGATGTCTTATCGTGAAGATAGCCATGCCCAGGAGATTGAGAAGTCCACACGCACTTACGAACTCGGAGATGTCATCTGGCCGTCCTACCCCATTCTCTGCGCGAGGAATCTCGGCGATCTGGCGCAGGAGATCAAGCGGCGGGACCTGTACCTGTTCGACATCTGGGGCTATGTGCCGGGGTCCGGGCCGGGCGGCTAGTGGCAGCAGTTCCGGCGTGAATCTCTATCCTTCGCCGCGCCTGGTGGACAATCGAGCGGCCGACTACGAACAGAGCATGACGGCGCTGGCCGATGTCATAGCCAAAATGAAGATTCTCGGCTCGCGCGATTGGTTTGGACTCGGAAGGGGGCTCGTAAGCCCTGCGCTTGCCACCGGCCGACACTTCCGGCCGGGGCCGCCGCTCCGGGCTTGCTTCGCCCCGCAACCCTACCAGAGCTGCTGCTGATCCACGCCGTCTTTCTGCAGCTTCCGCTTGCCGGAGGTCTTCATGATCTCGACGATGTCCAGGATGCCGTGCGGACAGGCGGCCTTGGGGCATTGGCCCGTCCAGCAATACAGGCAGAGTCTCTGCCGGGGCAGGCCGATCGCGTTGACCATGTCGTCCACGGTCTGGTAGCGCAGAGTGGTGACCCCCAGGTCCTTGGCGATCCAGTCCACCATCTGCCGGTGTTTCTCCGTGGCGGGATCGATGTACTCCGAGACATCGGCCAAATCGTGACCTTCCAGGCTGCGGATGGCGCGGCGGGCGGCCAGCTCATCCGTGGAGCGGGTGGACAGATTGAAGACGCAGGGGAACAGCAGCGGTGGACACGCCGGCCGCACGTGAATCTCTCGTGCGCCGCGGCTCCAGAGCTTGGCAATGGTGAAATTCTTCAGTTGCGTGCCGCGCACGATGGAATCCTCGCAGATCACGATGCGGTTGCCGTCGATGACCTCGCGGATCGGGATGAGCTTCATGCGGGCGATCAGATCGCGCCGTTGCTGGGAGGGGGGCGTGTAACTGCGGCCATAGCCGGGGGTGTATTTGACGAGGGGCCGCCGGAAGGGAATGCCGGATTCCATCGCGTACCCCAGGCCGTGCGACAGGCCCGAGTCGGGGACGCCGGAGACGAGGTCGGCCTGGATGTCTGTGTCCCGTTTCGCGAGATAGCGGCCGCACCGCTCCCGGACGATCTCCACGTTGACCCCCTCGTAGCTGGAGGCGGGAAAACCGGTGTAGATCCATAGGAACGAGCAGACCTGCTGAGGCCTTTGCCGGCCCGGCCGGCACTGCACAATGCCGTCTTCATTCAACAGGATGATCTCCCCCGGCTCCAGGTACTTGACGATGTCGAAGCCCAGGTTCGCGAAGGCGCAGGTCTCCGAAGTTACCGCCCAACCCTCGGGACCTTTTCCCGCGATCAGCGGAATGTATCCGAAGCGGTCCCGGGCGGCATAGATGCCGGCCCGGTGCAACAGCAGCAGCGAGCACGAACCTTCGATCGCGGCGAATACCTTCTCGATGCCATCCACCAAATCGGTGCCCCGGGTAATCAGCTTGGCGATCAGCTCCGTAGTGTTCACGGCGCGCGGGCTGACTTCGCTGAAGGACACTCCTTTCTTGAGCAACGCATCGGCCAGTTCGGCGGCATTCTCCACAAAGCCGCTGGTGGCCAGGCAGAAGGGCCCGAACCGCGAATTCAGGTAGACGGGCTGCTCATCGAGCGCACTGACCACGCCGATGCCTTTGCTGCCCTCCATCCGGTCGAGATCCGGAAAGAATTTCGACTTGAACTGGCTCTGGCTGAGGTCATGGATCTGCCGCGTGAAGCGGTCGCCGAGGACCGCCATCCCGCCGTACTCGGTGCCGAGGTGGGAATGGTAGTCAGTCCCGTAGAACAGGGTCTGGGCGCAGTTCGCTTTCGATATTACCCCGAAGATGCCACTCATACTGTGTCTCCTCATCTACCGCGCCATTCGCCCAGGATGCGCTTGAGGCGGTGCAGGATGCCGTCGCGCGGCGGCTCTGATCCGACCACGCCGGAGGCGCGCAGCTTCTCCAGCGCTTGAGCATTGGCCGCCGCACGGGCGGCCGCCAGATCCGACAACACCCGGGGAATCTCCTCCTGCAGCGACAGCAGGTGCGCGAAGGCGCCGCGGTCGAATTCCAGCAACTCGCAGTTCGTGACGGCTGTCATGGTGGCGCTGCGCGGCAGGCCTGTCAATAGGCTCATTTCTCCGAACAGCGCTCCCGGCTGCAACTCGAACTCCATGGGGTGGGCGGTGTCGGAATCTGTGATGGTGCCCTGCACTTTGCCCCGGACCAGGACATAGAAGGACTCTCCCTCCTCGTTCTGGCGCATCAGGACCTCGCCGTGGGTGAAGCGGGTGCGCTTGATGTCCTTGGCCACGGTCTTGAGCTCATCGCGGCCCAGCAGGCAGCCGCCGTCGGGGCCGGCGAGGAGCTTACGTCCGAAGTCGCTGCGCAGCAGATCGTCCACGCAGCGCTCGATCTCCGACGCCAGCGGCTTTTCGAAGCGTTGGGCATGGACCGCCTGCAAAAAATTGTCGAGTAGCCGACCGCTCATCGGGAAGGGGATCTCGATCCCCCGGCGGTTGAACTGGTACCAGATCATCCGCATCACGTGCCCTTCGATTACCATGGCAAGCTCGTAGCGCTTCGACCAGAACCGCAGCACGTATTCGATGCAGAAGTCCTTGAAACCGGTCACGTAGGCATCCGGGGCCGGGTCCTTCTCGACCATCGGGACGCTCTGGGCGGCCTCGACCAGGGCGGCGATAACGTCGCCTGGGGCATCCCCATAGCTGGCCGACACCCGCACCTCATGCCGGCGCAGGGTGGTGGGCGAGGAGAAGTTGCGGATGGTTGCACCCGCGAGTTTGGCGTTGGGGACAATGACGGTGTGGCCACCGACGGTGCGCATCCGGGTCTCGCGCCAGTTGACCGCGGTCACCTGCCCGAGCGTTCCGTCCACCTCGATCCAATCGCCCAGCGCGATGGACCCGCAGGCATGCAACGACATGCCTGCCAGCAGATTGCCCAACACCCCCTGCATGGCGAAGCCGATGACACCGGTGACGATGGCTGTCGAGGTCAGCAGCACGGCGATGTTGAAATCCAACCGGTATTTGATCAGCAGGAAGGCCACGACCAGCATGAACGCGAAGCGCAGGAGATTCCGGGTCAGCCGGCTCAGCGGGCAGGCCCGTCGCATCTGCACGAAACTCTCGACGAGCAGCCCTTCCACGAGCCGGACCAGGGTATAAAGGCCCCAGAACATCAGCCACACTTCGTGGAAGCGCGACCACAGCGCCGGTTCCTCCGTTTGACCGAGCCAGTGGATCAGCGGCAAGGATAGCGCCAGCACCGCGACGGAAAACGCCACGTAATTCGCGAGGGCGCCGACAAACTGCCATCCGGAACGCGGAACTGCCTCGACTCCATCACAAGAAGTGTAGCGGCGACGGAGGGGCAACGTCAGCAGATAGGCCACGAGCAGCACCCCCAGCGCCAACGCGATGTTCTGAGCGTGAGGCAGTACCGGCTCCAGCGATTTCAGCATGGGCATTCCTCAGTTACCGATCGTCAGCCATTGTCCTGCCCGGGCGAGCGCGGCGCCGGGCGAGTGCTTCTTTACTTGTTGCTCCAGGGCGCGCAAGGCCTTGTCATCCGCGTCCGGGGCATGGTGTCCCAGGAGCACACGCGGCACGCCGGCCGAGCGGGCGATATCCAAGTCATCCTCCCAACTGCTGTGGCCCCAGCCGGCAAACGCTTTCGCGTTGGCCCGGGCGAAGTGCGCATCGATAATGAGCACATCGGCCGGTCGTGGCGTGCGGCACATCGCCAGGAAGACGGTCTCGTCCGCTTTCGTTCGCTTCTGCCATTCGAGATCGGTGGCAAACACCAGGGAGGCGTTGCTGTCCGTACCGTCGATGCGGTAAGCCAGGCATCCGCCGGGGTGCGGCACCGGACAGCTTCGCACGCCTAGCCGCCCTACGCGGATTTCCGCTGCCGCGATCTCGGCAAACTCGATCCGTGCGCTCATCCGCTCCACCGGCAACGGCCAATACGGCGGCGCCACCAGGTGTGTCACGGCCTCGCGCACACCTCCATCAGTAAACGTCGGTCCCAGGAGCCGGAAGGACCAGCCCGGCTGGTAGAACAGGGGATTCATCGTCAGGCCGACCGCATGGTCGAGATGGTAATGGGAGAAGAGCACGGTCACTTCGCCCGGCCCGGCTTCAGCCAATTGCCGGGCCACCGCGGACATGCCCGTTCCGGCGTCGAGCACCAGGCGCTCGCCCTGTGACCCGACGAGCAGCAGCGCGGTCGTGTCACCGCCGAATTCCTCGAAGGCCGCTCCGGTGACCGGGCGGCTCCCACGCATTCCGCCGATGAAAAGCCGCAGACTCATTTTTCCGTCAGTCCCCACACGCCATCCCATGAGGCCGGCGGATGGGCGGATAGCTCCGCACAACGCCGCGCGTAACTCCGCGCCGCCGGATCGTCCGGTAGTTGCTCGAATAGATGGCCGGCTTCGGCGAACTTGCCTTCACGGAACCGAGCCAATCCCGCGGCGAACGTATCCCAAGCGGTTGGCACAACCTCGGTCGCGAATCCCGTCAGCTCATAGACCGGCACGGCGGTCTTCCGGCCCACCACGCGCAGATCCGCCAGCTTGCGGGCGCGGAACCCGGCCGCGGCCAGTTGCCAGGTGCTGCCGGAGACCATGGTCTCCGTGCCGAACGCCTTGTTGGCGCCCTCCAGGCGCGAGGCCAGATTCGCCGCGTCCCCCAGGATCGTGTAGTTGAAACGCTTGCGCGATCCCATGTTGCCGACCACGACCTCGCCGGTATTGAGCCCCACCCGCATCCGCAGCGAGGCGCCGGTGCGCTGCTGATCGCTCCCCCGCCGCCCGGCCAGCCGGCGCTGGCAGCGCAGCGCCGCCCGGCAGGCCCGTACCGCGTGGTCCGCTTGCGCCAGCGGGGCATTCCAGAACGCAATGATCGCATCGCCCTCGTATTTGTCCAGCGTGCCGCCCTCGTCCATGATGATATCGGTCATCTCGCTGAGGTAATCGTTGAGCAAGGCCGTCAGTTCCACCGGGCCCAGTCGCTCGGAGAACGAAGAGAAGCCGGCCAGATCCGTGAACATGATCGTCAATTCCCGCTTCTCGCCGCCCAGCTCCAGATGCTTGGGGTCGCGGATGATCTTCTCGATCACGTCACTGCTGAGGTAGTGTCGGAAGGCCTGCTTGAGGAACGCTTTCTGGCGTCCCTCCGCCAGGTAGTTGCCGGCCAGAGCGCCGACCAGCGCCAAGCCCGAGGCCACCCCCGGGGTGGCGACCGGCCACCATTGCCCTTTGCCGTAGGCGGCAAAACCGACTACCAGCGGCACGGCCAGCCAGACGATGGCCAGCGGTCCCGCCTGCCACCATCGGCCGCCGTAGGTCAGACAGAGCGCAGCGGCCACCGCGGTTGCCATGGTGCCCAAAATCACCGCGGGCGCCGCCGCTTCGGTGATGAAGGAGTCCGTGAGCAGGTTGTCCACGAACGTCGCGTGCAGGATAACGCCGGGACATTTGGCATTGACCGGGGTCGGCCGCAGATCCAACAGACCCGGCGCGCTGCACCCTACGAAGACGTAGCAGTCCTTGAAGGTTTCCGGCGGCAGGGGAGGTGTTTCGTTCTCGCGCAGTCGTAGCTCGGACTGGATGACCGCCGCCGCGGAGACCGCTTCCGGCAGGCCCCCGCGCCCCCGGAAGCGCAGGATCGCGCCACCCTGCCGGTCCAACGGGACAATTTTGTCGCCCACCCGCAGTTGCCTCTGGGGCGCTGAGACTGCTACCGGCTCCGCCTGGGCCATCAGGCAGGTGGTTAACCCCAGCGCCGGAATATCTGTCCCATCGAAGCGGCAGAACAGCGCGACCCGCCGGAATACACCATCGGCGTCCGGCGTGCCGGTGACGTGCCCGGCGGCCGCCGCCCCGGCGGCGATCTCCGGCACCGGGAACAGCAGGTGGGCCGATTCGGTCGCGGCAGGCAGATCAAGCTTCACGCTCGGGCGCGGCATGTAGTCCGGCCACGCGGTGCGGCTCCCGCCAGGCATGAGGGCCAGAACCGCCGGCGGGCCCTCGCGCAGGGCCTTGCCCATCGCTTCATCATCCCCGCCCCCAAGGACCGCGGGCTCGGTGAAGAGCAGGTCCAGAGCCAGCACCCGGGCGCCACCCCGTTTGCAGAAGGCGGAAATCGCGCCGTACACCTCACGCGGCCAGGGCCAACCCCACCCATTCTCCTTCTGCGCCCAGTCCAAGCTGGGCTGGTCGAGGAGGATCAGTTTGACCTTGGGCGAAAGGCTCTCGCGCAGCGCGAAGAACCGGGCCCGCCACGTCCAAGTCGGAGCCTCCCAGGATTCGAGCCAGCCCAGATGCCACAGGAGCAACGCCGCCGCCCCGGCGACCAGGCCGATCGCAATTCCCCGCAGACATTTGCCGCCCTGCTTCAACATGTCAAACGAGCCCGCAACCGTTATTGGCGCTACCGGCGTGCCACCATCGCCTGCAGCACCGCCGAGAAGCGTTGCTGCCTCACGGTATCAGGCGTAAGCTCCCCGCCCATCGTCCCACGCAGGGCATCCGCGCGGCTCCGGGCCGAGGGATGGGTCTTGGCAAACCCGAGCCCG
>JAMCWO010000144.1 GCA_023481165.1 Planctomycetota bacterium | reverse complement strand
CGTTGGCCTTGATCTCCTCGGCCGAGAGGGCCTTGTCATAGATGGCCACGCCGAAGATGTCGCCGTCGAAGTTGTCGAACAGCGGCGCGGCCGGCGGCCGGTTCTGGAGGCCGTAACCGATGCCGACCTGGCCCGAGATGCTGATGGCGGCGGCGATACTGCCTTGGAGCTCGCCGTTGACGTAGAGATCCGTCTTGGCGCCCGCCTTGCTGGAGACGAAGACCAGATGGGTGTACTCGCCGGGGGCGTTCGGGACGGCGAAATCGTAGTCCTTCACGCCGAAGACGGTGGCGCCGTAGGTCTTCGTGTTATTCCACTGCTCGTACTTGAGCCCCACTTTCGTGTCGCCGACATCTCTGCGGCCGATCAGGCACTGGCTGGCCTCTTGCTCCTCCGGATTGCCGCGCACGACGAACTCGTAGCTCTGCTCATCGCCGAAGGTGCCGATGTCGTAGACGCCGTCCGCGACATAGCTCTTGAGGAACTTGGCGCCGGTGGCCCCGGCCCCGATCGCCCAGTTGTCGGTATTCGCATCGGTGGCCTTGTCGGTGAGGCGGAAGCTCCAGACCGCGCCCGCCTGCGTGGCACCGGCGGCATCCACCTCGTCGACGCGCCAGTAGTAGGTGGTCATGCTCTGCAGGGCGCCGGGGTCGAAGGAGGTCCGAAGGTCACCGCCGGCGACGGCCAGATTCGGGTCGCCGGCGGTGACCTTCGCCTGGTCCGTGCCAAAGAACACGGTATGAGAAACCACGCTTTGACCCGCCGTCCAGCTCAGCTTGGGCGCGGGGCCCGTGCCCTTGAGCAGGGCGCCGTTGGCCGGGCTCGGAGCATGCGCCGTCAACGGCATCACCGTGAGGCTCCACACATCGCCCGCGAACTTGGCGCCGGCGGCATCCACCTCATCGATGCGCCAATAGTAGGTCGTGCCCGGCGTCAGAGGATCGAGGCTGAAGTACATGGTCATCGGCATCGGTCCCTTGTACTCGGCGGCGTCCGGCGTCGGGTTGGTCCCGAAGTAGACGTCGTGCATCACGGCGGTGGCGCCGGCCGTCCACTGGAACAGCGGACTGGTCACATCCACCGCGCCGGGGGCCGGATCGGGATTCGAGGCCTTCAGCAACGGCTCGGGATCGCGGATCAGCGCGGTCAGATACTGGCCCGCGATGACGGCGACTTGGTCGCCGACGCCCGGGCCGGTCCAGCCGACGCTGATGCTGTCGCCGCCGCCGCCTTCCTTATGCAGGCCCTCGATGTAGTACGACTGGCCCGCCTTCAGGGCGATGGGAGCGGACTTCAGCTTGGCGACATCGGTGGAGCCGCCGGCGCCGTCCCAGGCCAGGGCGGGCGTCCAGCCGGTCACCTCGGCGATCTTCACCGCGTTGGCGGGCTTGTCGTCGGTGCTCAGCCAAAGCTCGCAGGCATCATCGCCGCAGACAAAGAAGGTGTAGTCGCCATCTTGCGGGGGCGTCAGAAAGGCCCGGGCCCGCGTGCCCGCGTTGTCGAACCAATCCACTCTGCTGGCGAAACTGTCCCGCCACTCGGAAGAAGTGGGGTTGTTGGGGAAGTTGGGGTTGCTCGTCAGGTCCGAGATCGCCGTGCCGCCTCCGATGTTCAGCCAGTACTCGAAGAGGACCTTGCCCTTCCCCAGTTGGGCGCCCGCGCCTGCCGGTGAGAATCAGCAACAGGCCCACTGTCGTCAAACAAACCGATTTTCGTGACATGAGCGTGCTCCTGCCAAAAAACAAAACTACCGTCTGTTCCCTTGGCCACGCGCCAAAACGCCCCCCCACTTAGACCTAATACACCCTGCTGTCGGCAAATCTCTTTGTCACCCCGTATCTACCCGAATGTCCCCTCTCCTGTGTCGCCGCGCGACAATGCCCGATGCTGTACCTCCTTTCCGATGGAAATGGCCCCTGGAAATAGGGCTCAGGGCCCCCAACGCACAATTCCGCGTTGGGGAACCCCTCCCAAACGCGATGCATCGCGTTTCGGGACCCAGTGCGCAGGGTGAAATTGGAAGTGCCACAGGACAACGTACCCAGCTCCTCCACTCCTCGTACCCTCACAACCGTACCTCAGCGTAGGTGCTTGAGCTCCCAAGGCGACAGGTCACCTCCGGGCTCCCCTTCCGATCTACCGGGTCGCCAAGCCTGAATATGAAGTCCGCAAGACAGGCATCGGCGTGCTGCTCCTTGGACCCATGAGTCAGGGCCACGCCTGATCATATTCTGGATTGTACCCCATTCCTGCGTTTATGCAACTTTTTTCTGGTCCGCGCGACAGTATTATCCGACGTGCATTCCTACTGCGCAACTATGGCATGAAGGAACCGGCGGATCTTCATGGAGTTGGGGTCGATCTGCAAACCCGCTTCCAATTCCTGGATCGCTTCCGGACGATTCCCCTGTTGCTGCAGCAACACAGCCAGATTGTAATTCAAATCGGAGAAATCATGGACATGCTCCAGGGCTTTTCGGTAGATGGCTATCGCCTCTAGGACATCGCCTTTGCTGTACAGTATTCCTCCCAGATTGTTCCACGCTGGCCCGTTTTCCGGCGCTAATCGAACGGCAGTTCTGTACTGTTCGGCGGCCTTCTCGGTGTTGCCCTTTAACTGGTAGGCATAACCCAGGTGGAAACGCGTGTAGGAATGATAGGGATCCAGCGCCACAGACTTCTCACAACTCTCGATGGCCCTGTCCAGTTGTCCCAGCTTTCCCTCGCACACTCCCAACCTCTCGTGCACCTGGGCGAAATGAGGTATCCTTCTTTCGACTTGTCTGTAATACGGGAGGGCCGCCGCCGGATCGGGGTCCATCTCGCTCAAGAATTCGGCACACTTCCAATATAGCCACCAGTCCGAGGGACTTTCCGCAATCGCCTGACGGTACTGCGCCGCGATCTCACGTTTTGCGTCTGTCGTCAACTCTCTCTGCAACGATCCCATTCGATCGCGGAAGTATTCCAATCGCTCCGATTGATAGGCCTGGTTGGTGAAAGGCGGCCTCTTGATGAACCCATTGAGCACGGTTTCATGGATCCTGTACTCCTCCCATTTTGTATATCCCAGACTCCGCTCACATTCCGCCTGCGACACCAATTTCACAGGGTTGTCGCTCTCCCCTTGGGCAGACTTTGGCAAGATCCGTCGCAGCTCCGAAAACACCGCCTGAGCCAACAGATAATTCCCTTGGGGTGTCATGTGAACATGCTCGTAGAAAAGCTCCCTGCCGGCCACACCGTGCAGGCTGTTTTCCGAGAACACCTTCGGCACATCGACGAAATACACTCCCCTGCCCCGGCACTTTCTGCCCACGTCACGAATAATCTTGTTGATCTGGGGGTCTGCTCGGAAGCGCAGGGCGTCGTAATCCAGTGCTTGGAGGTAGCTGCTTCTCGCCTCCTCATATCGGGCCTCCTGCCAGTAACATTGACCCATCCGGAAATGCACCTCGGCAAAATCATTGTCCAGGCGCAACGCGGTTCGATATTCCCGCAATGCCCGTTCGAAGTCCTTATCATCTTCCGCCTGTTTCCCCGAGGCAAAGAACGCTTCAAACTTCTTTCTGTCCTCGTCGCTCAACGTTCTGGCATGCTGTGACGCAAAGGGAGGACAGTCCCGCAGGTTGCTCGCCACGGTGCACAAGACGACCGGCACCCGCCGACCACAGGCCCTGCCAAGGATATCCTCCAGATTCGCCTGAAAGTGCCGATACACCCGCGCCAGAGCCTTGTCTTCCCGGCCCACACGGTGGCCCAGAAACATCTCCATCCCACGCCAATTCGGGGTCCGGGCCTTGTTCTTCAGTCTCTCGGCCCACCCTGCGATCAGTTGCCCCAGTCTCGCCGACTTGGCCAATACACCTGCGCGAATCAGCCCCAGATGTCCGACCAGGGGGCTGAAGATGGTGCCGGCGCCATAGGGTCCGACCACCTCATTGTTCCCCATATAGACCACGAAGAGGTCGGGATCATACCCCAGACAGTCACGCACGATCGGATAAACCGCATGGGAATTGATCGCCGGCAGCGCCGCCGTGATCACTTCAAAACGACCCTCCGGATAGCTCTTGCGGAGCATCACCTCCAACATCCGGCCGAAACTGTACGCGCCATCCGGCGCCCCCTGCGCCGCGGATTCTCCCAAAATGAAGATGCGACACCCGTTCCTCTCTTTCTCGCGGGGAAACACGAAGGGATCGGTCTGGCGGGACATCTCCTTCGGAAAGAAACGCCACCCAAACCGGATGTTATTACAGTAGTAGTCCCTGCCATCAATGCGGCATGGCACGGCAATCCCTGTGGGATACCCCATCCCCGCGGCCCTGAGCACCAACTCCAGCAGCAAGCATACCAGGATGGGCAGGACAAGAAGCACAAGGACCCGGAACAACCATATCCGTCCGGTACTGATGGAGTATCTCTTCGCTGCTGCTGTCTTCTTCATAGAGTACCAGTATAACACCTCTGGGGTGGATTTCCGTGCCCAGCGACCTCAATTCTGTCGCCGGCACCATCCGCCTGGTACGCTCTTGGTCTTCCACCAAGAGGGAAAACATCGGGGCCTGTATCTCTCGGATACAGGCCCCGATTCGTTCCGCGCGCCAGCGCGATCGTGCCACTGCCGGTACGCTCGTCACCCGGCGTCTCGATGCCGAACACGGCATCTCATTTGGGAACCGGCTTGCCGAACTGGATGTCGTCGATGTACAGCATCCCGGCGGCGCCCGGCTTCGGGACGGGGACCCCACCGCCGTCGTTCGCGGTGGGGAGCCCCTTGGCGCTGTCGCCGACACCGATGGTCAGCTTCTTGACGGCGGCCAGGTTGACGCTCGCCAGGTCCGCCAGCGGGATCTTCCACTCGGTCCAGGCGCCCTTCGTGACCGCCGCCGCATCCGGGTTGACCACGGTCTTGGTTTTGCCGGCCTTGTCCTCGACCGTCAGGTACAGCGGCGCGACGCCATTGCTCCGCTGCGCCACGCCGATGGACACGTTCTGCCAACTGCCCGTGCCGGTGGTCGAGACGTTCGAGAACTCTGCCGTGCTGTACGCATTGGCGTTGTGACTGGTCACGCACAGGCCGAGGTAGACATTGGCCGTCATCGTGATGTTCTGATCGTTGCCGAGGGCCTTCCAGGTCTTGCCGTCCGGGGAGGTCTCCGTCTTGAAAGTGCTGCCGGTGCGGGTGACCCGGACCCAGTACGGGGCCTGGACCGCCGTACCGGTCCAGTTCGTGCTGGCGCTGGCGCCGCTGGCGGCATTGCGATACTGCTGCGAGCAGCTATTGTCGGGCGTCACGACGACCGAGGCGTGCTTGGAGCCGGCCTCGAGGGACTCGCGGATCATCACGCCCGCCTTGGACCAGGGATCGCTGCGGGTCAGGCTCTCGACCTTCGCGGTGATCGAGCCGTTGCCGCTGAGGGTCTTGTAGACGAAGCGGAACTGGTCGGAGTTGTTCCAGATATCCGTGCCCGTGCTGACGACGGTGAAGGCATTGTTGCCGCTATCCGTGAAGCCGGCCGGGAAGCCCCGGAACCACAGCGCCAGGGTGTCGGCGCTGTTCGTGGTCCAATCCTGCGGCGTGTCGAACGTCCGCTGGGTCTCGGAGTAATATGGCGTCTTGACGTTGTTGTACTCGAACGGCATCGCCTGCCGGCCGCCGTGGACGATCGTCGTCTCGGCAAACGGGGCTTGCAGGTAGCCGACCACCGAGCCGGTGTTGTTGGTCCAGCCGTCGACCCACGTCTCATAGATGCGGCTGCCCTCGGCGTCGCCGTAGCTCTCGAAATCATCGACGGCCGCGTATTCCTGGGTCGTGAAGCTCCAGAGAGCGCCCGCATACGTGGTTGCGCCAACCTCATCGACTCTCCAGTGGTACGTTGTGCCGAAATCCAGCTCACCGGGGGCAAAGCCGTGCTCGGTTACCGTCTTGCCGATTGCCGTGCCACCGGCCACGGCCGCCTGGTCGCTGCCGAAGATCACTTGGTGTGAGGTCGCCTCGCGGCCCGGCCGCCAATTCAACGTGCTATTGACCGCAACGTCCTTGGCGTCTGGTGCCGGCTCCGGGGCGCGCGCCTGCACCGGGACGTAGAAGAACCGCACCTCGCTCAGGCCATACTGCTTGAGTCCCACCATGCTCCAGTTGCTCTTGGGCGTGGGCTTGACGTACTGGGCCATCACGCCGCCCAAATCCACGGTCGTATTGTGGGCATAGCCGGCCGAGGCGGTCGCCTGGGCGAACTGGGCCTCCTGGAGCAGCGTCCAGGTCTGGCCGTCGAGAGAGGACTCGATGGTCACATCCTTGAAGCCGTAGCCGAGCACGGGCTCGAACTCCGAGTTGTAGTTCCAGACCCACAGCGCAGAGA
>JAMCWO010000197.1 GCA_023481165.1 Planctomycetota bacterium | reverse complement strand
TCGACGGACCTCTCCCAGAGCTTCTTGCCGCTGGCCGCGTCGAGGGCCACCACCACCCGGATGTCCGACGGCGTGTAGGTCCCGGATTTCTTCATGCTCGCCGTCTCTTCGTAGATGCCTTTGCCGATAAGATCCCGGCGCTCGTCCAATGCCTGCTGGCTCTGCTCCTCGCTGACAGCGCTCTCCGCGAAGAAGACCTTCCCCTCGCCGACGGACATCGTCAGATTGCCAATCCGCTTGCCCTGATGCGCCCAGAGCGTCGCCCCCGTCTCGGGATGGACGGCAAAGACCATGTCGCCGCCCATCATCTTGCCGGTCACCGAGCCTTTTTCCGGGTTGTAGTTCTCCCACAGCGGGTAGTTGGCCATCGGGAGCCACTTGGCATTGGATTGGGTGTAAGCCCACTGGATTCGATCATTCGGCTCGGCATAGCGCAGTCGCAGGTCCGCCGCATAGGGCTGCTTCATCGGCTCCGCCCGAATCCCGAACAGGATATTCCGGTCTATCGAGACACAGCTCCAGCGGTAGCTCTCCGCGCCGCTGCTATCCGGCAAGTTGTAGACGCGCACCGTCGCGCCGGTCGCCGGGTCCAGGCGCAGGCACCGGTCGTGGGCGGCCACGTACAGTGCCTCCTCCGTCAAGGCCAGATTGCCGCCATCGATATCCACGCGCGGCCGCACCGCGCCGGGAATCTTGCGTTGCCACAAAGGCGTTCCGTTGTAGGCATCGACCGCCAGGATCAGCTCTTCTCCCTGGACGAACATCCGACCGTCGATGGAAACCGGGCTCTGGGCCCGGGCATGCCTTTCCACCATCGACATCGGTCCCGGCTCTCCGAACCACACAACTCCGAGTGGCCCCTTGGCCAGCAGGTCATCGGAACACGCCGTGTTCTGCGGATTGCCGTATTCGTGCGTCCAGCTTCCCGCCTGTTCGAGCTTGGGCCGTGTGAACGTCCACCATTGCAGAGCGCCGCCATCGCCCGGCCGGCCCGCCACGATAATCCCGCCGGCGGGCCTCAGAACATGCTCCAGCTCGTCCCGCGTCACTGTAACGGTCCCCGTCGTCAGCAGCTCATCGGAAACGATGAGATTGGCGAAGTAGAGGGGCAAGTCCGAAATATTCCAGGGCTCCACGACCACGCGCGAACCCAACAGGCCTGCCGCCCGCAGCCTGTCCCGGGCGCTCCGGAGCTTTTGAGGTTCCTTCTCAAGTCCGATGATCTTGAGATCCGTGATCTGCGCCAGCTCATACGCGAGCTGGCCCTGGTTGCAGTCGAGCACGAGGCAATAGCCTTTCGTGATCTTGCTCCCATCCACGATCCGGCGTGCCGCCTCGCGGTACAACTGCCGTTGGGGAAGGTCCCAAAAGGCATTGGAATCACGGACGATCTTCATCTCCTTCGGCGACGAACGCTCCTTGCTGCCGGCGAAGCAATAGATCCGGCCCGTATCGGTGCTGACGAGCAGGCGGCTGTCCCCGGCCGCCAGGCCCAAGGCATTTCCCGTAACACCGGCCTGCCACGCGCGCCGGCCGGTCTGGACGTCGATGCCGAGGACCTGTTTCGCGCCGCCCGCAAAGAGCGTGTCGCCCGCCAGGATCAGGGAACTGCCCTGTGGCACGGCCAGATGCCACTTGACACAGGAATCCTGCAGACGCTTCTCCTCTGTGCGGGCGGCTACCGTGAGCCGACCGATCTCCGCGATCCGTGCCCGCATTTTCTCCCGTTCTTCGCCCTTGGCCGTCTCGACCTGTTTTCTCAGTGTAACCAGCTCCTTGGCCAGCGCCTCCCGTTGCCGAATGGCACCGGCGGCTTGGCGCACCGCCCGGGCATGAACCTCGCGATCGATGGCATAGACGCCCGTAGGCGTCAGGACATAGGCGATCTGATCCCGCACGACCATGTCCAGCCCCGGGAACCAGGCGAAGACATCGCCCCGGTTGGCTCCGGTCTTGGGATCATAGGCAGCCTTATGCGGCACGCCGGAGCGATCCACGCCGGCGATGAGTTGATTGTCGCTGAGCAGTGTCCACGCGCCGCCCTGCGTGCCGTCGGGCGAGGCCCAGAACAGGAACTCCCCCGTCTTTCGGCTGAAAGCGGCAGGCATGGCCCGGCCCGCCGGAACGTAGAGGATGTCCGGCGACGCCAGCAGGTACCCGTGCGGTGTCAGGCCCCCGAAGGCCAACTCGTGGGCCCGGTCGCCGATCGTGTCGTTTCTCCAGATGACGGATCCATCATCGGCGTTGAGGGCACAGATATAGATCCCCTCGTAGGGGAACACGCCGGCGCCGCAGTAGACCGTCCCCTGGTCCACCAGTACGCTGGTGCGCACCGGCCACAGGGAAATCATCCGCTCATTGCCGAGAACCTTCTCGTCGCTCGGCCCGGGCCGGTACTTCCAGACGAGCGTCCCATCCTCTGCCTTCAGGCAGTAGACATAGCCGTCATCCGAGCCGACATACACCCGCCCGCTGTAAACCGTCGGGGCGAAGCGGACCGGGCCTTCGGCGAGGAAGCTCCAGAGGATCCTGCCGGAGGCGGCGTCGATCGCGGTGACCTCATCCGTCACGGACGAGCCGAAAAAGACGAGTCCCTGGGCTACGGCGACGTGAAAGGCATTGTCCGCGTGCATGCGCGGCATTTCCTCGGCGGTGGCCGGCCACGCCGGCTTCGGCGCATGCAGGGGGACATAGGTCCACTGCAAGGCCGGATTGCGGCCCAGGCCCTCGGGGCTGACGCCGCTATGCGCCGCATCGTGCCGATAGGTCGGCCAATCCCCGGCCGCCGTCGCGTTGGCGCTGCCGCCCACCAGCACATAGAGGCACAGTGCCGCCAAGAGGGACGAAGGACGCATTCCGGTTCCGGCGTGATTCCTTGGAATTCCTGCGCTCATCAGACTTGACTCCTCACGGCTTCCTCCCACTCCGTGGCGTGGAAAGCCGGCCCTGGGCCACCTTTAGTCACCCGGATCTCCGATCTGGGCCTCTGGAGCACCAGAGTACCCATTCCGGCGTGTCCCTGCAACCGCTGAGCTGCCGGAGGACGGTTCCTGTCCTGCAACGCTCGGAAACGCTGATGACGCCGTGAAGGAAGTACCTGACAGCCTCAGCTCCCGTGCACGCCTAGCGCGTCACCGGGGACTGGAATCTACGGGGTCTCTGCCGTACGGTCGTAGACCCAGATGCGCAGGCGCACGCTCGTTACCAGGTCGACCGCACTATACGGGGCGGAGATGCTCACAGTGCTCGCCGTGAGAAAGCTGTAGTAGAACTCGGTTCCGAGGCCCTGGTTGCTCAGATTGGGTCCAACGATCCCCGAGACCTTTCTTTGCAGGTCCACCACATAGTCATCGGCGTTGCCGCCGAGATTGTGGGTCAGGATCTTGGTATAGAGTTGGCTGGGTGAGCCCTGCGGCGTGGTGATCCAGCCGCTGTCGTAGGCCGGCCGGGGCAGGGAACTGGCGCCGGCCGTGTCGCCGCTGTCGATCTTGAGATCATCGTAATAGACTGAGGAGGCCCCGTTCCCGAACAGATCGATGGCCTGCAACGTCCCGTGTGCGTTGGTGTCCCACGGGCCGGTCGCGATCTTGGTGCCGTTATACGATTCCTCGAAGGTGTTCGCGGTCAGATCGATGACAAGCCGGATCTGGACCCACTGGTCGTACACGATCTTGGCCGGGCTACCGGTAGCGCCGATTGCCGGCGTGATGATTCCGGCCGTCATGTCGAATTCCGTCTGCACCGACCAATCGTAAGGGCCGTCGTCCTGGTACGTGTTCAGGAGGATGAAATAGGTGGCGCCCCTGGCCCCGGTGGGGATGTACTGGTAGGCGGTGACCGTCCACTTGCCGCTGGTGAGGTGGAACTCGTGCACGAGATCGGAGGAGCCGAGGATCTCGATGGAGTTTCTGCCGCCGTGGGCGGTGCGGTTGGAGACCGGCGCCCCGGCGGCCGCCACGTTGTTCCAACCCTTCCAACCTCCCTGGCCGTGGACGCTGGTCCCGGCCGCATAGGTTTCGAATCCTTCCGCGAACTCACTCGCCCAGGAATTCCCCGCCAGGCTCAGCAACACGATGAACGCCAGTGCTCCGATCTGCCTTCTCATGGTGAGATCCTTTCCGATAAAGACCGTTTCCCGAGAATTGCACACGATATCCCATGCTCCGTGACAATCAACCTCCGTCAACGCCAGCTACGTACGGCCCAACCCGATTTTCCCCCCACGCCCGGCAACTCCCCACGGGTCCGAATCGGCGCAAAGCGTTATACATATTATACAGGCCGCCGCGATCCGCTGTTCCTGTATTCGCTCTGATAGACCGAAAGCAATGAGGCCGGCCCCTCCGAGAGGTCAAATGTCCCCGGCGCCGTAGGGGTATACTCGGCTACCGACAACCGGCTGCCGTCTACCGATTACCACTTTTGCGGCGTCTTTTGGCGTTGGGGTTGACGTTGACCATCCGGCCGTTCTTCATGACCCAAAACGGCGTGCCGGTTACCTTGGACACACGCATAGCCCTCTTGGCGGCCCGCCGCAGGGCGCGCAACGTGGCGGCGGCCTCAGAATCGATCGATCTTGCCTTGTTATTCACGCGTTGCTTCCCTTGTCTATCAGTCGGGGCGACGCTCCGGAATTATCATAGAGTTCCCAGGTGTCGACGATCTTACAGTATATCAACCGGAAGTTGCGTAGACCAGTATCGAAACGCCGGCGCACGGTGTCCGCCGGCACACTGTGACCACCTTGGGCCGCACGATTCTTGACCCGTGCAATGGCCAAGTCCGCTGACGGCAAGCTCAGGAAGATCAGCTTGACGTTTATAAAGTCTGGAAAGCCGGCTTCCTTGGGCAAATACTCCTGGGCAAAGGTGGTCTTCCCGGCCCCATTCGGGCCGGCGATGATGACGATCCTGGGTGATTCGGCCGCCTTCTTCATGCGCGCCTATTACAGCCTTAGAGCGACGCGGCAGACAGCATCTCCGGACCGACATGCTCGGGAAAAGTACCTGACCTCCACGGTTCCACGCGGCAAAATCGCCGTGACTGTGCGGCCATTCTTGTTATACTCCGTAGCTGGTGCTCGACATTTGTGAATCGCCGTTAGCTGAGGACCTTGGATGTACGAGTTAGGACGACTCGCATTAGGCTACGATAGCGCGAAGATAGGGGATGGCTGCATCGTTCACGCAGACTGCTTGGAATGGTTGAGCCGCATTCCCGAAGACTGTCTGCACGCAATTGTGACTGATCCGCCGTATGGATTGAAGGAATATGACCTTGACCAACTGAAGAAACGAGAAGCTGGGTCTGGCGGTATCTGGCGTATACCTCCTTCTTTTGACGGCCATAAACGTGCCCCACTGCCAAGGTTCACTGCTCTGACCGACAAGGAGCGCGAGAGGCTATCTTGCTTCTTCAGGGATTGGACGAGGCTTGCGCTGCGGTGTTTGAGGCCAGGTGGGCACGTTTTCATCGCGACCAACGCTTTCATTGCTCAACTCCTTTATTCAGCAGTGGTTGATGGAGGGCTCGAATTTCGAGGGCAGATCATCAGAATGGTCCAGACGCTGCGAGGCGGCGACCGCCCGAAGAACGCCGAAACTGAATTCCCCGGTGTCGCCTCTTTGCCAAGAGGGCGATATGAGCCGTGGGGGATGTTCAGGAAACCATTACGACCGGGCATGAAGGTTAGTGATTGCCTCCGGGAGTATCAGACCGGCGGCGTGCGCCGCAATGGCAACGGTTTGCCTTTCGTTGATGTCATCGAAAGCCGAAGGACACCACAACAAGAGAGGATAATCGCTCCCCATCCCAGCCTCAAACCGCAGTCTTTTCTGCGCAGGATCGTCTACGCGTCGCTCCCTTTGGGAAAGGGAATCATCGCCGATCCCTTCATGGGATCAGGCTCGACTGTAGCCGCTGCCAATGCGTTGGGTCTTCACTCCATTGGAGTCGAGAAGAACGCCAGCTACTTTGAATTGAGCAAGAAGGCGATACCCAAGTTGCAGGAAGTGCAAATACAAAACTCGCAATCCGCCGGCAAGCCAGACGGCGAGTCCATAGCTGCTATGGGTCATAGTATATCCAGTTTTCTTCCATTTTCCGGCGACCACTCTCCGTCACGCTCGCAGTGATTGTACGGCGGCTCGTTTCCGAACGACCAGAGAATGCCCAATCTCCCCGGACTAATTGCGCTCCGAGAACCTTTATGAACTTGAACGGTTTTGGCGGAATTCCACTTCGGCGATCTTTCGAGGATGTCCCGGTTGTCGTTGAGAAGTAGTTGAAAGAGATCATGCGGTCCGAGTAACAGATAGGTGTCAAAGAACAAAACTGTTACTCGTAAGAAAGGACCGCATGATGGGCAAAAGCTAC
>JAMCWO010000322.1 GCA_023481165.1 Planctomycetota bacterium | reverse complement strand
CCATGCGTCGCGAGCGAATGTAATGCATCAATCCCTTTCTGCGGTCAAACGCTCAATGCCCTCAGTTTATGAGAATCTGCCCCGGCGCACAAGGGAATACCAGGCAAAAATAGTGGCGGGATTGGGGGGTGGGGGGCGGCGGGCGGGCCGAAAACGTCGCGACATGCGGAAAAAATGCGCATCCGCCCCGTTTTTATCTTGCATTTCGCCGGAGAGGCCGGTATAATCGCGATAACAATGGAGTGGATGGGGTGGGAGGCTCACCCTGAAACACGCGGTGTTGGTTTAGGTTGACAAGCAGGATCGAGTGGTGACAAGTATGCATTAAATCCCGGTCGTAATGTTGCCTCCGGTGGTAGATAAACCTCGGCGAGGCAGCGTGGTCCACCGGTCTCCCCCCCAGCCGGTCCCACCACCTCGCCATTTTTATTTCTGTCACTCGCCGCGCACCTGGACGATCACCCGGCGGCGGCGGGGGCCGTCAAACTCGCAGAAATAGATGGCCTGCCAGGTTCCCAAAACCAACGTGCCGTCCTTGATAAGGACCTGCTCGCTGCAGCCGACGAGCGAGCTTTTGGTATGGGCGTCGGAGTTGCCCTCGGAGTGACGAAAGCCGGGGTGGGACCGCGGGACCATCTCGTCGAGGGCCAGAAGGACATCATGGACCACATCCGGATCGGCGTTCTCATTGATCGTGAGCGCGGCGGTCGTGTGGGGACAGAAGATGATCGTCTCGCCGTTGCGGATGCCTGCCTCGTGCGTTGCGGCCTCCACCTGATGGGTGACATCGACCATCTCGGTCCGGCTGCGCGTGCTGACGTGGAACTCCCGCTGGACTATCTTCATTGAGTATCCTATCACAATTACATCTGCTCGACAACCTGGATGCCGAGGAGTTGGCTCAGGCCGTGCTGGATCGTTTTGGCGGTCAGGTCGCAGAGCAGTAATCGCGTTGGTCGCTTGGCCGGCGGGGCGTCGAGGACGGGACATTCCGTGTAGAAGGCACTGAACCTCTGCGCCAACTCGTACAGATAGGCGGTCAGATAGTTCGGCCGGTAATCGGCGGCGGCAGACTCGATGGCCTCCGCGTAGCGGACCAGGTGCTTCCCCAGGTCCAACTCTGTCGGCTCGGTCAGATCGAGATTCCCGAGGTCCCGCAACTCATCGGGAATGCTCACGCCCTTGCTCTCGGCCTTGCGCTCGATGGATTTGACGCGGGCATAGGCATATTGCATATACGGCGCGGTGTTCCCGTCCATCGCCAGCATCTTGCTGAAGCTAAAGACATAATCGCTGGTCCGGTTATTCGAGTAGTCGGCGTACTTGACCGCCCCGACCCCCACGGCCGCAGCGATCTTCGCCTTCTGCTGCGGCGGCAGGTCGGGGTTCTTCTCCTCCACGACGGCCCGTGCCCGCTCGACCGCTTCATCGAGCAACTCCTGGAGCTTGACATTTTCTCCCGAACGGGTCTTCAAGGGCTTGCCATCTTCGCCCAGAACGCTGCCGAAGGGCACGTGGACCAGCTCTACTTTCCTGCCGTCGCGTCGGTCCCAGCCGGCCATCTCGGCTACTTTGAACAGCATCTGAAAGTGTAGAATCTGCCGAGAATCGGTGACATAGACGATCCGATCGGCTTTGAGCACGTCCACTCGATAGCGCAAGGCCGCTAGGTCGGTGGTCGCGTAGAGGTACGCGCCGTCCGATTTCTGGATGATGAACGGCAGCGGCTCGCCTTCTTTCGTTTTGAACCCCGGCGGGAACACGCACACGGCCCCGTCCGACTCCGTCGCCAAACTGGCGCGCTTCAGATCCCCTACGACTCCGGGTAAATCGTTGTTGTAGGCGCTCTCGCCTCGAACATCATTCTGGGTGAGCTGCACGTTTAGCTGATCGTAGATCGCCTGACACTCTTCAAGTGAGGCCCGAACGATACGGCGCCACAATGACACAGCCTCTGGGTCACCGCTCTGTAACCTGACGACCCAGTCGCGCGCCTCTTTCGCATATTGCGGGTCATCGTCGTACCGGTGCTTTGCCTTGCGATACAAGTCCTCCATATCCGCAACGGACAGCCCTTTGGACAGAGGCTCTTCACGCATTCCGGATGCGACTACGTCGCTAAAATGCTCCTGGACATACCGAATCAGCATGCCGAATTGGGTACCCCAGTCGCCGAGATGGTTCTGACGGATGACCCGATGGCCGAGGAACTCCAAGACTCGGCTGATACAGTCCCCGATGATAGTGCTGCGCAAATGGCCGACGTGCATCTGTTTGGCGACATTCGGGCTGGAGAAATCCACCACGAGGGTCTGGGGTTCCGGCTCCCCGGCGATGCCCAGCCGTCCCGTTGAGTCGGCATTGATTTGCCGCAGTTGCGCGGCGACATACTGGGGCTTGAGACGCAGGTTGATGAACCCCGGCCCGGCGATCTCCGGCGGCTCGCAGATATCCCCCAAGTCAAGTTGTGCCACGACCTGTTCGGCGAGCTTGCGGGGGTTGGTCTTGAGTTGCTTGGCGACGGCCATGACGCCGTTGGCCTGGTAGTCCCCGAATTTCGGATCGGTGGCCGGCCGTACTATCGCGGCACAGCTCTGACACCCGGTTACCCGGACCATCGCAGCGCCGATTCGCTCGTTGAGTATGTCAATCGCGGACTTCACGAAATCATCAATCGTCCATCATCAATAATCAATCTTTTCCGCGTCTCCCCAGAGGAGATCGAGGTCGTAGTACTGGCGGTATTCGGGATCGAAGAGGTGCACGACGACATCGACGAAGTCGAGGAGAATCCAGCGGCCCTGTTCATAGCCGGCGCGGCCGAAGCGAGGGAAGTCCTGCGCGCGACCCGCCTGAGAGATTTCGTCCGCGACGGTCCGCATCTGCCGGTTGCTGGTGCCGGTGGCAATCACGAAGTAATCCGTGGCGGGCGACAACCCGCGCAGGTCCAGCACGACGATGTCCGTGCAATGCCGCTCCTGCGCGATCTTCGCCGCCGCGATCGCGAACTCTTTGGCTTTCTTATTCGGTTTTCTTCTCGCCAATCGGGTACATCCTCACTGTAAAAAGAGAAAAGGGCGGCCACCTTGCAACCGCGCCTTTAGACTACTCGTTCGACCCGGCCGCGTCAATAACGCTGTCGAACCTGCCCGCGATCCGAGGGCCAGAGGCCCTCGTTACAGAAGAGCAAGGGCAAGATGCCCTCGCCACGAAGAGCCATCCCCAAGCTTCGCTTGAGCTGCCACCCGAACTACGAGTTCCCAAGCGTCATGGGTATCAGAGTTCAAACGAAAAGGGGGCACGAAAGGCGTGCCCCCGAAGCATCCCCTGATGATCCAACGACTACTTGCTGGCGGCGACGGCGCCGGCGGCGAGGGTCTGCTCCGCCTGCTTCATGGTCTCGGTCTCACGTTTCGACTGCCAGACCGCCCAGACCAGGCCGAGGATGGCGACGATGATCACGACCCAGAAAAGCATGTCGTGGGCCTTCGGCGTGACTACCACGCCTTCCTTGCCCAGGATCGCTATGACGGTCTTATCGTACGGCAGAATCAAACCGATGATCAGCAGGCTGACCATGTTCATCACTTTGATCAGCGGGTTGATCGCCGGGCCGGCCGTATCCTTCAGCGGGTCGCCGACGGTGTCGCCCGTCACGCTGGCCTTGTGCTTCTCGCTGCCTTTGCCCGTGTTGGCCGCCAGATTGCGTGGCTCATCCTCGATGGTCTTTTTGGCGTTGTCCCAGGCGCCACCGGCATTGGCCATGAAGACCGCCAGCAACTGCCCGGATACGATCATACCGCCGAGGAAGCCGGCCAGCGGAATCACTCCCAGCCCAAACCCGACGAGCACCGGCGCCAAAATGGCCAGCAATCCGGGGCCGATCAGTTCCTTCTGGGCCGCCCCGGTGCAGATATCCACGACGCGGCCGTAATCCGGCTTCTTCGTGCCTTCCCAGATGGCCTTGTCGCGGAACTGAATGCGGCATTCATTGACGATCAGGAATGCCGCCCGTCCGACCGCCCGGATGGTCATCGAGCTGAACAGGAACGGCACCGCGCCGCCAAGCAGCATGCCGATGAACAGCTTGGGATCGGAGATCGTCAGCATCGCGGCCACGGTGGTATAGATTTCACCGCTGATGCCGGCGGTCTCGCCTTTGCCACCCGAGCCGACCGAGACGATGAAGCTGTTGAATAGCGACACCGCGGCAATAACGGCCGAGCCGATCGCGATACCCTTGGTGATCGCTTTCGTGGTGTTGCCGACAGCATCGAGGTCCGCCAGGGTCTGGCGTGCCTCTTTGTATTTCGCGGCCCCCATCTCCTTCTCATCGTAGCCCATTTCGCCGATACCGTTAGCGTTGTCGGCGACCGGGCCGAACACGTCCATCGAGATGGTGTTGCCGGTCAGCGTCAACATGCCGATGCCGCACATGGCGACGCCGTAGGCGATGAACGTCGGGTTCGTGCCGCTATAGATGAGCACGCTGCCCATGATGGCGCCCGCGATGATCAGCACCGCGAACACCGTGCTCTCATACCCAACGGCCAGGCCCTGGATGATGTTGGTGGCGTGTCCAGTTTGGCAGGCCTTGGCCAAGCTCTTGACCGGGGCATACTCGGTGCCCGTGAAGTACTCCGTACACTTGTTCAGGAACACCGCGAGGATGATGCCGATCAGGCAGGTCCAGGCAGGCCGCATATCCAGGCCCTGGATGCCCAGGTTGGCCCAGCTCGGAAGATTGGTGACGTAGGGCGCGATCGCGGCGTAGTTCGGATAGCTGGGGTTGAACCGGAAGTACAGGAAGCCCAGCACGAGGAAGCCGATGACGCTGATCGTCGAGCCGATGATGAAGCCGCGGTTGACGCTCTTCATGGCGGCCGCCACGGTGCCCTTGTCGCCGGCGCGGACGCTGTAGGTGCTGATGATGCTGGCGATGACGCCGATGGCACGGACCAGCAGGGGGAAGATCACGCCCTTGTGGCCGAAGCTGGCGAGGCCGAGGATCATGGCCGCCACGATGGTCACTTCGTAGCTCTCGAAAATGTCGGCGGCCATACCGGCGCAGTCGCCGACGTTGTCGCCGACGTTATCGGCGATGGTCGCGGCGTTGCGCGGGTCGTCCTCCGGGATGCCTGCCTCCACCTTACCGACGAGGTCCGCCCCGACGTCCGCGGCCTTGGTATAAATGCCGCCGCCGACTCGCATGAACAGGGCCAGCAGAGTGCCACCGAAGCCAAAGCCGAGCAGGGCTTCATAGGCATGCTCGCCGTAGATCAGGAAGATGATCGAGCCACCCAGCAGGCCCAGGCCGTCGGTCAGCATTCCGGTGATCGTGCCGGTGCGATAACCCAACTGCAGTGCCCGGCCGAAGCTGGTCTTGGCGGCGGCAGCCACGCGCAGGTTACCCGTGGTCGCCAGACGCATCCCCACGAAGCCGACCGTCGCCGAGAAGGTCGAGCCGATCAGGAACGCAATCGCCCGGCCCCAGGAGATCTCCGCCAGTGCCCCCGCGGCCCTGGCCGCGAAGAACAGCACCACCGTGATCAGCACGATCAGGATGCCCACGACGCGGAACTGCCGGTAGAGATAGGCGTTGGCCCCTTCGCGGACCGCCTGAGCGATCTCCTGCATCTTCTTGGTGCCCTGGTCGGCCGTTCTTACTTGCTTGACCAGCATTAGGGCGTAGCCCAGACCCGCCAGCGCGATGAACAAGTTCATCACCAGCGCGATCTTTTCATAGATGGCGTACCTGCTGCTGAACAGTGGCTCAAACAGCGTAATCTTGGCCGCCTCGGCCGCTTGCACTCCGACCGCCGCGATTTGTGCCGGTGCTTTGACGATGGACTCCGGACCGGCCGCAAACGACCAGACCGCCGTCCCCAAGATGGCTAACGTCAGCACTCCAACCCACGAGATCCTCTTCATAGCGTGCCCGTTTCAAAAAGAACCTTACTCATCCACACACAGTGAATACGAAATGCAGCAGTCTAACGAAATCCCCCTGCTTTTCAAGTACTTTTTCCGGAAACAGTGACAGCGAGTTGGAAGTCTGAAGTGGGCGGTTTGAGGAGCTTCAAACTTGACACTTCACACTTGAAACCTGGCCTCATCACGTGTGGTAGTCAGCATTTATACGGACGTACTCGGCGCTAAGATCGCAGCCGTAGTAGAAGTCGCTGTGCCGGCCGACGCCCAAGTCGATCGTGATGGCGTGCTCCCGCTGGCGGACGATGTGGGCCGCCTTCTTCGGGTCGAAATCGGTAGGCGTACCGTTGCGAAAAACGTAGAGATCGTCCAGCTTGCAGGAGAGTTTGGCCGGATTGAGGTTCACGCCGGAAGAGCCGACGGCACAAATGATCCGGCCCCAGTTCGGATCGCCGCCGTGAACCGCACATTTGAACAGCGGATAGTCCGCGACCGCGCGGGCCGCTTTCAGAGCGTCCGCCTTCGTCGAGGCGCTGTGGACGACGACTTTGAACATCCGCGTAGCTCCCTCGGCGTCCAGGGCCATCTGGTGGACCAGATCGGTGCAGAGTTCCGTAAGTGCTTTTGCGAACAGTTGATACGGGCGCGAGAGGCTGTTGATCGGCGGATTGCCGGCCAAGCCGGAGGCCAGCAGCATGGCCGTATCGTTGGTGCTCTGGTGGCCGTCCACCGTCAGTCGATTGAGCGAGTTGTCGATGGCCCCTTCAAGAGCCCTGCCGAGCAGCGGCTTGCTGATGGCTGCATCGGTCGTGAGGAACAGCAGGGTGGTCGCCATGTTCGGCCCAATCATGCCGGCGCCTTTGACTGTGCCTGCGAGTTTCACCAACGTACGCCCGAGTCTGAACTCCCGATAAGCCTTTTTGAGCCGCGTATCGGTAGTCATAATGGCGTGCCCAAAAGCCAGCCCGCCTTTGGGCGAGTCCGACAGCCGGGGGACGGCCTGCTCGATCCCTCGTGTGACCTTCTCCATCGGCAACTGATGGCCAATGATGCCGGTCGAGGCGACGAGCACCTCTTGGGGCTCGACCCCCAGATAGCCGGCAGTCAAAGCGCACATCTTCCGTGCGTTGGCCAGTCCCATCTTCCCCGTGCAAGCGTTGGCATTGCCGGAATTGACCACGACGCCGTAAACCTTGCGGCTCATAAGGTGTTCCCGGCTGACCTGCACCCCCGCGGAAACGATCTTGTTCGTCGTAAACACCGCCGCCGCCGTTGCCCCCGTCGGGCACACGAGCAGCCCCAAGTCCGGTTTCCCCGATACCTTGACCCCCGACGCAAATCCCGCCGCCCGAAACCCTTTTGGGGCTGTAATGCTGTCGTTTCCCATAACCTCTGTTCTGTCCTTTCTCATTTGATCCAGGTCTCCTGACCACTGGAGCTTGCCGCGAAGGGCCCGCATCTGCTTCTGACAGTCAATCGCTCGACTCATCTCCTTGGAGCCTCTCATAGTACAATGCGGTGATCGGCTCGTGCTTTCAGATGCCGCAATGCCTCCTCCAATCGCGCGGACCCAGCGGCATCCGCTGGATTCGGCACATGATGATAGCCTTGGCGACGGAAGACGCAAGCACTCGTTTCGTGATAATCGCGCACAGATTTCGTGATACCTTCACTCGACATTTACGCTATTGGATAGCCCATCTCAGGCAAGAGAAGTTGCACATGAGCCAAGACGTTTCTGCCACCGTCTTGAATGTTTCTCTAAAAACGGTGCAGGCATGGGAACAAGGTCGCAATATGCCCTGTGGGCCGGCTCTTCGTTTGCCATGGCTATTGGTGGCTCGGCCAGACATGCTGGAACCCATCTTGTCCGCCCCGAAGACGTTGAGACACGAAGGCTAAGTTCCTGCCCTAAGGCGCTATAGAACCGTCACATTCCTGGAGCGCGGGTCGTCGATGTTGCCGGGGCCGTTGGTGAGCTTGCCGGCGACGGCCAGGTCGCGAAAGTCCGCCATCGGATCGTAGAAGTCCCGGCCGACGTCCACCGTGTTGACCATCAGGCCCGGTCGGTTGGGACGAAGCTGACCGGCGATCACGCCGTCCGGCTGAATGAAGCAGGACGGGTAGGGCGAATAGTAACCGCTCGAATTGGTCATGCTCACCCAGAAATGGTTCGTCGCGGCGTGACACTGCATCGTCTGGCGCATGATCTGCGTGTGAACGCTGTGGCCGCGCTGCCGGGCGTTGTAGAACGACTGAAACAGGCACTGGACGCCCAGCTTGTACAACTCGCGATACAATTCCGGGAAACGCAGATCGAAGCAGATCAACAGGGAGCACTTGACGCCGCTGAGATCGAAGGTGATGAAGCGGTTGCCGGGCGTGTAGTGATCCAGGTCGCCTATGGTGCAAAACCTTTTGTCATAACGGGTTACAATCTTGCCCTGGGCGTCGATCAGATACAGACAGTTGTGCGGCTTATGCGGCGGAATCAACGGGTGCGTGCTGCCCAAGACCACCCACAGCCCAAGCTCGGCGGCAAGGGCCATGATTGTCTGGGTCTCCTCTTTCAGCAGAGCCCAATCGTACTCTTCAAACGAGTCGAAGTCCGAGCCGGCATAGCCGCTCAAAGCACATTCGGAGAAATGGACCACGTTGGCCCCGGCCTTCCTGGCCTTCTTCAGGAATCCGCGGATGGCCCGGGCATTCTGTGCCACTGACCCGCTTACACCAAACTGGCATGTCGCGATTCGAAGCGTCCCGTCTTTCATTTCGATGATGACCCTGCGCAGGCGTGTTCCATGACTTCAAGGGCAAAGCGGGCCGAGACCGTCGCCCGGCCGCCGCCCATCTCCATACCCACTTCAATCGCTTCGAGCACCTCTTGCTGATCGGCGCCGGCTTTGACGGCTTGTTCGATATGCCATTGCATGCAGGATTCGCAATTCGTGACGATGGATATGCCAACCGCGATCAACTCCTTATACTTCTTGGCCAGAGCACCATCCGCGTAAGTGGCGGCCTCCATGTCCAGAAAGGCCCGATAAACCTTCGAGTCCAGGGACAGAAGCTTCTGGTGCGCCTGTTTCCGCCTGCGGCAAATCTCCCCGATCTTGTCCATGAGCCTACCTTTTACCCGGCCGGTCACTCCAGGCCCATCGTCTCCCGGAGGCCGAAAAGGATGTTCATGTTCTGAATCGCCTGCCCGGAAGCGCCCTTGGTCAGATTGTCGATCACCGAAAAGACTACGACCGTGCCCTTGACGAACGTGGGGAACACGTGGCAATAGTTCGTTCCCGTGACATCCCGGACTGCCGGGGCGGTTTGGCAGACCTGAACGAAGTGCTCGCCCTTGTAGAAATCGGCGTAGAGCGACAGGAGCCGCTCGTTGTTCACATCGGCCTTGGGCCGGCAGTACACAGTCGAAAGCATGCCGCGATCGAACGGTCCGGCGTGCGGCTGAAAGAGGACTCGCACGGGTGAACCGGCTACCTCAGTCGCGATCTGCTCAATCTCGGGCATGTGCCGGTGCACGCCGATCCCATAAGGGTAGAGATTCTCATCCATGTACGGGAAGTGGAACTTCGCCGTAGGATTCTTGCCGCCGCCGGAGACGCCCGTTACCGAATTGACGATGATGGAGTTGGTTTCCACGAGGCCCTCTCGCAGCAGGGGCGCGAGGGCGAGCATGGAACAGGTAGGAAAACAGCCGGGGTTCGCCACCAGATTGGTCTTCTGAATCTGTTTGCGGAATAGCTCCGGCAGGCCATAGGCTGCCTTGGCCAGATTCGCCGTGTCGGTGTGGGTCGTTTTGTAGTATTGCTCGTAGACCTTGACGTTCTTGAGCCGGTAGTCGGCGCTGAAGTCGATCACCTTGACGCCGGCGCGCAGCAGTTCGGGCACGAATTGCATCGAGACTCTGTGGGGCAGGCAGCAGAGGGCGACGTCCGCCGAAGCCGCCAGCTTCTTGAGATCCAAGGGCTCGACCGGCAGCTCGCAGCGGCCCCGGAACTCCGGAAAGATCTCCTGCATCGCGCCGCATTCCTCCGGCAGGGCGGTCAAGTAAGTGACCTTGGCCTCCGCGTGCCGCAGCAGGATCCGAATAGACTCGGCGCCGGTGTACCCGCTGGCGCCAATGATCGCAACACGTACCATAGCAACTCCTCGTAGCACGATCTGCAAAGAAAAACAGCCGCTAAGATCGTCTCGGCGGCTGTTGTAGTCCAGTGGATTTTCTGCGGATTACCGCTTCGAGAACTGGAATCTCCGCCTGGCGCCCGCTTGTCCGGGCTTCTTCCTCTCGACCATGCGTGGGTCGCGTGTCAAAAGCCCATTGTCTCGCAGGGCCCCAATATAATTCTCATCGTAGGTCCTCAAAGCTCTGGCGACGCCCAGCAGAGTGGCTCCCGCCTGCCCCGTGATACCCCCGCCTCGAACGTTGACGAAGACATCGAAGGATTTCTCGGCTTGGACGAGTTTCAAGGGGGCCAAAGCCGCTTTGCGGTCCTGATCTCTATGGAAGTAGTCGTCCAACTCTCTCTTGTTGACGAGGAACTTGCCGCTGCCGGGTCGAATCCGCACGCGGGCCACGGAGGTCTTCCGCCGGCCGGTGCCCCACCAGTAGCCGTACTTCTCCTTGGTCTTGTTCCCCGGGCCGATCGTCACCTTGGGTTCGGCGGGCGGCGCCGGAGGGGTCTGTTCCACTGCTGTATTCTCGGGTTTATTGTCTGCCATGGTCCTGTTGTTCCGCTTAGAACAGTTTTACTTTCTCCGGCTTCTGGGCCTGATGCTCATGCTCGGGGCCGCGAAAGATCTTGAGCTTCTTCAGGGCTCTTTTGCCCATCTGGGTCTTGGGCAGCATCTTGCGCACGGCCGTCTCCACGACCCATTCGGGCTTCTTTGCCATCGCATGCTCGAAACTCATGTACTTGTGCCCGCCCGGATAGCGCGAATAGGAGTCGTACATCTTCACTTCGGCCTTCGCCCCGGTCAGCCGGATCTTGTCCGCGTTGACCACCACGACGAAATCGCCGCAATCCACATGAGGGGTCCACGTGGGCTTGTCCTTGCCCATCAGCATCACCGCGATCTTGGCCGCCAAGCGACCCAGGACCGCCCCATCCGCGTCCACCAGCAGCCACTTGTGGTGCACCTGACCCTCTTTGGCCATATAGCTTTTTGTAGGCATACTCTCTTCTTTCCAACGCTTAGAAACCGTGGATTCTACCAGACTCCACCGGCCTGTCAAAAGATTTTGCGCTAATTCTGTGGAATTTTGGAGGCTTCTATCGTACCTCTTGGCGAAGCAGGATCAGTAATGCTGGGTGGTTCGTGTCACGGGTGTTCGCGGCAGGAAGAACACTGGGCGGGCGACTGTGCGTTCGCCCGCCCGAATCATCGATCATCAATCGTAAATCATCAATCCTAACTGCATCCCATCGAGTTGCCGCAGTTGAAGCACTTGTAGCAGGTGCCGTTGCGGACGGTGATCGAGCCGCAGATGTCGCAGGCCGGGGCATCGTCGCCGAAGTGCTCGAATTGGGAGTTGAACTGCTGCATCAGGGCGGCCTCGGCTTGCTGGGCCTCATTCGCCGGGCCCGCCGACGTTGCCGCGAAAGCTTCTATTCTGCCCGGCTGACTGATGAGTCGGTCTATGTTGAGCAGACTCGTCGGTCTGCCAGAGGCGGGGGCCTGCTGAGGCTTCGGTTCCTCGGTTTTGCTCGTCTTCTTGCCGTTGCCGCCGGCAGCTTTCACTTCCGCGATCTTGTGGGCGAGATCCTTGGTCTTCTCGACAAGCTCGCGGGCGGTGGCGGCAGTTTTGCCCCCGGTGGTGGCTGGCGTCATGCGGTTGGGTACGTTCTTGTCGGCATAGCCGGGGATAAACTGGCAACCGAGCCAGCAGAAGATATAGTCAATAAGGCTCTTGGCGAACGGGATATCCCGGTTGGAAGTCATGCCGGAAGGCTCGAACCTTGCGTGCCGGAACTTGTCCACGAGCGTGATCAGGGGGACGCCGTACTGGAGAGCCATCGACGTGCATGTGCCGATGACATCCATGAGGCCCCCGACGGTGCTGCCCTCCTTGGCCATGGTGATAAATAGCTCACCAGGCTGCCCATCCTCATATAGCCCCACCGTCAGGTAGCCTTCATGGCCTGCTACAGAGAATTTATGGGTGATGCTGTGTCGGGTATCCGGCAGTCTTCGTCGGAAAGGCCGGGTCGCCATGGGAACCTCGGCGCTGATCTTTGTCTTCTCCTCTTTATGCTTGTCCGTGGAGACGGGCTGGAGCCGCTTGGAGCCGTCCCGGTAGATGGCGACGGCCTTGAGACCGAGCTTCCACCCCTCCATGTAGGCCGCCATGATCTCCTCGGTCGTGCTTTCTTTGGGCATGTTGATCGTCTTGCTGATCGCCCCGGAGATAAACGGCTGCACCGCGGCCATCATCTTCAGATGTGCCATGTAATGGATGAACCGCTTGCCGTTCTTGGGCTTGAACGCGCAGTCGAACATGGGCAGATGGTCGTCGTGGAGCTTCGGGGCCCCCTCAATGGTCTCACGCTCATCGATATAATCGCAGGTGGCCTTGATATCCTCCGGCGTATAGCCCAACCGCTCCAGAGCCATGGGAACGGTCTTATTCACCAGCTTGAGCATGCCGCCGCCGGCCAGCAGCTTGTACTTGACTAGGGCAATATCCGGCTCGATCCCGGTCGTATCGCAGTCCATCATGAAGCCGATCGTGCCGGTTGGTGCCAGGACCGTGACCTGAGCGTTGCGGAAACCGGCCTTTGTGCCGGCATCCACCGCTTCATCCCAGGCGTCCTTGGCGGCATTACGCAAGTAGTCCGGGCAGTGCGACTCCGGCAGGTTGCAGGCGTGCTGGCGGTGGGTATTGATCACCTTCAGCATGGTGTCCTTATTTTTCTCGAATTCCTCGAAGGGGCCTTTCAGTTGAGCAATCTCCGCGCTGGCCGCGTAGGCGGCGCCTGTCATGATGGCGCTGACGGCCGAGGCCAGGGTTCTGGCCTGGTCGGAATCGTAGGGCAGGGCCAAGCTCATGATCAGCGAGCCGAGATTCGCGAAGCCCAATCCGAGTGCCCGGAAACGGTGGCTGTTGAGGGTGATGGCCTTATCGGGATAGCTGCCGTTATCGACCAGGATTTCCTGGGCGATAATGAAGAGCCGGACGGCCTTCTTGAACGCCTGGACATCGAAAGACCCATCCTCCTTGCGGAACTTCATCAGATTCAGCGAGGCCAGGTTGCAGGCCGAGTCATCGACGAACATGTACTCGGAGCACGGGTTGGAGGCGTTGATCGGCCCGGAATTGGGGCAGGTGTGCCAGCGGTTGACCGTGCTGTGATACTGGACCCCGGGGTCGCCGCAGATGCGGGTCCCTTCAGCGATCAGTTGCATCAGCTCGCGGGCGGAATGCTCGCCCATCTTCTCGCCCGTCGTGACGGCGTGGGTCACCCACTTGTCATCCTTCTCGACGGCCTGCATGAACTCATCCGTGACGCGGACCGACAGGTTGGAGTTCTGGAACATCACGCTGTCGTAGGCCTCGCTGTTATGCTCGCTGTTATAACCGGCCTCGATCAGCGCCCAAGCCTTCTTCTCCTCCACCGTCTTGCAGGTGATGAATTCCCGGATGTCGGGGTGATCGACCTTGAGCGACTGCATCTTGGCCGCCCGGCGGGTCTTGCCGCCGGACTTGATGACGGCTGCGATCTGGTCGTACACCCGCATGAAGCTCAGCGGGCCGGAGGGTTTGCCGCCGCCGGCGAGCTTTTCCCGGCTGCTTCTCAGTGTTGATAAGTCGGTTCCTGTCCCGGACCCATGTTTGAACAGCATCGCCTCGCTGGTGGCCAGGCGCATGATGTCCTCCATCGAGTCCTTCACCGACTGGATGAAACACGCGGACGATTGCGGGTATTCATAGCTGTTCTGACAGGGTACCGCCGTCTTTTCTTGCGGATCCCAGCGGTAGTTGTGTTTGCCACCGCCAATGCCATAGACATCGTAGAGCCCGACGTTGAACCAGACCGGCGAATTGAACGAGCCGTACTGGTTCACGCACAGCCAGGTCAGCTCGTTGTAGAAGACCTCCGCCTGCTGCTCCGTGGCGAAGTATCCATCGCGCAAACCACGATCGGCAATGGTCTTACAGACGCGGTGCACAAGCTGCTTGACGGAATGCTCCCGTTGGCCGCCCTCGGGATCGCCATAGAAGTACTTGCTCGCCACGACCTTCGTGGCCAACTGGCTCCAGTTGACCGGCACCTCGATGTTGTCCTGCTCGAAGACCGCCTCGCCGCTATCACTGGCGATCTTGGCCGAACGAGTCTCCCATTCGAGCTGCTCGAACGGGTGGGTGCCCGGCGTGGAGAAGAAAGGCTCCACCGTCAACCCTCTCCGGTTTCCTGTCTGGGGGACTGTTTTCACTCGCGTCCGCTCCACCTTGAAAGGATTCTCAGGGTCAAACT
Source organism: Planctomycetota bacterium (assembly GCA_023481165.1). Lineage (GTDB taxonomy): Bacteria > Planctomycetota > Phycisphaerae > Sedimentisphaerales > Anaerobacaceae > PLanc-01. The sequence goes on along the minus strand of JAMCWO010000322.1, from coordinate 13,401 downwards.
TGTATGACATTGCGCCTCCGTGCTGCGATACCGATACTACACTATATATTGTAAAAGGTGAACTGGTTCGCTGCCAGATATTGTGTTATTGCTGAAACATCTTATCGGCAGATTAATGACAACTCGATGAACTGTAAAGACCCAAACGACAGAAATTTGAGAAGTCGAGGCGCGGCTTTGCTCTTACTCCTTGCGATAGCTGAATCTACAGAACGAAAAAAATTTTTACACTTGGCTCAAGATCAGAGGCCGGTCGCATTGAGCCATTGCTGCGCGATCCAGGCGTGTGCCCAAAGGTAGGGATGGACGGTATCTTGAGACCACTTCTCGGGCGGAACTTCCGCGATCTGCCGATCGACTTGGCTCTGCAGGGGCACCAGCACAGCTTCATGCTTTTTCGCCAGAATCCGCACCACCTCCAGATACGGCATCAGGGCGCGAAACACCTCGTTTTCCCGCTCCCGGCAGAACAGGAAAGGCTCCATCAGGACGAACTGGCATTGGCACCGTTCCTTGGCTTGGGCAAGTAACTGCTCGTATGTTATTTCGAAGCCGGCGGGGCTCGCTGCACGCTCGGCCATATCCGGCTCCATCGCTCGTCGCCACACATCATTGATGCCGACCAGGACGCTCAGGACATTCGGCCGATGGGCGATGCAATCCCTCTGCCAGCGGTCCTTGAGGTCAATCACGGTATCGCCACTAACTCCCGTGTTGACGATCCTGAGGTCGAGCGCCGGATTTCTGGCCAGGAGCAGGTTGCCGGCGAAGTGGACATAGCCGAAGCCGAGGGGGCCGTAGGCTTGGCGGTGCCGGTCGGCGGCGGTGATGCTGTCGCCGATGAAGACAATCGTGTCGCTCCGCTTCAAACGAATCGTCTGCTCCATACGGTCTCCTGTTGAGATGCCTGCCTGGCACGGGACCTGCCATTCTGCCAGCGTCTATTGTACCGGCAGACGGGAACGCTCGGAAGATGCCTGGGGGCGATAATCCGCGCTCTGCTCTTGCCCTCGCCCTCGCCGGCGGGTAAAATAAGGCCATCAGGCAGGGAACACCGGGCCTTGGCCGGGCATCTTGTTGTCGGCAACAAGAGTATTCTCGAAAAGGAGGATCGTGGCGTGCGTACACACAAAGCCTTCACACTAATCGAACTCCTGGTGGTCATTGCGATCATCGCCATCCTGATGGCGGTCTTGATGCCGGCGTTGAAACGGGCCCGCGAGGGCGGCAAACGGGCATCCTGCCTGAGCAACCTCAAGCAGATGACCCTCGCTTGGAACATGTATGCCGACGAAAATGACGATCGGCTCATCAACGGAGCCACCGGCTACAGCAACTACACCGGTGGAGACTGGGCGACCCATGCGGGCGAACTTGCCTGGGTTGACACGCTGGACAATTCGAACTGGGACGCCCAGATCGCGGGGATCAAAAGAGGTGCCCTGTGGCCCTATCTGCGCAACGAGGATATCTACCGTTGCCCGACGGGGCGAAAGGAACAGGCGTTGACCTACTCGATCATGTTCTCCATGAACGCCGTGAACCACACCGAAGTCCACGGCGTGGTGGGCGCCCACGTCAAGAAGAGGAATGAGATCAAGCCGGCGCCGGGACTGCGATTGGTCTTCATTGATGAGGGCTTCATGACACCGGATGCCTACGCGGTCTACTATGCGCAGGAGACTTGGTGGGATGACCCGCCATCCCGGCACGGGGATGGCGCGACCCTGTCTTTCGCCGATGGGCACGTCGACTATTGGAAATGGAGAGGTGTGGACACGATCGAGCGTGCCAGGGATATGGAGAACCAGCACATCAGCGGCGCCTGGAAGCCGGAAACCGAAGAAGGTTTCGGGGATCTCTACAAGATGCAGAGAGGTTGCTGGGGCAAGCTGGGCTATACCCCCAACCACCGGGAGTAGCGACGCCACGTGTCCGCACGCGCTGAGAATTCCCCAGCGATATCCCGAGTTTTTCTCGCTGGGCTGACGGAACTGGTCGGTTCCGGTGGGTCATCGCTGGAAGTTCGCGAGTTGATCCGGCGCAAGAGTTTGCCTTGGCCGAGGAGCCTGTTGCAGGTAACAAGAGCATCTGACAGACGGAGGATCATGGCCGTGCGTACAAACAGAGCTTTCACCCTCATCGAACTCCTCGTGGTCATCTCCATTATCGCTATCCTGATGGCGGTCCTGATGCCGGCGTTGAAGCGGGCCCGCGAGGGGGGCAAACGGGCATCCTGCCTGAGCAACCTCAAGCAATTGGCTTTGGCGTGGAACATGTACGCCGACGAAAACGATGATCGCCTGGTCAATGGGGCCGCCGGCTACAGCAACTACACGGGTGGGGATTGGGCGACCCATGCCGGCGAGTTGGCCTGGGTGGATGCGGTGGACAATACCAACTGGGACGCCCAGATCGCGGGGATTAAGAGAGGCGCGTTGTGGCCCTACCTGCGGAACGAGAAGATCTACCAGTGTCCGACGGGGCGACGCGGACAGGCGTTGACCTACTCGATCATGTTCTCCATGAACGCCGTGAATCACACGGAAGTCCATGGTGTCAAGGGCGCCCACGTGAAGAAGAGGAACGAGATCCTGCCGTCGCTCGGTCTGCGGCTGGTTTTCATCGATGAGGGTTTCATGTCGCCGGACGCCTACGCCGTGTATTACACGCAGGAAACCTGGTTCGATAATCCGCCGGCCCGGCATGGCGACGGAGCAACTCTGTCTTTTGCCGATGGGCACGCGGACTACTGGAAATGGGTCGGTACCGACACGATCGAGCACGCCAGACTCGAAGAGAATCAGGGCGCGGGCTACGGCTGGAAGCCGACCACGGAAGAGGGCTTCCGCGACCTCTATAAAGTGCAGCGGGGCTGCTGGGGCAAGCTGGGCTATACCCCCAACCACGCAGGGTAGCGGCGAAACGTGTTCGCACGCGGCTGGAATCCCCCGGCGACGCTCCGGGTTTCCTTGGTGCGACAAGAGTACCTGAGAGAAGGAGGACCGTCCTTATGCGTATACATAAAGCCTTCACGCTCATCGAACTGCTCGTGGTCATTGCGATCATCGCCATTCTCATGGCGGTCCTGATGCCGGCGTTGAAGCGGGCCCGCGAGGGAGGCAAACGGGCATCCTGCCTGAGCAACCTCAAGCAATTGTGTCTGGCTTGGAACATGTACGCCGACGAGAACGACGATCGGCTGGTCAACGGGGCCACCGGGTTCAGCAATTCGAACCAGACCTGGGGCGATCACCGAAAAGAGCTCTCCTGGATTGACGGTTACCACCCGAATGCGACCGACTACGATCTCCAGTTGGCCGATATCCGAAGAGGTGCCCTGTACCCCTACAGCAAGAACGAGGATATGTACCGGTGCCCGACGGGGCGGCGGGGACAGGCGCTGACCTACTCGATCATGTTTTCCATGAACGCCGTCAACCACCCTTGGTCCCAACCGTACAAGGGCGCCCATGTCAAAAAGAGGACCGAGATTCGTCCGAACCTGGCCCAAAGGTTCGTCATGATCGACGAAGGGTTCATGACCTCGGATGCCTACGCGGTTTACATCCATCTGGAGCAGTGGTTTGACAATCCGCCCGTCCGGCACGGCGATGGCGTGACCTTCTCCTTTGCCGATGGACACGTCGAGCACAAGAGGTGGCAGGGGACCGACACCATCAAGCACGCCAGAGACTATGAAAACATGGGCCCCCAAGTCGGCTGGACGCCCACCACGGATCAAGGGTTTGACGACCTCTATTATGTCCAGCGGGGTTGCTGGGGCCAACTGAACTACACGCCGAATCATTGACCCGGTTCGTAGTGACGCCGTCAGGCGTTTCTTCGTAGGTCGTGCGTTCTCGCACGACGTCTCTTAGGCGAGCGGGGACGCTCGCCCTACGAAGGCGCACTGCAAAGTAGATCGTTCTACGGACCTGCACGGCCGGGTGATGGGCTTGCCGCCTGCCACGCAGCCTTATCATTCAAACTATTTACATCCGTCGCTTCGGGGTCCTTGACCGTCAGGGAATAACCCTGACCATCGGTGTTCTTGAACCAACTGTCGTCATACGTGAAGCTCTGGATCACCTCCCCGATTGCATCGACCAGTTCGATGCGCTCCCCGCCATTGTCCAGACTGCCGCCATACTCCCCCACGACCGGCAGTTTCGAGCCGTACTTGGCTTGGAAAGCGGCGAGATCCTTCACTATCAGGCAATAGCCGCCGGCGGGCAGATCGAAACTGGGGAAGGTATAATCGATCCCATCGGTGAACCGGACCAGATTCAGGTTGATGCTCTGGCCGGCGATATTGGTCAGCTCGAGGTACTCGGTATTGGGATCACCGGGATTGCCGCTGTCCGCCGGATGGTACATGATCTCGCTGACCCGCAGGCTCTGCGCCACCGGCCCAACGGCAAAGACCGCCTCGTTCAGGGCGCTCCACGTCGTGCCGGAGAGGGTTCGTGCTTTGACTAAGGTGCTCTTCGATAGGGTCACAGGACCCGTGTAGCGGAGGGCGGTGGGCGATACGCCCGCCGGTGCGGTACTGCCCGGTGCTCCTTTGGCAGCAGCCAGCTCGACCGAGATCAGCATATCGGAGCTATCGAGGGTGCCATTGAGGCCGTGGAGGGCCAGCAGGTTGGCGCCGGATTTCAAGGCATTCAGGGAAGCGGAGATGTCGATGGTCGTCTGCCCTACGGCGGCCGCATCCGGATTGTCCGTGCTGCCGACGGAGTTCCATCGGGGAGTGCCCGTGAAGTTGCGGCGGGCCACCTCGGTCCCATTCAGATAAGCAATGAAGCCATCATCGTACCGCACCTTCAGCAGCAGGCTCGAATAGGCCGTACTCGTGGTAGTGAACGGGATGCGGATGTAGCAGGTGGCCTGCTTATCGTACATCTGGGTGCCGAGGTCGAGGCTGAGGTACGGCTGGTAGCCGCTGCCGCGCTCATAGCCGATGCCGCCGGGGCCGGTCGTGACGGCGGTCCAGGCCGAGTCGTCGAACGCGCTGCCGCTTTTCCAGGTATCGCCGATATCGCGCGTCGGGACCAGGACCTGCTTGGGAGCATTCTCCGCAATGAGCGTGGTTGAGTTGGTCGCCTGCGGTGTTTGGGCCGAGACACGCGGGTCATTGCCGTCGCAGGTGTACCAGACCGTGCCGCCGGTCATGGACAGCGTGGCGTTCGTCGCGACGTGGCCCCCATGCTGATAGGTGCCGTTGACCTGAAAAACCGGGGCGTCGACGCCCGGATAGAGTCCCGCGCTGCGAAGCTGGCCCAGCACGATCCCCGGCCGCTGGACCAGGTACGTATTCACGAGATAGTCCCGTTCCGTGCGCCACTGAGCCATCGTGTACGTGCCGCTGACGTCACCCCAACGTGCGTTCTCCACGAGCGTTGCCTTCTCGATAGTGCCGGCCAACTCGGCATACGAGGCGGCGGGTCGATTGTCCTCGGGGTGGGCCGGGTCCCATGAAGACCGGCCGGGGGCAACATAGAGAGGCCCGCCGTTGAAGAAGGCCCGGTGCACGTGATCGGCAAATCGCAGGCAGAACTCGGGATTCTGGCGGAGCAGGCCATAGGGCTCCGCAATGCCGTTGCCTACCCCCACCACATTGCTCGTCAGGTTCGAACTCAGGCTCCAGCCGGGAAGGGCGAGGTCCATGACCCACTCTGTGTCCCAACAGAAGCACTTGAAGCCGGTGCTGTGGACGCGGTTCATCGCCCCGTACCAGTTCTTGTGGGGCCAATCCGTGTTGCCGACGAAGAAGTTGACGATCAGGTAGTCAATGTAGTTGTCCACATCGAGCCAGTTCACGTAGGCGGGGTTCGGCATGCCATCCGGATTGTTGCCCTGGAGTTTCTGATAGCCTTGATTGGTCGAGACACCCTGACGGGCCGCGTTGAGCATGCCATTGTAGGAATTGCCCGTGCTGCCGCCGGTGGGCGAGCCGGAATTGTAGGCGTCCCAGTCGTCCTTGTCCCCGCCGCAGTATTCGGCCGCGAACGACGCATCCGGCCGTTCCACGGGGTTGTAAAGCCCCCAGTACAGGCCATTTATGTAGAGATGAATATATCGCCCGTGAGCGGCGGACTGGCCCAGGGCCAGTTGCAGCCGACGGCTGTACTCATCGCGCAGGTACTGCGATTTGGCTTGGCCGAAAGGGTAGCCGTCGTTGAAGTTGGCCCGCAGAATGAAGGTGTCGAATTCCTGCGCTGCCTCTGCCCCGAAGAGGGGATACTCGAGCTTTGTCTGGCCGTACATTCCTTTGAAGAGCAGGCGGATGCTCTTTTTCTTCTCCCGCCGTCCCACGTCGCCGTAGATACGGGCGCCGCAGTTGGCCTGAAATCCCTCCTGGCCGTCCGGCCAGATCATTTCGATCGACGCCGGCCGCTCCCACGAGGCGCTCGTCCCGTTCGGGTTGGCGTAGATACCCTGCGTGGCCCCAAACAGGTCGTCGAGTGTCATGATCAGAGACATCGTCGGCAGCGATTCCAGACCTTCTCTGATGGCCCGGATCTGTGGTGTGACGATACCAGGGTTCATCGCATAATCCGCGCTGATTCCGCCCCATGCGGTGGGAAAGCCCACCGGAGCATTTGGTTGGTTGAACACCTGGTTGAGGAAGATATAAGTCTGCGTGGTGATCTTGCTGGAGCGCCAGCCAGGCTTGATCGCTCTGGCTCGCAGACACGTGGTCTGCCCGATCCGGATGGGGCCGGCATACGCCTTCCCGTTGGGGAAACGGCCGCCTTCCTTGTAGGGCTCGCTGCCGTCCGTCGTATAGTAGATGACCGCGTCCGGCGTGTCACAGGCGATGGCGATCTCAAACGGTTGGTCGTAGAAACCGTGCTCGCGGCTGAACGTCGGGTCGGCCACGAGGCCCGCATAGGCCTGGACGTTCGCCGCCCCCGGTGTGGCGAGACTCAGGAACTGCCACTCGGCGGAACCGTCGGGATATCGGCCATAGGAGACATTGGGTATCTGGATGCCGAACTCGACGCTATCGATCCGCGTGACGCCGTCCGCCTCGAACAGGTAGAGGCTGTCGCCGTCGGCATTCAGCTTGAAACTCGCATGAAGCCCCGCGTCTGTCGTGTCGCCGTCGGCCCAAACGACCAGAAAGCCTCCGGCGGGGATGTTTGTGAGATTCCGGTTGCCCAGGGGAATCTGCCACTTCGCCGGCTCATTGGCATCATCGGTCAGGTACAAGCCGCCCACGTTGATAGGCGTCTTCGCCGTGTTATGCAACTCGATCCAGTCCTCGAACCGGCCCTGGGGATCGGCAATGACGCTGCTGTTCGATGCCATGACCTCATTGAGGCACACCGGCGTATCCACCTCGCCCGCCAGAGACAGATCCGATGCATGAGACTCCACATCAGCTGCGGGTGCCGCGTAGGCATGTTGGCCACCGCAAGGGCCCAGCGCCCAGCAGGCGGCCGATAGGATTGCAGACGAGACAAAAAGCGTGCGTTCCACGCGGCTACGCATTTCACATCCATCCTCACAGCGGTTCCCGGCGCTTGTCCCTCCATCCGGCCGTGCCACCTCGCATTAGACAGATATCCTGATCGGTACATTTTACGATATTTGCAGCCTTCTTGTCAACGAGGAGGTAGCGCGTCTGGCCGAGTCGCTCGTCGAAGCAGGAACGGATGATCTGAAGACCAAGGCCTCACGCGTTTATCGCTTTGTGGATACCAGCGGGGAGCTTGATGGAAATGGCCGTGGACGGCGGGTCATCATTGCCGCTTTGGACGATAGGCCAGGGCTGGCGAATGACCCGAGCACTGCGGCCGGTGATAAACAGCGAGGAGAGCCCCACGGTATGTCGGGCCTCTTCTTTCCTCCCCGCTGGTATCCGAAATGCGATAAACGCAACCCGCGGCCAAGTCACGCCACGTAAAACTAAACTGGGACAGCGTTCATGTCGTGCCGCTTGGCCGCACAGGATATGGACGAAGACGCTCCTGCCCAATCATTCTTTTGGAGGCAGGTCATGGCGGTCCATTGACGAAGAAGTCTACGAATGGCTTCATCTACAACGAAGAGGAGGTCAATCCTCTTGCCCTGGATGCTGTATTCGCGAGCCTTTTCTGTTATCCTTCCGGAGGAGAAAAGGACTTCGGGATTGTCATACAGGTAGTCCCGTATATCGCATTCTTTCATGGATTCCTTTCTCAATGCGTTTATCGCTTTGCGGATACCAGCGGGGAGAGAGAAGGGAGGCCCGACTACCGGTGGGACGTCGGGTGCTCCCCGCTGCATATCACCGGCTGCGGCGTTCGGGTCGCTCGCCAGCGTTGCCCTATCCTCCGAGCCAGCAAGGACAGGCTACTGCGCAAAGGGGTATAGATCAAGCTCCCCGCTGGTATCCAAAATGCGATAAACGCAACCCGCGACAGAGTCCTACCACGTGATGAGCGGGACGACGCCGGTGTAGTTTGTCTTGAAGATTGTTGTTAGTTGTGACGGGACCGGTAGCGTGCTATAATCATGCGTCCTTGATCGTGTCGGTATTGGATCAGTGCCTATGGCAAAGTGCAATTCAACCATGTCTTTGCAGAAGGAGGACCCATCATGGATCGCTCAGTTTCCCGTCGGACAATTTTGAAGGCTGGGGTGGGGACCAGTGCGGCGTGGGCGCTTTCGGCCGCCAGCTACGCCAAGGTCAAAGGGGCCAACGATCGCATCGCCATCGCGCAGATCGGCTGCGGGGATCGCGGCACCAACGCCCACATGATCCAGGGGATCGGCCCGTTTGCCCAAGAGCAGAACATCGAGGTCACGGCGGTGTGCGATCCGTGGCGCCTGCGCCAGGAGGCCGCGTCCGCGGCGGCCGAGAAGACGTACGGCCGGCCGGCCCGGAAATTCTCCTCTTATCGCGACGTGATGGCCCTGAAGGATATCGACGCCGTGATGATTGCCTCGCCCGATGTGCACCATACGACGCACCTGAAGGCCGCGGCCCTGGCCGGCAAAGATGCCTACTGCGAAAAGCCGCTGGCGATGGACTTCAACAAGCTCAAGGACACCGTCGACGCTGTCAAGAAGGCGAACATTGTGGTCCAGATCGGGACCCAGTTGCGCAGCATGTCGAGCTTCACCGGCTGCCGCGAGTTGTACAAGACCGGGATTCTCGGCACGGTGGGCCGGATCGAGCAGTGCCGCAACAACGAAAAGCCCTACTGGTACAACTACGTCAAGGATGTGAAGCCCGAAGATGTGGACTGGAAGGAGTTCCTGGGGGACCGGCCGTTCCAGCCGTTCGACTCGGTGAAGTATTCCGGCTGGTACGGCTATCGCGAGACCTCCGACGGCCCCGTCTGCGGCTATGGCAGTCACTACCTCGACCTCGTCCACTACATCACCGGGGCCAAGTTCCCCACCAGCAGCGTCTGCCTCGGCGGGACCTACACGTACAATGATGAGCATCACTTCACCTGTCCCGACCACGTGCAGGCCATGTGGACCTATCCGGAAGGCTTCATGGTCAGCTACTCGACCTACTGCGGCAACGACAGCGCCAATAGCTTCAAGATCCTGGGCAACGAGGGCGTGCTCGACATGATCTCCTGGACCGACCCCGTTCTGAGTGCCGAGGGCGGCGCCAAGCGGTCGGGCAAGATCCGTGGCAAGATCCCGGTGAAGAAGGTGGAGACGCCGGACCACTTCCTCAATTGGCTCCAGTGCCTGCGCTCGCGCCAGACGCCGAATGCGTCCATTGATGCGGGCTATCAGCACGCGGTCGCCTGCCTGATGGCGGTGCAATCGTTCGATAAGGGTAAACGGATGATTTACGACGTGGAGAAGAGAGAAATCCGGGAAGGGTAGTGGGAACAAGCCGGTTCCCCTTGTCATGCTGAACGAAGTGAAGCATCCGGCCATCGCAAATGACGTTGTGCAACACAGGCGACTTTCCGTTCGCGGGCCAGAGATCCTTCGCTACGCTCAGGATGACAGAAAAGAGCAACCTTGAGAGTTCTGATGAGAGGATAAAGATGGACGCAAAGATGCATCTTACACGACGTAGATTCCTGAGTGGATCAGCAAAGCTGGGTGCCATGTCCACGCTGGCATGGACATGCTCTTCGCTACAGCCCCAACGGGCTTGTGCGAGCGAAGGGAAGGCAGCGCCGTACATGATCGCGTGCTATACGCGGCCGTGGGCGCAGTACGAGTACCGCGTGGCTTTGGACGCGATCGCCGAGGCAGGGTACAAGTACGTCGGCCTGATGACCACCAAGGGCAAACGTGGGCTCGTGATTTCGGTGGACACGACGCCCGAAGAGGCGGCCCGGGTCGCCGAAGAGATCAGGAAACGCAAGCTGAAGGTGGTTTCCGTGTACGGGGGCGATATCCCGGTGAACAAGTCGCTCGAAGCCGGTATCCAGGGCCTCAAGAAACTCATCGACAACTGCGCCGCCTGCGGGACGAAGAACCTCCTGATGGGCGGCATCGGCAATGAGAAGCTGTACGAGCCTTACTACACGGCGATTCGGGAGTGCTGCGACTACGCCAAAGCCAAGGGCATGGGCATCAGCGTCAAGCCGCACGGCGGCTTGAATGCGACCGGGCCCCAGTGCCGCAAGACGGTCGAGTTTGTCGGCAATAAGAACTTCGGCATCTGGTACGACCCGGGCAATATCTTCTACTACTCCGATGGCAAGCTGAACCCGGTGGACGATGCTCCCAGCGTGAATGGCCTGGTTATGGGCATGTGCATCAAGGATTTCAAGCTGCCGAAGAACGTGGACGTGACGCCGGGGACAGGAATGGTGGACTTTCCGGCGGTCTTGGCCAAGCTCCAGGCGGGCGGCTTCAAAAGCGGGGCCTTGGTCGTTGAGTGCCTCGAACCGGGCGACCAGGCCCATACGCTGGCGGAAGCCAGGAAGACGCGCCTGTTCCTGGAGAAGTTGACCGGTCAGACTTGAAGAGAGTCGCAGGACATGGCTACCACTTCACAGTCACTGCAGGCCGGCGTGGCGGTGACCGATATCACGCCGCCCGTCGGCTACCGGATGTGCGGCTATTTCAATGAGCGTTTGAGCACGGGCGTTCTCAATCCGCTGCACGCGAAGGCTCTCGTGCTACGGCAGGGCGACACGCGGGCCGCGCTGGTCTTTTGTGACATCATCGGGATCTCGGCCGATGTCTCGCAGCGGGCCCGTCAGCAAGCTCAGCGGGAGACAGGGATTCCCCCGGAAAATATTCTGCTCGCCGGCACGCACAGTCACACCGGCCCGCTCTACTTCGATGCTCTGCGTGACTATTTTCATGAGAAGGCGGTCGCTCAGCAGGGCAAGGATCCGTATGAAGTGCGGGACTACCCCTCGGAATTGGTCGCCGGGATCGTCAAAGCGGTTACACAGGCCGATGCCAGGCTGCGGCCGGTGCAGGCCGAGGCGGGCGTCGCGCAGCAGCAGGGGCTGTCCTTCAATCGCCGCTTCCACATGACGGATGGCACGGTGCGTTTCAATCCGGGCCTTCTGAACCCCGACATCGTTCGGCCGGCCGGACCCATCGATCCCGGCGTCGGCGTGGTCTTCTTCCGCGAAGCGAACGGCAGAGACACCTTTGCCAGCTTGGTGAATTTTGCCCTGCACCTGGACACCACGGGCGGCACGCTCTACGCGGCGGATTACCCCTACTTCATTGAGCAGAACCTCCGCGGGAAATTCGGGAAGGACTTCACACTCCTGTTCGGGACGGGCACCTGCGGCGATATCAATCATTTCGACGTCATGACGAAGGATATCCGCAAGCCCGCCGTCATTGGTGCGACCCTGGCCGGCACTATTGCCGCGGCGCGGGCGAAGGCGATCGCCAAGCCGAGCCTCGCGGTGAGGCGGGCCGTGGTGGAAGTGCCCAGGCAGAAGTTCACGGCGGCCGAGATCGCGCAGGCGAAGAAGGACATGGACAAGATCGCCACAGCCGAGATGTCCTTCCTCGATCAGGTCAGAACGTACAAGATCGTGGACATCCAGAGCCGTCGCGGCGCAACGATACCGTTGGAGGTGCAGGTGTTCCGCCTCAGCGATGAGGTGGCGGTGGTTGGACTGCCCGGCGAGGTCTTCGTGGAGCACGGCTTGGCCATCAAGAAAGCCAGCCCGTTCCCGGTCACGCTGGTGATCGAGTTGTGCCAGGATGATGTGGCGTACGTCCCGACAAAGAAGGCTTTTGCCGAGGGCAGCTACGAGACGGTCAACTCCCGCGTCGCCCCCGGCGGCGGGGAAATGATGACCGAAACCGCCATCCGGTTGCTGAAGGAACTTGGCACATAGATCACTTGATCCGTTCCGCCAGCAGGCTGCGATGGCGGTAGCCAGTGACGCGGACGTTGAAGAACTCGTTCAGCGGGAGACGCTCCCAGACCGCCACCAGAATCGGATAGCTGCCGATCTGCCGCATGAAGGTGGTGCCGCCGTTGTGGACCTCACTGCACAGGTCCTTGAGGATCGTCCCGATGGGAAAGAGCCGCTGCAACATGGGGATGTCGATCTCCCGGCGGACCTTCTCGATCCAGGGCCGGTAGAGCCGCTGGTTCTTGCGGAGGTATCTCCGGCCGACCTCTTCGTAGAGTTGTGTCCCCGGGAAGGGCACGACCCGGCGGATATTGATCCGGCGGACGAGCAAACCCTCGTCGTAGATGCGCTTTAGCGCCCCGAAGTTCTTGTCCAGGGTCTCCGGCGTCTCCGCGGCCAGGCCGAGCAGGATGTTGATCCCCGGCAGCAGGGCGTGGCAGCCGTTTTCCCCGCGAAAGCCGCCGAGGCGGTTGACGAGCCGAATCGTCTCAAAGGCCATGTCGTAGGGACAATTGAGGTTGTTGGCCTTTGTGACCTCGGGATCGAAAGACTCGATGCCCATCGCGGCGGTGCTGCCCGGCGTCAGGTACTTGATGAATAGCTCCGTCCGCTGCTCGTCGATCATCATCGGGTTGGCGTTGTCGATGTGCAGGACGGTTGGCGCCAGCGCCGCCAGGCCCGACAGCAGCGCTTCGAGCTTTTGCGGATCGCCTCCCTCGTAGCTGTAGATGCAGGACTGCTTGCCCAGCCGAAACGCCCTGGCCCCAAGGCCCATCAGTATCTTGACCTCTTCGAGGACGAGTTCGGGCCGGCGCCACAGGACCGATTGCTTGATCGGCTCGGTACAGAAAGAGCAGCCCCTTCCGCGCGGGCAGCCCCGGCCCGTCTCGATCTCCACGATTCGATTCGCCAACCGCGGCATCTGTGTAATGAGCCGAGCGCCTTGGAGGGCGTGCGGCTGCAATTGCTCGTATGTGTCGAAAACGAGGGGGCGCAGCTCCGCGAAATCGTGCGCATCCGGCAGTTGGGGCTGGGCGCCGCCACGAAACTGGGTGCCGCCGGTCAGGACCGGCGGCACCCAGTTTCG
>JAMCWO010000088.1 GCA_023481165.1 Planctomycetota bacterium | reverse complement strand
GGGCCTCCCCATGATACCAATTCTTAGCACCCTTCTCCCGGGCGCGGGACCGGTCGCCGCGCGTTACCTGGCCTGGAAGAAACGGTTGGTCGTCCCTCCGGACAAGATTGCAGCGCTCTTTGACGCGGCGGCACAGGAGGCGAAACAACGGACAGCCGCCCACGTCCAACTTCCCACGGGGGAGTCCTTTACCTTGTCGCTCGTCACGGGAAAGCCGTGGGGTGCCTACAATTGGTATCGTGGGGAGGCCCACTCCCTTATCGAGGTGAACGCGGACGTGCCTTTCTTCGTTGAAAAGGCCATTGATTTTGCCGCGCACGAAGGCTACCCGGGCCACCACGTCTTCATGGCCCTTCGGGAGTCGAATCTGTTCCGTAAACAGGGCCAGGTGGAGCACGCAATCTACCCGCTCTTTTCGCCCCTGTCGCTCATCTCGGAAGGGTGTGCTCAGGCCGGCATTCGACTGGCCTTCCCCAATGCCCAGCGTCTGGCCTTCGAGCGCGACGTGCTGTTTCCTCTGGCGGGTCTTCCGCCGGACGAGGCGATGCGCTATGCCGAGATTCGCCGCCTTGTCAAAGGCCTCGAAAAAGCGGACGTTACGCTCGCCCGACGGCTTCTCGACGGCGCCATGAGCGAGGCCCAGGTGAAGGACTGGTTGCTCGTCTACGGTCTCAGGACCCACGAAGAAGCGGACAAAGCGGTCGAGTTCTTTCGCGCCTACCGCAGTTATGTCGTGAACTACAGCGTAGGCGAGGACCTGGTGACGCGGTGGCTCGACCGCCGGGCCGGAGAAGATCTAACGAAACGATGGACGGCGTTCCTCGCTCTCATCACCTCGCCCCGACTGCCGGCGGCACTGCAGCCTCAGTTGGCGCGATGAGTGGCCGAGAACGCAAGCCCCTTACATCGAACTCTTCAGGAGATCCAGAGAAAGGAGTAACGCCATGAAGACACTGGTTCCATTGATGGCAGCCGCTTTCTTCATTGGGGCGACCTTTGCCCAGCAAACTCACCAACCGGCAGCACCGACCCCGCAGCGACAGACGCTGGTGCCAGCGTCCGGAATGCAAACGGCGGCAGCGGGTGCAGAGCCGGCGGCCAACGTCTATCCGATGCAGGAGGGGTTCGTCGATGCCAACGACGTGCTCATCTACTTCAAGACCTTCGGGCGGGGAGCGCCGCTGGTGATCCTGCATGGTGGGCCGGGCGCTACACACGACTATTTCCTCCCCCATCTGTTGCCGCTGGCACGCCGAAATCGTCTGGTCTTCATTGATGAACGGGGCTCCGGAAAGTCAGAGAAGCTGGAGGATACTTCGCTCTATACGGTCGAGAACATGGTAGAGGATGTCGAGGCACTGCGAAATGCCCTGAAGTTGGGTAAGATCGCGCTGCTGGGTCACTCGTGCGGGGGCATCTTGGCGCAAGCCTACGCGTTCAAGTACCAGCAGAATCTGACGCACCTAATCCTGTGCAGCACCCTCCACAGCACCTCGAAGATGAATGAGGTGTTCCGGCGTATAAAGGAGAACATGCCGGCCGAACTGCGGCAGCGGATCGAGGGCATGGAGAAGACCGGCCTCTTTGGTCAGGGGAAGGACTACCAGAAGGGCCGGTACGCCTCCGAGTACATGATCGCCGCGTGGGGTGAAGGCTATTTTCCCTACCTGTATCAGAATCGTCCTGACGCCAACTTCGACCCGGTCGCAAATGGCATCATGGCATGGGATCTGTATCGCGAGATGTGGGGCTCGCATGGTGAGTTTGTGATCGACGGGAACCTTAAATCCGTAGAGTATGGCGACCGGCTCTCTTCCATCAGGGTGCCAACCTTGATCACCGTCGGCGACCATGACGAGTGCGCCCCCTCCCTGTCGGAGGAGATGCATCGGGCGATCTCCGGCTCCAAGCTCGTGGTATTCCCGAAGAGCGGGCACATGACATTTGTCGACCAGCCCAACCTGTTCAACCGCGCGATTGACGATTTCCTGCACCAGAAGTGAGTGATTATGGTAAGGCCATGCGGTGCGTAGTCGCGATACTGCGGCGGATCGCCCTCGCGTGTTCACGTACCTGACTCACAAGCCGTGCAGCAGGCGGATCGACTCGCGGATGACGATATCCGCCGCTTGCGGGCCGAAAGGACTGGTCTTGACCTCGTAGCCGTCCTGCACGTACATCTCTTTCGTCGGGAGGTAACTGGCGGCGCCGTTACAGTGCGTGATCACAAAGGTGTGCTCACAAGGCGAGGCGGCTTTGATCGCCATGCCGATCTCCGTGCAGACCTCGGCGCCCAGACCGACGAAGGCCACGTCTCCCAGCCGGGCCACCGTGACATTAAGGGGACGCGTGCCGGGGCCTTCGCTCTTCTTGGCCGAGGGGTCCTCCGGCGGCTTGACCGGTAACTGGAGCATCACGAAAGCCGTGCCGATCTTGTCGGCCGGGCCGGTCTGACGGATGCTCCGGTAGACGTGCACCACTTCTTCACCCAGGAAAGTCCCTTGCAGGACCGGCTCGGGGACCCAGCCGGAGTCCGTGTTGAAGCCAGTTTCCGCGCGCAGCCACGGATTGATGTCGCCGGAGGCCCCCGCGAACGCCGGCACAATCACATCGGACCCGAGGATCTTCTCGACGAATTGCTCCGCCAGACCCAGCACATCGCCGCTGATGGTGTAATTCCTGCCGCCGAGGCAGGTACCGTGTGTGGCATAGTCGAATGCCACCGCTTTGACCTTGCCTTCCGCCGTGGCGACCTTCAGCACCAGGACCTCCTTGTCCGTCGGTCCATAGACATTCCGCCCGAGCACAATGGAGCTTTCGCCGCGGTTATTGACTCGCAGTTCGCGCCGGTTCACCCCGATGGGGCAGGAGCCGACCGCCAGACCCAGGCGGACAGGCTCCAGGCCGCCCAGCGCCTGCCGAACGACTTCAATCAGCTTGCCTTTGAGCTTCTCCGTGTACTCCAGGTTGTTCGCGTGGCCGCGCTGGGGATCGATCGCCAGCGCTGGGCCGGCGTGGTTGTGAATCGCGGTGAGAAACAGCTCGGAAGGCTGCAACCTGAATTCGCTCAACAGAGCCTGACGCAGGTAGTCTGCCGTACCGCTGTAGAAGCCGATCAAGTCCGTCGAGACCAGCACCAGCCGCTTCCCATCGGCTTCGAAGGCGAGGACGCGTGCCGACAGCGGATCGTGAACCCCGGTGGACAAATCCTTGCGGGCGTCGTACCCGAACATCGTGACGGGCTTTTCCGGCGTGATGTCGATTCGCGCGGTCCCGGCCTTCAATCCCGTCGTATCCGCCGCCAAGGACGGCGGTGTCCAGAGTAGGAATGTCACGAGCAACAGAGAACCTGGCATGGAAGGATGTGTCTTCATGGTGTGTACTCCCGGTGAAGCATGGTATCCCGCGTCTGTCACCCTGAGCGAAGCGAAGGGATGACAACGCGAGCGGCCGGCTCCCCTTACAAGTCTTGCAGAAGGCGAATGGCCTCACGAACGACGATCTCGGCCGCCTGCGGACCAAAGCGGCTGCTCTTGACCTCGTAGCCGTCCTGCACGTACGCCTCTTTGATCGGCAGGTAACCCGCGGAGCCGTTGCAGTGCGTAATGACGAACGTATGCGGGCAGGGCGACCCCGCCTTGATCGCCACGCCGATCTCCGTAAACACTTCCGCGCCGAGACCGACGAACGCGACATCGCCCAGGCGCGCCACGGTGACATTCAGGGGGACACTGTCCTGCTTCTTCTCCGTCGAGCCGGCTTCCGGCGGCCTGGCGGGCAGTTGCAACGTCACGAAATTCGTCGCGATCTTGCCCGCAGCGCCGCTGCGCGTCGGGTCGGCCGAATTCGTCTGCCGGATCGCCCGGTAGACACTCACGACCTCCTCGCCCAGGAATGTCCCCAGCAGGACCGGCTCCGGGACCCAGCCCGGCTCTTCGTTGATCTTGGGCAGCACGCGGAACCACGGATCGATATTGCCCGAGGCCCCGACAAAGATCGGCGCCACCACGTCGCCGCCCAGGATCTTCTCGACGAACTGCTCGGCCAAACCCGGCACATCGCCGCTGATCGTCAGGTTGCCTGTGCCCAGCGCGGTGCCATGCGTCGCGTAGTCGAACATCACGGCCAGCGGCGCGCCGTCCGCTTTGGCGACCTTCATCACGAGGACCTCCTTGTCCGTGGTCCCGTAGGGGTTGCGACCCAGAACGATGGAACTCTCGCCATTATTGGCGACGCGCAATTCCCGACGATTTCCCCCGACCGGGCAGGAGCCGACTCCGAGTCCCAGCTTCACCGGCTCCATATTGGCCAGCGCCTTGCGCGCCACCTCGACGAGTTTGGGCTTCAGAGCCTCGGTGTACTCGACGTTGTTCGCATGGGCCCGCTCGCGATTGAGTGTGGGTGTGGGAGCCGAGTGCGTATGAATACCGCAGAGGAATAGCTCCGACGGCTGCAACTTGCACTCATCCTGAATCGCCTGACGCATGACGCCGCCGACCTCCTCGTAGAATCCGATGATGTCCGTGGAGATCAGGACCAGGCGTTTGCCATTCACCTCGAATGCTACAGCGCGGGCGGACAACGGGTCGTGGACCCCGGTCGACAGGCCCTTGCGGGCGGCGTAGCCGGACATGTTCACGGGCTTCTCCGGCGTGATGTCGATCCTGGCGGCGCCGGCTTTGAGCCCGGCCGCATTCCCCGCCGGTGAGGGCGACGCGAACAACAGGACAACACTGAAGGACAAGACACAGAGAACAGCAAGACGTGTTTTCATCAACGGTCTCCTTATGCAATGGTGAAAACTTCGGCTTGATTCTACCGGGTCCCTGCCCCCCGTTCAATAGCCCGGGAGAAATGTCGGAGCTTCGACAAAAGGGGTGGTCGTCCGACCTCTCGCGCGGTATACTTATCCCAGAGACATAATGGCAGGGCGCATCCATGAGCGATGTCACACGCATCTTGAATGCCATCGAACGAGGGGACGCAAAGGCTACGGACGAACTTCTGCCCCTGGTCTATGAGGAACTGCGTCTGCTCGCGGCCCGCAAGCTGTCGGCAGAGAAATCCGGCCAGACGCTGGAGGCGACCGCCCTGGTCCATGAGGCCTACCTCCGCCTCGTAGGCGATGGGGACCAACACTGGACCGGCCGGGCCCATTTCTTTGGTGCGGCGGCGGAAGCCATGCGGCGCATTCTTATCGAGAATGCACGCCGCAAACACCGGCTCAAACGCGGGGCCGGCCGGAACCGTGTCGGGCTCAACGACTCGGATGTGGCGGTCGAGGGCCCCGGCGATGATCTCCTCGCCCTGGACGAGGCGATTTCCCGACTGGCGGCCGTCGATAAGACCAAGGCGGAGTTGGTGAAGCTGCGCTATTTCGCCGGCTTGAGTCTCGAGCAGGCGGCGGAGATCCTGGCCCTGTCTCCGACCACAGCCAAGCGGTACTGGACCTACGCGCGCGCCTGGCTCTACCGGGCCCTCACTCAGGAGCAGTAGCGGATGAATAATGCACCAACGTCGTTTCCCACTCACCGTAGCTGCCACCGTGGCTGAATCCGGCCTTGACGAAACCCAGGCCCTCTTTGAACCATTCCGTGGCGGTGCCACAGTTGGCGGTATACGTCAGTTTCATGGCGTCTCGCACCTTGCCGTATGGCACCTCTACATCTTCTCGCCCGCGCACGATCCAGTAATACGTGGAGGGATTGGGCGCCGGGCCCTTGCCCGCCATTGCCAGGAGAGCGGTCTGATAGTCTCTCTCTTCGGAAACGCGGTCCGACCAGCAGTGGGCTCCGTCGAGTGGGAAGAACAGCTCCGGCGTGGCGGAGGGAAGCTCATCCCGGTACCTCGCGGAAAGCCCTTGGGCGGCTGCATCCCAGCCGTAATCAAAAAGATCAAATACATAATTCCCCGCGACCAGGTAGTCCTTGGTCCAGAGGCCGGCGGGCCCTCTGGGGGGGGTATCCCGGAACCAGCGGAGTTGGGTCTCGTTGGCATCCGGAGGTTCGTCGTACTGCACGTCCCGAAGAATGAACTTGCCCAGAAAGACCTTTCCCGCCGGAATATCGTACTCGGCCGTGATGACGTGCTCCGTGATCCACTTGGTGATTACGACTGACTTACTCGACCCATTGACCCCCGTTTTATCTGTGCTCGCGTAAGTCCACTTGGCCCCCACGGCCAGAGGAAAGTACTCGAGTGGGTCCACCTTCTCCTTGTACTCGATGCTGAAGAACACGGGAGGACTCGCCGGCCGGGACCGACGGCAGCCGCAGGGGGCGCCGGCAGAGGCGATCAACGACACGAGAAGAATAAAAAGCGGTCCTCGCATCCCATCTGTCCACCTATTGTCTGCCTGGCTTCCGCGTAACATCGGCATTTTGGCCTTTCCATGGCCGTGAGGTCCTTGCACAATACCAGTATCTTATCGGCACCGGGGCAGCTTTTTGAGAAATTTCATGATCTTCCCCAAAATCCTGGTCCGGCGTACACCCAAAGGGCGCCACTTCTAGTGACAGGAGACAGGAGATCAGCACGATGGGTCCAGAGAACCGAAATCCTGAGGAGATCCTCCAAGCGGCCGTGGAGATTCCCACTCCGGCCGAGCGGGCGAGCTATCTGGAACAGGCCTGTGGCGGCAATAAGACGTTGCGAGCCGAGATCGAATCGCTGCTGAAAGCCCACCAGGAAGCCGGCACCTTTCTTGATTCCGGAGCTCTTGGGCCTATAGGGGCGAATGATTATTCGCCCCTACTGACGGAGGGTCCCGGCACGGTGATCGGGCGGTACAAGCTCCTGGAAAAGATCGGCGAAGGGGGCATGGCGGTGGTCTACATGGCCGAACAGGAGCAGCCGATCCGCCGCAAGGTGGCTCTCAAGATCATCAAATTGGGCATGGATACCCGCCAGGTGATTGCCCGCTTTGAGGCGGAGCGCCAGGCGCTCGCCCTGATGGACCATCCCTGTATCGCCAAGGTTCTCGATGCCGGAGCCACCGAGACGGGCCGACCGTACTTCGTTATGGAGCTGGTCACCGGTGTTTCCATCACCGAGTACTGCGACAAGAATAGCCTGAGCACCAAAGACCGGCTGATCCTGTTCCTCCAGGTCTGTAATGCTGTCCAGCACGCGCATCAGAAGGGCATTATTCATCGGGATATCAAGCCCTCCAATGTCATGGTAACCCACCATGACGGCAAGCCTGTCCCGAAAGTGATTGATTTCGGCATTGCCAAGGCCACGAACCAGAAGCTGACGGAAAAGACGCTCTTTACCCGCTATGCCCACCTCATCGGCACGCCCGCCTACATGAGCCCGGAGCAGGCGGAACTGAGCGATCTGGATATCGACACCCGCTCGGATATCTACTCGTTGGGCGTGCTGCTCTATGAACTGCTCACTGGGACAACACCTTTCAGCGAGGAAGAGCTTCGTAAGGCCGGTTATATCGAGATGCAGCGAGTCATTCGAGAACAGGAGCCGGTCAGACCCTCGACCAGGATTCGCACCGCTCTTCGTAGGGCGAGCGTCCCGCTCGCCAGTAAGACGTCGTGCGAGGACGCACGACCTACGAAGAAAGCTGGTGTGCGGTGCACACCCTACCAGCAGGTCCGCGGCGACCTGGATTGGATCGTGATGAAGTCGTTGGAGAAAGACCGTGTCCGACGGTATGAGACGGCCAGCGGCTTGGCCGAGGATGTCCGCCGGCATCTGGAACACGAGCCGGTCCTCGCCCGAGGTCCCCATACGACATATCGCCTGGGGAAATTCCTTCGCCCTCCGCGTCCCCAAGTCCTTGCCGCTCTGGCAATACTGGTTGTCGCGGGGGCGGTGGTCTTCATCGTTTCGATGTGGAATCAATATCGACTCCAGCTTGCGGAGGCGGAGAGCTTCCGGGATCGAGGTATCCTGTCCCAAGCTCGGGAGCAGTATGCGAAGTCCGATCGCGAAGCTGCCCTGGAAACGATCAAACCTGTTCTTCAGAGCAAGTACGTGGGACCGGACGCCCGGCTCTTTCAAGCCACCATCCTTGTGGATAACCGTCGTTCCGAGGAGGCCCTGAATGTGCTGAATGGTCTGCTGAATGAGCGTGCGGAGATCGCAGGGGCGGCCCATTCGCTTCTGGCACGCATCCTCTGGGAGAGCGAATCGCTGAACACCGAGAAGCTCCAGGAGATCGAAAAGCACCGCCAGCAGGCCGTGGCCCTGCTGCCGGAAACGGCCGAGGCGTATTTTCTGCGGGCCATGACCGCCCCTACTACCAAGGAGCAGTTGGCTGCGCTCGACAAAGCCTACCGGCTGGATCCGAGTCATTACGAGTCGCGCCGGTTGCGAGCTTTTACCTACTATGCGTCCCGGAAATACGAACAGATGAACGAAGATGCGGTCGCGATGGAGGCTTTGCGGGATCACGACCCCCTCGGCTACTCTCTGCGGGCGACGGCTCTGCGCGAGTTGAAGCGCTACAAGGAATCGCTTGCGGAGTACGACAGTGCTCTGGCTCTCACGCTCAAGGATAGTCCGGCGTACCTCGAGTTGACGATCCAGCGTTGCGAGACCCTCCTGCGGATGGGCGATTACAGACGTGTCATTGACGGGGCCGGAGACTGCCTGAAATCCTCCCCGGATACGTTCATCTTTACTACACATTCTGTGCTTTGACCGCCCTGGGGGACTATGACGCGGCCGCGGCCTTGTTCCGTCAGATCATCCGCTCCGGCCCGGAATCTCGCCGCCCGTTTGAGGATTGGTGTGCCAAGTATGTCTTTGACACTCTGGAGGCCGGACGCTCCTGGCATCCACCCGACCGAAAGCCTGCCGGGACGGCCTTTCTGCCGATGGTGGAGGCCGAGGAGACCTATCGCAACCTGTCGGCCAAGGCCGAGCGTGTCATTGTTGATGGCTTTACCACACGCTGGTCGCCGGATGGGAAGAAGCTGGCCTTCAGCATGGGGTTCGTGGGCTACAATGGTGTGGCGCTCTACGATCTCGCCACCGGAGAGACGGAGCTTCTCATTGTCCCCGGTAAGGACCCGGTGTGGTCGCCCGACGGGCGGTACATTGCCTTTGTCCGGGATTGCCCGGCTCTGCGCGTCCCCGAATTCGCCACCGCCAAACGCGGAGAGCGCCAGCGTCCGAAGGCGGAGGAGGAGGTCTGGGTCATCAAGTCGGACGGCACAGAGCCAAGGCGTTTGGCCCGTGGCGGTTGGCCCTCTTGGAGCCAAGATTCCAAATGCGTCTATTATCATTCACGTCTGGACAACGCACTCTACTCGATCTCCCTCGAAGGTCGTCCTGCGAAGCCGGAGTGGATCATAGCATGTCCGGATTCCTATCCCGCCCTATCCCAGCACGGTCAACGTGTGGCATATCGAGAAGGCGGTCTGCTCAGGGTCAGGGATTTGCCTTCTCAAACGATTGTAGCCCAATGGCCTATACCTCCCTTCGCCTGGGGCGGGCCGGCGTGGTCGCCGAACGGCACCGAGCTCTGTATGGGGACCACTACCGGGGCGGAGAACAATATGGGCTTGTGGGTCTACGGTCTGGGTAGGGGCGAGCCGCTCAGAACCCTGGATGGGCAGATCACGGCCGCCTTCTGGTCACCGGACGGAACCAAGCTCGTCTTTCACCGGGGCGCGCCGTTCTTCGAAGTCTGGACCGCCGAGATCGACCCGAACGTCTCCCTCGCCGAAGCGCTAGGCTCCGCGCAGACGAGGGACGAGTACTTCCAGGACTTGGTGGCTCTGTGGACCCGCAGGATCGCCGCCGACCCCGCCGACCCGTACAACTACTTCCATCGCGCGGCGCACTACCGGTCTTTGCAGGAGGACGCCAAGCTGCGGGCGGACGGGCGGCGATACTGGGCCGCTCTCCACCCGGGATGGCCCGCGGGTTTCCGATTCCGTGGGCCGTGGAGCATCATGCAGACCGTCAACGGACCACTCGATTATCAACTCGTGGTCTTCTTTGAGAGACAGGAAGATGGGATGCAACTACTACGTATTGCCTTTGGGCAGAAGGGAAGGTGTGAGATGAAATCGTTCGAGATTCCGATGGTCCTATCGTCTCTACTGGGCCTGTGTTTCCTCGCAGGCCCGGATGTGCCGACCGCACGGGCGGATTTTACGTTCGGCCCGCGGGTGAATCTGGGAGCGACCGTGAATTCCCCGCAAGGAGATGGCATGCCCATAGCGTCTCGGGACGGCCTGGAACTGTACTTTTGTTCCGATCGTCCCGGCGGATACGGCGACTGGGACATCTGGATGAGCAAACGGGCGCGCATGGAGGATTCCTGGGGACCTCCGGTCAATCTGGGACCGGGAGTCAATAGTACCTTCGACGAACGCCCCACGAGCGTATCGTCTGATGGGTTGACATTGTACTCACACGTCTGGAATGGGCAACACTGGGACCTGTACACGGCGACACGACCGACGAGAGACGCGTCCTGGGGCCCCCGCGTCAATTTGGGGCCGGCCCTCAACCGCAACGGGTTTGCGCGGGGCGCCGATATTATGGGCGTGATCTCGGCCGATGATCTGACGCTGTTCTTTGGCAGCAGCCGGCCGGGCGCCATGGGCGGCTCGGTGGACATCTATGTGACCACGCGGGCTACCCCTGCCGATCCCTGGGGACCACCGGTGAACCTCGGTTCCCCGGTCAACACTTCTCAATGGGAAGTGCCTGGACCGATGTCGCCTGACGGTCTGGTCCTTTTCATGGCCGCAGAGAACCGCCCCGGCGGATTGGGCGGTTACGAGGTGTGGATGACACGCCGCCCGTCCAAGGACGCGGCCTGGACTGAGCCGGTGCGTCTTGGGATGCCCTCCGGCATCTTGGGGCCGGTTAGCTTGTCGCCCGATGGGCAATGGGGCTACTTCACGGAACATCCGGACGAACTGTCCCGCACGGGCGACCTATGGATGGCCCCCCTCATCCCCACGGTTGATTTCAACGCCGAGGGGAAGGCGGACCTGATTGATATGGTGATGCTGATCGACAACTGGGGTACGAGCCAGACGCTCTGCGATATCGGGCCGTTTGCCTGGGGCGACGGCAAGGTGGATATTGAGGACTTGAAGGTCTTCATGACTTATTATGAGAAGGCGAACCCATTGGCGCAGGGCAATGGGGCGACATTGCTGGACTTCGTGCCAACGGCAGGCTCGCCCGAAGGGGTGGCGGTCGACAAGGCGGGCAATGTTTATATCACCGTCCGCGCTGTAAGCGACCAGGTCTGGAAATTCTCGCCGGCGGGAGTCAAGAGTGTTCTGGCCGACCTGGGAGAGCCGGGAGGCGGTGCCCTTGGCATGACGACCGATGCGGCAGACAACGTATATGTATGCCGGGCTTCGGTGACGAACGAAGGGGTGCTGGTGCCGAACCACGGGGTGTATCGGATCGCCCCGGACGGCGCGGTCAGTCCGTTGCCGGGCACGGAACAGATCGTCTTTCCCAACGCCGTGGCGCTCGACGAGCAAGAGACCCTCTACGTCACGGAGATGTTTTCGGGAGACTTCGCCAGCGGCGCGTTCGGTCCGGGCGGGCTTTGGCGCATCCCGAAAGGGGGAACGGCCGAACTCTGGGTCCGCCACGAGCTGCTGACCGGGCTGGTGCCATCGCTGTTTCCGTTCCCGGTGGGGGCCAACGGCATTGGCTTCTATGGCGGCGCTCTTTATGTGGCCAACCCGGACAAGGCCCTGATCGTGCGGGTCCCGGTGCAACCGGACGGCAGCGCCGGCCAACCGGAGATCTGGAAGACGATCGAGGATGTGCCCGAGTCGTTCTTGTATGGCTCGCCGGTCTTCCCGGTGATGATCGACGGCCTTACCTTCGACCCGGACGGCAACGCCTACGTCACGGCGGTCAGCCGTAATGCGATCGTGCGCATCGATGCGGACGATCGAACCCAGCAGACCGTTGCCGTCTACCCACAGATCCCGCTGGATGCTCCGGCGAACGTGGCCTTCGGGACGGATAAAAGCCCCGGCGACAGTCTCTTCATCACCAACATGGGCATGTGCAAGACCCTCATTCCCAATCTGCCCTGGCCCGGCCCGGGGTTGGTGAAGATAAGCCTCCCGGGGTCCACGGGGGCCAACTGATCACCCGACGCGACCAAAGAAGGTAGATAGAGAGAAGGTGGGCGAAGCGGCTGAGACAAAGGTGCCGTGCTCTGCCCAGGTGGGCGGTGCGCCTGCGAGGAGCGAGGACCGGCGGAGTGTTTGGACTTTTCATCGCAATACGTAGCGATGGGGGAACCCTTCCGCCGGATTGAGTCAACCACTTATCAAACGGAGGTAGTGCCATGAACAGAAACAGAAAGATCGTTGTCGTAGTGGCCCTGGGTGTTGTGGCCTTGGCGGTGACCGGCTGGAGCATGTTGGCCGGGGCTGCCTGGCCGCCGGAACCCTATCAGGAGTTCTCGCCCGCCGGAACGTGGAGCTATCAGGATGGCTCGGGAGCCGTCGTCATCTTGACGCTGAGCCCCGTAGATCTGGAGACCGGGATGGGATCCGGCATGACCACGCCGGTCACCATGGATCCCACATTGGGCGGCGCGATGCCGCAGGCGACCTCCCTGTCGCATGGGTTTGGCACGATTGTGAAGATTGGGCCCAATACCTATCGCACCCGTGGGATCAACTACGTGTTGAAGGACGGCAAGCCCAAGCCTACCATCCTGGGCATGTTGGTCTGGGAGGGCACGGCCACGCTGACCACGGCCGACACTGTGGACGTCACCTGGGACACGTACCTGATCTACAGTGCCGCGGCGGACAAGGACAGCGACGGCCTCCCCGATGCGGGCGAGCAGCCGCTGGTCTCATTGCCACCGTTCCAGGCGCAGATGAAACGCATTTGAGCCACGCCCACCAAGGTAGGGGCAGGTCCCTGCGCCTGCCCTGCGATCCGGGCGGCCACAGGGGGCCGCCCCTACGGGGCAAGGAAGCAAGGGCCGGCGGGCAACGGAGTCGCCGGCCCTGTGACTTCTATGGATCAGGAATGGGGCGTCCCCAATGGAGGGAACCATGCGATCTTGCGGGAGGGCCGCCCGTGGGTACGCGATTCAACGTCTTCGAGGTCTTGCAGATCGCCGAGGAAGTGGAACGCAAGGCGGCCGCATTCTATCTGGAGGCGGCCCAACGATTCGCCGACCGGGAACGTCGGAACCTCTGTCACCGCTTGGCAGCGAGCAGAACGAGGCACCAGCAGGCCTGGGTCCGCCTCCGACGGGAGTATTCCGAGCATACCAGAGAGCTGGCTGCCTCTGACCCCGATAACTACATCCTCTCCCATCCTGAGGTTATGGCGGGTTTGACTTGCTTCGCAACTCATCCGGCCCCCCACAACAGGCCCATGGGACATGAGACCAAGGACCAGATTCTTCGCGACGCCGTCCAGCGATCGCGGGATCTCACCATCTTCTACCACGGCCTGAAGGAGTTTGCCGGGGGCCCCGACAGCCGCAAGATGATTGACAACCTGATTCTCGAAGAGGACCTGCGCATCCGTTTGTTGTCAGGCTCGGTTCCCCCTTGTTGATTCTCCGTGAGAAATTGGCGGAAAATCGGCGTGCATCGGCGGGGGAATGCGTTACGATGGCCGCCCACCCTACGAAACTTGTGTCCCGCGCCGAATCCGTTAAGATGGCCGCCGTAGGGGCGGGCCCCTGTGCCTGCCCTATGACTCGAGCGACCACCGGCGTCGCCCCTACGGGAAAGATTGGAATGATGGGAGCTACGATGAATCTGAATTTCAATTACTACATGCCGACGCGGATTCTGTTCGGGTGCGGGAAGCTCCAGGAATTGGCTACGACGCCGTTCCTGCCGGGAAAGAAGGCCCTGGTCGTCATCGGGGCTTCCGGGGCCATGAAGAAACAGGGGTATCTGGACAAGGTTCTCGGCCACCTCAAGGCCAATGGGGCCGAGGCGGTCGTGTACGACAGGATTCAGCCGAACCCGCTCGTCGAACATGTCGAGGAAGGGGCCCAGGTCGCCCGCCAGAACCGGTGTGACTTCGTTCTGGGCCTGGGCGGCGGCAGCACGATCGACTCGGCCAAGAGCATCGCCGTGATGGCGATCAACCCCGGCCGGTACTGGGACTACATCCTCGCCGGCAGCGGCGGCGGCCAAACGCCCCCGAACGGCGCGTTGCCCATTGTCGCCCTCCCGACCACCGCGGGCACGGGCACGGAAGCGGACCCCTGGACCGTTATCACCAAACTCGACACCCAGGAGAAGATCGGCTACGGCAACAAGTTCACCTTTCCCGCGCTGTCCATCGTCGATCCGGAGTTGATGGTGAGCGTCCCACCTCACCAGACGGCCTATACCGGCATGGACGCCTTCTTCCATTCGGTCGAGACCTATCTGGCCACGGTGAACCAGCCGGCCAGCGATCATCTGGCCCTCGAAGCGGTCAGCTTGATTGCGAAGTACCTGCCCGTCGCCGTCAAAGATGGCAGCAACCTGGAGGCCCGAACAAGGCTGGCTTGGGCCAGCACGGAGGCCGGCGTCTGCGAGTCGCTCTCCTCCTGCATCTCGCACCACTCGATGGAGCACGCGCTCAGCGCGCGCTTCCCGCAAGTTCCGCACGGCGCGGGTCTGACCATGCTCTCCGTCGCCTACTTCGGCTATCTGGCCGAGCGAAACTCCAGCCGCTTTCCCGACCTGGCGCGGGCCATGGGCGAGCAGCCGCAGGGACGGTCCGAAAAGGAGCAGGCACTGGCGTTTCTCGCGGGCTTGCGGAAGCTCATCACGAACACCGGTCTGGACCAACACAGGCTCAGTAGCTTTGGCGTCCGGCAGACCGACCTGCGCCGGCTGGCGGAAAATGCCTTCCACACGATGGGCAGACTCTTCGCGATCACGCCGGTGAAACTGACGCTCGACGACGCCACGGCGATCTACGAGCGCGCCTATGCATGACGCGGATTATGCGACGCCCCGCTTGGCCCCTACGGCCGGAGTTGCGATACTTTGAATAGCGGGGCGCAAACGCCGGGGAGATACGTTTGAAGGACATGAAACGGTAAGGCACCGACAGGAGCGTGGGTGAATCACTCGGCTGATCCGCGTCCGCCCCAAGCCCGAAGGGCTGCCAGGGGGCAGGCTTGCGCGTCATGGTAGGTTCTCCATTCCATATTCATCCACCGATTCTCGCAAGGGCTCCCAACGCAACGCATCGCGTTGGAGGACCCAGATCGATACAGAAGCACAAATGATTGATCCCGGCTCTTGGCACAGGCCATCCCCGGTGAAGGTACGCGCCGCATTCTCGTAAGAGAAAGGGGGCACAAGCAAGGTAAATCACAGTGAGAGTGCAGGGAAGCAGAGGGGATTCCCCAGCGTGCCGGACCGCGTTTGGGGCCCTGTCACAAGAACGATGCCGCACCACGTGCGGCGAGGAATTGCGCATTGGTAGTCTTTCATCAAGGAAAGGCACATAAAATGAGAAACAAAATAGTGTGTTGTGTTCTGGCAGCGCCTCTGGTCATCATGTTGATGCCGGCCCTGGCGGCCGCCGGCCAGACGGAAACAGGTAATGGCTGCCCCAGCGGCGCCCATTACAACCTCAATATTATCGGCATGGCACACGCGAAGAACGTCGATCCTAATTCCGTCACAAGCGACGGTCATCGCATCTTCGTGCAGCTCGGCAGCAAGGACAACGCTGCCACCACGAAGATCTCTCTCGTGGAAGGCCCGGATTTCGCCGTGCTGGATTACGATGGCACGGACGGCCAGGCCAAATTCCAGCTTCCCAATCCGGATCCGGACGGTGATGGCGTGACAGCGTACAGCGTGTACCTGCGCGTGCTAGGCAAGCCCGGCGGCAAGATCCGCATGGCGACATCGGCGACTGACCCCAACACCGGGGAAATCATCTCGGATATGACCGTGGTTTCCGTGCGGGACAAGGGTCAAATGAAGTTCGCCAACGTCAGTGCGGGACTTCTGTACATTTACGCCTGGGTCTTCGACGAAACCACGGGAGCGTGGGTATACCAGCGGATCCCCTTGTTCTCTGACCTGCTGCAGGACTATCTGTGGCAGTATAACAACAACGGCGTGCGCCTGGCACAACTGCGCTTCTACGAAGGAGTCACGACCACGGCCCCGAACCCGGAAGATGTACCGCACTTGGGGCTCATCACGCCTTTCCAGGGCACGGTGGGTACGACGCTCGATGTCACCATCACGGGCGTGAACCTGGACTTCAACGGCCCGGCGAATGATCAGACGCCGGTGGTCAGCTTCGGCAAGGATATCACCGTCAATAGCACCACCGTAACGTCGGACACGTCGGTAGCCGTCCAGATCACCATCAGTGCGACGGCGGCCCTCGGCTGGAGGCCCGTCAGTGTCACACTCCCTGATGGCTCGGTCATGACCATCTGGTTCCAAGTGCTGTAGACACGGTGCTAATAGGAACCCAGGCAGCCTTGCGGCTGCGCTCAAGGGGACCGGTTCAATCCGGTCCCCTTCTTTTCTTTGCCCGTCTCGCCACGTCATACCGGAGGTCGCACCGGTCACGGCTTCGCTTTCGCCAAACAGAGGTGGATGACCTCTGTTTGCGTTCTCCCGGGCGCGGGACATGTGCACGGATCGGCGCTTTCGCGGACGGAATCCTGCGGGGAAGGACCGATTTTGGCGTGGTATGCCGCAGGGTCGCGATCAAGAACGTGCCGGCTGCAGGATGCGATAGCCGTCCGGGTCCTTGCCGCGGACACGCCGCCACAAGACTTGGAAGGTCGGGACATTCGTGGTGATGATGAAGAGCTTTCGCAGAATCTCCGGACGGGGAGACTCCAGGGGCCGCACCGCGTGCCAGGAATGCTCGGTCCGCTGGAAGAACAGGCTGGCATTGCCGCGCGCCTCGATTTCCTTCGCGATCTTGAATTGATCGAGGAGCGGTCCGGAATGGGCCTTGAACCGCCGTTCATCGTCCAGGATGAGGATGCGGCCGCCCCATTCGGATAACCAGTCCTGCCCGGAACTGAAATAGAAGATGTGAGTCGCCAGCTTGCGGCGGGCATCGCAATGGGGCGAGACCGCGCAACCCTGCCAGGCATAGTACCACTCCATGCTCAGGATGAGCTGTTTGTGGGCGGGGACCCCCAGCATCCGGTGCAGAAAAGACAGGTAGTACGGGCTGTTGAGCTCGGCGATGAACTCCTTCCAGGGCTGCGCCACCTCCATCCCCGGCAGGTAATGCAGAATCGATCGATCATGAGGCGCCTGGCCGTACGCGCGTTTGACCCCGACCATGCGCCGGAACTGCGAAATATCGGGCAGATTCGCCCGGAGCCGTTCAAAGCCTTCCGGCGTCACCGTGTTCTGGAGACTGATCCACGGGTACGGCGGCTGCTGTTGAAATGCTTTCTCTGACGCTTGATCCATCACTTCGTGATTCAGGTACTGCATGATTCCTCCCTAGCTCCTTCTGAGCCGCACAACCAGAGTGCTGCTGCTCTTGAACCACACAGAAAACGATCCACGGTGTCCTGAGACCGTGGCCACCATCGCGCGGCTTATCCTATCGAAGAAGGGGACAACTTCAAGCGTAATCTGCGCCGTGATAATAAGGAATTTGCTTAATCAACTCGCTTTTGCAGGAATTGCCGCAGGCTCTGAATGCGGATTTCGGCGGTCGGGTGCGTAGAGAAATATTCGCCCAGACTTGCCGGCTCGGACGACCGCTTCAGATCGGCCAGTCGCGTGAGGAGCCGCATCGCGCCTTCGGGCTCGAAACCGGCCGCCCGGAGCAGGCGCAGGCCGAGCCGATCCGCCTCCAACTCCTGGTCCCGGGAGTAGGCGGTCTGGAGAAACTGGATGCCGACCGTCTTGAGCCAACCACCCAGCGCCCCGCGGATCGGTGCCGCGCGGGAGACGACATTCACCGCCGTATTGGCGACGATCCGCTCGATGGCGTGGCCGCGGATGACGTGACCCATCTCATGGCCGAGAATGAACGCCATCTCGTTCCTGTCCCATTGGCACAATTCGAGGATCGAGCGGCTGACGAAGATGAAGCCCCCGGGCAGCGCAAAGGCGTTTGGCTCACCCACGGCAACGGCCTCGAAATGGAAGGAGCGCAGCCGGTTCGCCACGCAGGTGGCCAGCCGCCGGCCGACCTCGTCCAAGGCCTGCCGGGTCCGAGGGTCGCGATCGAGCGCCAGTTGCCGGCCGGCTTCATCGGCCAGGTCCAAGCCGACGGCGTGTTCCAAGCGGATCGCGTCGGCCTCCGTGCCCGTGAACGAGGCCCACATCCACTGGGCCTTGCGCAGCTTCGGCCCCACCCTCCGCCCCAGGTTGTAGAACAAGCCATCCAGCATCCAACTCATTTATGATTTATGATCTACGATTTATGATCTGGCACGACCGCCTTCAGGTCCCTGCGGTCCTTTGGCTTCGAAGGGACCACACGAACCTCAAAAACCTGAACGCCACTTCGCCATCGGAACACACGCGCTGCGATGTCCTTGACAAACGGGGCACCGTCTGATAATATGTAACCATAAGAGTTTGTCGGTGCAAGTGTTAGGTGTGGTGCGTACCTCGAATCTCGTATCTCGTGCGGGATACAGTGGACGGGTGTAAGATACAAATGGGGCCCCTCAAGACGAACCATCGCGTCTGGGAGCCCGGATTGGAGTTCACAGGCGTATGGGTCCCGAACAACCGCTGGACGCACAGCAGACGCTTGGTAAAGAGCCCCAACTGCACAAGTATTTCAAAGCGGCGATCAAGACCCATGCCAACGATCTGCATCTGAAGGTGGGCCAGCCGCCCAAGCTGCGGCTCCAGGGCGAGCTGAAGAACACGACGGGCGATACCCTGACGGCGGAGCGCATGGAAGAGCTGGTCTTCGAGATCCTCAGCCCCGCCCAGAAGGAGGCCTTCCTCAAGCACGGGACGCTGGACTTCGCCCACGAGGTGGGCCGGGAGAACCGGTTCCGCATCAATATCTTTCGCCAGCGGGGTCTGATCAGCCTGGCGGCCCGGCGGGTGAGCGCTCATGTGCCGACGTTCGAGAGCCTCCACCTGCCCCCCATCCTGGAGACGATCGCCCAGTCCCGCCAGGGTCTGGTGCTGGTCGTCGGACCCACCGGTTGCGGCAAGACGACGACCATCGCCTCGATGATCGACTATATCGCGCGGACCCGGTCGTGCCATATCGTGACCATCGAAGACCCGATCGAGTACCTCTACAGCGACGCCAAGGCCATCGTCTCGCAGAGAGAGATTGGGATCGACGTGGCCAACTTCGAGGACGCCCTGGTCTACCTGATGCGGCAGGACCCGGATGTGGTCTTCGTCGGGGAGATGCGGGATTCCGGAACAGTGACGGCGGGGATGCGGGCCGCCGAGACAGGCCACCTGGTGCTCGGAACGCTGCATTCCGCCAATGCCTCGCAGGCCGTCCATCGCCTGCTGGACCTGTTTCCGGTGAATGAGCGGGAGCTGGTCCGCCAGGCGCTGGCGATCTCGCTCCGCGCGGTGATCAGCCAGGTCCTGTTGCCGTCGATCCGGGAGGAGGTGGACCGCCTGCCGGCGGTGGAGGTGCTGCTGGCGAACCCCGCCGTACGCAAGCTGATCTCCGAGGGACGCGAGGCGGACCTGCCCAACGTGATTCGCGGCGCGCAGCGGGAGGGCATGCAGGACCTGACAGACCACTTGGTCAAGCTGGTGCAGGAGGGGTGGATCGACCCGAAGGACGCGTATAAGTACGCACCCAATACGGACGAGTTGAAGATGGCTCTCAAGGGGATTCGAGCGACCGCCGAAGGGATTCTGTAGGAGGGTTGGAATGCTGGAATACTGGAACGATGGAATCATGGGAACGACAGGCGTGCTGCCCAACCTTCCGTCATTCCAATATTCCAATAGGCCATTTTTTCCGGAGCATTGAATGGTTCAGTCGCTGCTGATGGCTGTCGAGTACGGCGGCTATATCTCCATCGTCAAGCTGGTGGTTTTGGTTGGCCTGTTTCTCCTGTGGCCCTGGTTTGTGAATTGGGCCCACAAGGACGCCAAGGCGGTCTCGGCGAATGTCCCCCTCTGGATCGGGGCGATCCTGGGCGCGGGCGCCCTGGGCTTTCTGCTATGGTGCCTGATTCCTTTCTATATCGGCGGGCTGCTCGCCTATGTCCTGGCTCTCGGCGGCGTCGCCCTGGCCTACGTGCGGCATCGCAATACGCGCGTGCTGGACTTCGACCGCCTCCTGACGCTGGACCACCTCAAGAGCCTCGTCAAGAAGTCCGAGAAGGTGGCGGCGATGGAGGAGTTCATGTTCATCACCGCCCGCAACAACGAGGTCCCGAAACCGGAGCCGCGTACACCGACCTTCTTCGGCTACCGCAGCACGTACGACGTGGTCACGGACGCCGCGTGGCGCCGGGCCAGCACGGTCGTCTTCGCGCCGAAGGGGGACACCTACGAAGTGACGTACATGATCGACGGCACGCCGACGCGGCAGCCGGCCATGCCGCGGGACCAGTTCGAGTATCTGCTGCACTTCTGCAAGGAGGTGGCGGGCCTGGATTCCAAGGAGAAGCGCAAACCCCAGAAAGGCAAGTTTCGCGCCCGGCAGGAAAAGACGAATGCGGAATGGGAAGTCGTGACGGCGGGTTCGACCGCGGGCGAGACGCTCCGGCTCAACCGCCTCACCAAGGAAGACACGCTGCGCGTGGCCGATCTGGGCCTGGCCCCGGATCACGTCGAGCAAATGGAGCACTTGAAGGACCGCGAGCAGGGCTTGTTCCTCGTGACCGGGCCCCGGAAGAACGGCGTCACCACCACCATGTACGCGCTGATCCGCAACCATGATGCCTTCCTCAACAGCATCAATACCCTCGAAAAGCAGATCGCGGCGCCGCTGCTGAACGTCACGCAGACCGTCTACACGCTGACGGACACCGGGACCACGACCTACGCCAAGAAGCTGCAGAGCATCGTGCGCATGGGGCCGAACGTCGTCGGAGTGGGCGAGTGCGAGGATGCCGAGACCGCCAAAGTGGCCAGTGCCGCCGCGAAGGACGGCAAGCTCGTCTACCTGGTCATGGAAGCGGACAGCGTACTGCAAGCCCTGGGCAAGTGGCTCAAGCTGGTGGAGGACCGCAAGCTGGTGGCGGAGACCCTCCTGGGGATCAGCAACCAGCGGATCCTCCGCAAGCTGTGCCCCACCTGCAAGCAGGGCTACGCCCCGAACAAGGAGCTCTTGAAGAAGTTCAACCTGCCGGCCGACAAGGCGAAAGTGCTCTACCGGCCGGGCAAGGAAGTCTACGACAAGCGCGGCAAGCCTTCCACCTGCCAGACATGCCAGGGGACCGGCTTCGTCGGTCGGACCGCCGTGTTCGAGATGATCGTCTTCGACGACGAGCTGCGCAAGGCCATCCGGACCGTCAAGCAGTTGCCCGAGATCGGCATGGAGTTCCGCCGGCGGGCCAAGATGCTCTACCTGCAGGAGCAGGCCCTGCGCAAAGCGATCGCCGGCACGACGGCAATCAACGAGGTGCTCCGCGTCCTGAGCTCCGGAAAGAAACAGGGCGCGCCCGCGTCGCAGTAGAGATGCGAATTGAGCTACTACAAATTGGAGATTGGGCTAGTATGGAGAACGTGGAATGATTGGCTTGGTAATGCTCGCGCTCATGGCCGGCTGTGCCGCCGGTCTGTTTTTCAAGGGGACTCTGGCCATGGGCGTCGCCATGATTTTCAACGCCCTGATCGCCGGCTTTGCGGCCTTCGGCTTTTTCGAGATCGCGGCCAAGTTCCTGGTCCAGTACTCGCCCGGCCTCGCCCCCTGGGCGCCGATGGTCTGCTTTCTTCTGCTCTTGGTCCTGGTCTTCGCGCTGCTGATGGCGGTCGAGATGCTGATGAGCAAGGAGAAGGTCGAGTTGGGCCTGATACCGGAGCGCATCGGGCGGCCCGCCGCCGGCGTCGTCCTCGGTTATCTCGTCACCGGCTATCTGCTCGTCGCGGGCGCTATGGCCCCCCTGCCGAGCCAGTACCCCTATCCGCGTTTCGATGCGCGCAGCCCCAATGCCGCCAGCCCGAAGAAGGCCCTGCTCAGCCCCGATGGATTCGTCACCGGCCTGTTCGCCACGATCAGCAAGGGCGGCTTCGGTCCGATCGGCGAACCCAAGAGCTTCGCCCTGCTCCATGCCGGATTTCTCGACCAACTCTATCTCAATCGTCACAAGGGCAAGGAGGTGCCCCTGATGACCAGCACGCTCGCCATCGATTCGCCCCGCAAGGCGGGGGTCTGGAACGTTCCGGACAGCCAGGTGGACACCGAGGGCAAACCCCTGTCGGCGCCGGCCGGGACACGCCTCATGCTCGTGCGCGCCGACATCAAGAAGAGCGCCTTGAGAGATGCCTCGAAATTCACTCTCGCGCAGTGGCGTCTGGTCTGCGGCGTCCGCAGCACCGGCGCCGCGCTGGTCGGCAAGGGCCAGGCCGCCTATCCGATCGGATACATCGGCCCCGGCGGTCGCTTCGAGCGCAAGAGCCTGGCGGATGTCATCACCGCCGAGGCCGGCAACTCCCAGGGCGATGCGATCACGATCGACCTGGGCTTTCCCGTTCCGGCGAATCTGACGCCCCTGCTGCTGGAGTTCAAGCGGAACAACATCGTGCCGGTCTCCGCCGTCGCGTCGGCCGAGGAGGCGCCGCAGCCGGTCGCGTTCGGCGCCCCCGCGCCGGCGCCTCGACCACAGACCGCCCCCGACGCCGGACCGGCCGCCCAGCCGGGCCAACCCGCTACGAGTGTGGAACCCGCCCCCGGGCAGTCTGCCCCGCCGGCGTCTGCGCCCGCGGCAGGCTCCAAGGGCAAGAATCGCAAATCGACGAAAAGACCTCGCGACATCACCGGCAGCGTCACGAGCCCCCAGGTTCAAGAGAATTGATGTGCGGTATATCCGGTGATCTCTCCTCCGGAGGTCGCTTCCCGGCCCCGCGGCGGCCGGGGAGGAGGAAATGAAGCCGGCCGTCAGTCCGCGACCGTGACCTCCTCCGCCACATCCGCCTCCGTCAGATGATCCAGGTAGGCGCGCAACTGCTCTTCGGAGAACGAAGCGAGGAATTCCGGTCTCGCGCTGCGATTGATCTCACGGATGCACTCGATCAGATCTTTCTTATCCATGTTCAGATGCCCCATAGCGACCACACAACTTGGTTCAAAAACATCGTGACGCTTATCGGCACCAAATGGGGGTTTCCTTTAGCAACCGGATCGGGATGTCCCCGAAACGCCCCATAATCGGACACATTCCATACAATATCCGCGTGCCCGGCATGGCGGGCCACTGCTCCGTCCGGCGGCGGCCCGGGACCACACATGTCACTGTCCAATAAAGTGGAAGCGACAAATTCTGGCACATGGTGGAAAAACAGACCGCGCTACACCCGATCGAAATTTCATCTTCCCGCACAAATTTTTGCCGGTCCTCCCCTTATTTTCGCAGCGCCGGCGGCTCCGTCGCAGGAATATGAGGCGCTGCGGCCCGCCCCGTGCGCTCGCGTTGGCGTTGCCGCGGGAAGGAGGTGTTTGTGGGGTGGGCTGTGCCCACCAATCCTCGCGGGGAGGCCGAATGACCAATGGTGGGCACAGCCCACCCCTGCGCAGTTCGGTGCCATGCCTGCGGC
The DNA here is from genome assembly GCA_023481165.1 of Planctomycetota bacterium. Taxonomy (GTDB): domain Bacteria; phylum Planctomycetota; class Phycisphaerae; order Sedimentisphaerales; family Anaerobacaceae; genus PLanc-01. Next base: position 4,286 of record JAMCWO010000088.1, on the reverse strand, counting down.
TTTGCGTAGTACCCATAATTCACAAAAAAAGCGCTTGAGCGAACCGGCGAAACCGTAGTAACATAGGGAGTTTTTGAAGCTCTCTCAATCCGTGGAAACGTTGTTGGAGGTTAAAAGACAGTGACCGCGACGGGCGATATTCGAAACGTGGTTCTCGTAGGACATGGGGGCAGCGGCAAGACCTCGATCACGGAGGCCATCCTGCACACCACCGGCGCCATCAACCGGCTGGGGAGCGTCGATGACAAGACGACCGTCGGCGACTACTACGACGAGGAGAAGGAGCATCAGCACTCCATCCTCACGTCGATCGTGCATACGGAGCACAACGGCAAGCGGATCAACGTGATCGATACGCCCGGATACCCCGACTTCATCGGGCCGGGGATCGTTGCCATTCCCGCCGCCGAGACGGCGCTGCTCGTAATCGGCGCCGCCTCCGGCATCGAGACCAATACCCGCAAGTTCTTCCACCTCACGACCGAGGCGCGCAAGCCACGGGTGATCGTCATCAACAAGCTGGATGCCGAGAATGTCGAATTCCCAGAGTTGATAGCCACGATTCAAGAAACGTTCGGCTCGCAATGCCGCTGCGCCAACCTGCCCGCCACGGACAAGAATTCCGTGATCGACTGCATCGAGAACAGCGCCGGCAGTTCGCCCGTGATGGACGTGGCCGACGCCCACACGCAATTGATCGAAAGCGTGATCGAGGCGGACGACGCCCTGATGGAGCGTTACCTGGGCGGCGAGGAGATCAAGCCGGAGCAGATCGCGGCGGTGTTCGTCAAGGCCCTCAAGGCCGGCACGCTCATTCCGATCGTCTTCACGGACGCCCGGCGGGAGATCGGCATCAAAGAACTGCTGGACCTGATCGTCAAGTACACGCCCTCGCCGATCGACGCCGAGCCGACCAAGCTCGTGGAGGGCGAGAAGGTAACCGAGTTGAAGGCCGATCCCAACGGACCGCTGGCGGGCCTGGTCTTCCGCGTGGCCTTCGACCCGAGGTCCAACATGAAGTTCTCGAGCATCCGCGTTTTCAGCGGCACGCTCAAGTCCGATACCAGTCTGATGCGCAACGATGAGAGGAAGGGCATGCGGCCCGGCCACATCCTCCAGTCGCAGGGCGGCGAGACCCAGGAAATCGACGTCGGCATCGCCGGCAGCATCGTCACCTTGGGCAAGCTCGAGGAACTCAAGATCGGCGACCTCGTGCACGATGGCCGGGTCGCGGGCAAATTTCTCCTGCCCACCCTGCCGGAGCCGATGTTCGCCCTGGCCTTGGAGCCGGCCTCCCGCGGCGATGAGCAGAAGATCGGCGGCGCCCTCGACCGGCTCCGCGAAGAGGACCCCTGCTTCCACACAACCCGCGACACGCAGACCAAGGAGCTGGTCGCCCAGGGCTTGGGCGATATGCACCTGCGGGTCATGATCGAGAAGATGCAAAACCGCTTCAAGCTGTCCGTGAACACGAAGGAGCCGAAGATTCCTTATAAGGAAACGATCACGACCAAGGCCGAAGGGCACTACCGCCACAAGAAGCAGACCGGCGGCGCCGGCCAGTTCGGCGAGGTCTACCTCAACGTCGAGCCCGCCGAGCGCGGCAGCCAGCCGCCGCTGCAATTCAGTTGGGATATCTACGGCGGCACGATCCCCGGCCAGTACGAGCCGGCGGTTCTCAAGGGCATCAACGACGTCATGGCCAGCGGCCCGATCGCGGGCTTTCCGATGCAGGATGTGAAGGTCTCGATCACCGACGGCAAATATCACCCGGTAGACTCGAAGGAAGTCGCCTTCCGGGCGGCGGGCAAAGGCGCCTTCATCGACGCAGTGAAGAAGGCCAAGCCCGCCCTGCTGGAGCCGATCGTGAACATCGAAATCACGATCCCCGCCGAGAACGTCGGCGATATCGCAGGCGACCTGTCGTCCAAGCGCGGCCGGGTCGTCGGCCAGGAGATGCTGCCGGGTAATTTCATCATCATCAAGGCCCAGGTCCCGCTGGCGGAAGTCTCGCAGTACACCAGCCAACTCAAAAGCGTCACCGGCGGCCGCGGCAGCTACTCCATGACGTTCAGCCACTACGAGCCGGTCCCCCCGAACGTCCAGCAGCAGATCGTCGCCGTCTACGGCAAGAAGAAGGAAGAAGAGGAAGAATAACCCCCTTCCTCCCCCCAGACCCACCGGCGGGGAAAATCTTTCATCTTTCCATTTTTGTGTTGACATATACTATTCCCAATAGTACTTCTGGCTATCGTAGATGTGACAAGATTGGTCGACAGGAGATCCATCGTATGGACAGACAGTCACTCGATAGCTTGGGCCAGTTGCAGCGGGCGGTGATGGAAGTCGTTTGGCGACGGGGCGAGGCCAGCGTGCACGATGTGCTCAGGGAGCTGGGCCCCCGCAAGAAGCTCGCCTATACGACCGTGCTCACCGTCCTGCAGAAGCTCGAAAAGGCAGGCTGGCTCGCACACCGCAATGAAGGCAAGAGCTACATCTATACTCCGACGGCCAGCCGCGAGGAGGCCGGAGCGGGCTCCGTGCGCGGGTTCCTCAAGCGGGTCTTCGAGGGGGATGCCGTCGCGATGTTCCAGCACCTGATCCGCGAGAGCAACCTGAATGATGAGGAGCTGAGCGAGCTCCGCGCCATGATTGACGAGAAGCGGAAGGAGAGGAGACCATGATTCATGAACTGTTCACCGGTCGTTTGTGGCTGGTTCTTCTCACCCAAGGCACGGTGTGCCTGGCGGCGGGCTTGGCAGCCAGTTACATGCTGCGGCATAGACCGGCCCGCTCCCATCAGGTCCTTCTGACCGCCCTGTTGGCGTCGGTGCTCATGCCGACCCTATATGTGGCGGCAGGACACTACGGATTTGGCCTCCTGACGTCGAAGTCGGCCGTGCCGTGTAGCACTCCCGCCCTCGGGGGTGTCCTCTTCCCAGCCGAGGGCGGCTGGGCTACATCCACCCGCCGGCTTCCGGATCTGCCAACCACCAAGCCTGCCATTGAGCCAACGCTATCCGAGGCAGAACCCATCGGGGCGATTCCTGCGCCTGCGGCAGCGACAAAGGAGGTGCCGTGGAACATGCTCGTGGTCCTGGGCTGGGGTGGGACCACCGCGATCCTGTTGCTGCGACTGGTTCTATGTTTTGCCTTGGGCCTGCGCCTGCTGCGGGTGGGCCATCCCTTGGAGAGTGAGCACCTCCGTCACGCCGTGGAGGGCGTCAGACGCAGACTCGGTGTCGCCCAGCCGGTCGGGATTCGGGGCAGCGAGCGGGTGCACAGCCCCGTCATCTGGTGCTGGGGCCGGAAACCGGTCCTCTTGATGCAAACGGCCGCTTCGGACGGTCCGGAAGGGACGGACTGGGCGGGCGTCTTCTGCCACGAGCTGGCCCACTGGAGACGACGGGACCACCTGAGCGGCCTATTCGCCGAACTGCTGGTGGCTGTGTTTCCCTGGCATCCGCTCCTGTGGTGGGCCAGGGGCCGGCTGCTGAAGCTCAGCGAGCAAGCGTGCGACGACTGGGTCCTGGCCACCGGACAAAATGGTGTCGATTACGCGGAAATCCTGCTGGGCCTCGCGGCCCAGAGGCAGATGGCGTTCTTACCGACTGTGATTGGAAAGGAAAAGACCATGCACACGAGAATTCGCCGAATCATCCAAAACAATGGCAGCGACCCGAGACTCCCAAGGCGCTGGACGCTGGCGGTGGGCGCGGTGGCCCTGTGCACGACCGTCGGGGTGGCCGTCGCCCAGCGCCGGCCCGCCGAATCAGAACTGATGGACCCTCCGCCAGCCAGAGTCTCCCAGGAGCGGCGCGAGATTGCAGTGCGAGAGCCGCCGGAAGTGGATCAGCAGCACATCGCGATGAAACGCGTGCTCGAACGACTCATGAAGCAAGCCGAGGAGAAGAAGGAGATGCTGGCCAAGGGCAACGATCTGCCGGAGCAGGAGAGGCTGGCCCAGCAGATCGAGCTCAAGCTCCTGGTCGAGCAGATCGAGCAGTTGAAAAACCGCTTGGAAGCACCGGGTCGTGCGCCGGTCAAGATCGCACCCAAGAAGACGAGCGAGTTGGGCTTCGAAGCGAAATTCGATTCATTGCGGCAGGAACGTGAGGGGTTGGTCCAGCGGGCCGAGAAGATGAAACGCGAACTCGAAGAACGTCGGGACGATCAGACCCAGGAAACCGACGAGTTGAAGCTGCGACTGAAGGAAGTCCATGCGGAGATGCTGGACGTCGAGAAGAAGATGGAAGGACTCAAACGTGCGCAAGCGAATGAGCTCA
>JAMCWO010000076.1 GCA_023481165.1 Planctomycetota bacterium | reverse complement strand
GTCGTACCGCTTTGACCAATTGGCTCGCCAATGGCGTGAGCGAGTATGAGGTCATGGTCCTTGCCGGCCATGCGAACTTCGCCACGACCCATCGGTTCTACCTGGCTGTGGCGGATGACCTTCTGGACCGGGCCAGGCGGGCAACCGAAACCTGTATGAGTCACGACTTGGTGCAGAATTGGTGCAGCAACAGTTTTTGCCCGGAAAACAAAGAAGGCTGACAATCGTAAGTTATTGTCAGCCCAAGGTTTACAGCAGTGGGCAGGACTGGAGTTGAACCAGCGACACACGGATTTTCAGTCCGTTGCTCTACCAGCTGAGCTACCTGCCCGGTTTCCGCCGTTTGGCAGTTTCCGAGTCTACCAAATGCCCAACACTTTGCAAGCAATTTCGTTGACCCGCCGCCGATTTTGTCGTCCGACAATCTCCGCCGGCCCGGACCCATGTCTCCTGCCGCTGTTTGACCACCGTACAGCCCTATCCCCGGCCTGACTCTTTGAGCCCCGGCTCCGGCGTGAAACAGACAAGCGAGATCAGGATCAGCCCGGCCCCGGCAATGAACAGAGCAATCCTCTTCGTCGGTTCGCTGCACCGCTGGAGCCAAGCGGGGATCGTCGCCTCCGTCGGCTCCCGATCGGTTTGCTCCACCAGAGCCTTGCGGGCGACGGCCAACTCCTCCGCCCGGGCCTTGGGATAGATGGTACAAGGATCCGCCGGCTCGGTTCCCAGCGTCACCGGGGCAATCCGTTTCAGCAGGTCGGGGTTCTTCTCGAGCTGTTCGAGAAGCCCATCATAGTCGGCGTTGAGCGCCTTGAGCTGCTGGACGGACAACTCCGCCTGTCTCACCAGATGCTTGTTGTGGCAATACTGCACGAAGTCATCGCAAAGCACCGCCACGCCGAGCGACAGGGCCCCGATGCTGAAGAACACTGCAAAAAAGAACAGGTGGAAGATTCCTTGCCTGAGCATGGCCTGACTACCGATTCCGGATGCCGGATTTCCAGCAATGTACCTGGTTTATCGGCAACCGTCGGCACCTTTCTGGAACGTTTTGCCGCCCAAAAGAGATTGCGGATTGCGAATCGGTCGTAGAACCTGAATCCGCAATCCGCAATCATCAATCTACACTCAGGCTACCTACACGGGATAAACCGGCAGTTGGGCCCGGAGCAGCTCGTAGATGGTCTTGCCGCTCTTGACCGACTCCGCCGCCGTCTGGCGGTACTGCTTGGTCAGCTCGTCGAAGTCCAGCTTCTTGAGCTCGGCCAGGTTCTTCTTGGCGCCGTTGCCGTTGGCCACGATGAACTTGGCCATCGTGTCGCCGGCGATGTCCCGGATCAATTGCCAGAGCTCCCGGCCGTCGGCCGCCGCCACCGCCCGGCCCAGGGCCAGCGACATGGACAGGATGGCGTTCATGCCGAGGAGGCCCTTGCGCTGCATGGCGTGGATCTTCTCCTCATTCGAGGCGTTGCGGGAGATCCGCCCGGCGGCGATCGCCTGCTCCAGCTCCAAGCCGAGAAGCTGCTTGTCGGTGTCGAGCAGCGAGCCCAGCTTGCCCACCTTCTTGCCGACAAACGCCTTGGCGAGCACGGTCTCGATGTGCTGGACGGCGTCCATGCAGCCCTTGCCGTCATACCGCCGGGACTTCTTCCAGAGGCCCGCGAGCTTCTCATCGTTCTTGGCCCGGATCGAGTCGGCCTTGACATCCTTCTTGAACCGGAAGGTGCCGTCGCCGGCGGCCTTGAACAGGTCGGGATACTTCTTCGTCGTGTCGGACGGCTCGATGATGCTGTCCACGTAGTGGATGGCTTCGTCCTCGCCGGCGGAGGTGCCCAGAGGCGTCGAGCCCTTGAAGCGGATGATGCCGCTGCGGCCGAGGAACAGCGTCGCGGCCGCCGAGGGGATACCCGCGTTGGTCGCCTCCTCGGTGCCGCTGACCGCCTCGATCGCCAGCATCTTCATCAGGAGGCTGGTGATATCGACCTCGCCCGCCTTCGGGGCAAGCGTGCAGTCATTTCTGCCGGTGAGGGTCCGGACGATCTCCTTGACGCTCTCTTCGACTTCCTTGCGTTCCTCAGGCTTTATCTCGCGCTGCGTGGCGCGGGCCAAGGCGAGGATTTCCATCATGCGGCCGTACTTCTGGAGACGCTCGGTGTTGGCGCCACCGCCGCACTTGACGCCCAGGGCGTTCATCGCGGTGCCGATTTCCGCCTCGAACGGGTCGTTCGGGCTCTTGGACCGGTGCGAAATCACCAACTCGGCGCCATAGGCCAGCGAGGTCAGCATGGCCAGCACGGTCTCGGTCAGAGTCCCGATCTGGTTGGCTTTGATCAGCGAAGCATTGATTTCGCCGTTCCTGGCGCAGTTCTCGATGTTCGAGTCCTTGGTCGTGACCAGGTCGTCGCCGATGATGAAGATCTTGTCGCCCAGTTCCTTCATCAGGTTCTTCCAGCCCTGGTGGTCGCGCTCGCCGAAGCCGTCCTCAATGGACAGGATCGGGATGCCCTCTTGCATCGCCTGCTTATAGAGTTCCAGGATCTGGTCGCGACTCATCTCGACCTTGCTCTTATCGCGCCAGAAGCGGTACATACCGACGGAATCGGGCTCACCGCGCTCTTCGCGGTAAGCATTCTCCAACTCGGAGCAGGCCGGGTCCAAAGCAATGGCAACGTCCACGCCGGGAACCCACTCGCAGTCCAGAATGGCTTGCTTCATGAAACGCCACATGCGCTGCTCGGGCACCTTGTCGCCCTCGGCCTTATCGACGTACGGCGCGATGCCGCCTTCGAGGCCGACACCCATGACCTTGGCACCCGGGGCCGACTCGATGATTTCCTTGAGCCGGTACTGGAGCTTCACGGTCATTTCCTGGGCATCTTCGTAGGTCTTCGGCGAAAGCGGCATGAACATGCTTTCCTGCATGGAGATGTTGCTTTCGGGGTATTCCTTCTCGGTGTGCCGTCCGCCCATGGCGCAGTTGCGGAATTGCCAGGGGGCCGCAACGCGGTTGCCGTCCTTGAGCCGGATCTCGGTGATCCGCGAGGTCAGCAGCCTCTGCTTGACCGCGGCGACCTGTACCGGCCAGCTCTCCTTTGAGGCGGCCGCGGCGGCACGAGCAGCCTGCTCGGCGGCGATCTTCTCGCGGGTGCGGAACTCACGGAGCTTGCCTGGATCAGCCAGTAACCGGTCCAGCAGGCCCACGCAGCCGGGGGCCAGGAAGAACCGCCCGACATAGACCAAGAAGTTCACGTCCGTGAGCAGTCCCAAAGCGAGGCAAACGATCGCTGTCGGCAGGAAGATCGCTGCCAGATACCCGCTCCAAACCGGTGCGGAGGCCGCCACCGCCAGGTTGTACGGAGCATCGGGCACGAAGTTGCCGTGCTCTTTCTTGACGCCGTAGAACTTGCCCCACGGAATCAGCAGGAACATCTGGGCGTAATACCCGAATTTGCTGTCGCTGCTCTTGAGGATGGCATCGGCCTTCTCCTGGGAGTCCTTATTCAATGCCGTCAGCTTGGCGGCCGTCAGGAAGTGGCCCATCTCGTGGATCGCGATGGCGATATGCCACGACAGATAGAGAATGATCAGGGAGATATACAGTTCCGGCTCCCAAGGCGCGAACATGAACCGCAGCACGCCGCTCTTGACGTTGCCGGTGGTCCGGGCCACCTCGGCCAGTTGCGCCGCCGGAAGGCTCAGGATCGACGAAATGAACGCGGCGTGGAAGGACACCAACTTGTGGTTGGCGATGACCCACCCGCGTTCCAAATACCCTGCCCTGTTCACCCTTACTTCGGACTCTTTCAACCGTGTCATGCTACCATTCTCCTAAGAAGACCAGGAATCCGCTGCCGGGGCCTGTCAAACATTCTCCGTTGGAATTCGGGCGACCAACCGGGAGCGAGCACCACCGAACGTGAAAACCCCGCGAGATTAGCGAGCCCGCCCGACAATGTCAAGTGATAATTAGGGGTTAGCTGGAAATTGGCTTCGTTTCGCATAGTTGCCCCTGATGGGCGACACCGGCGCTCTTGCCGGCTCTCGTCCCTTTCTACCCAGCCGGAGATTGGCTTTGTTCGGTGCCATTCCAGCCCGTTGCAGGGTGGAGTCGTGCCAAATTGGGTTCGTTTTGCACGTCTTCTCTCTCCGGGGACCCGGTTGCCTGCCGCCGTGGCCAAATTGGGTTCGTTTCGCATGTTTTCCCCTCCAAGGGACCCGGACGGCCGGGCTGAATTGGGTTTGTTTGGCGCAATTGCGCCCGCTTGTGGGGTGGGGCCACCCCACCGATTCCCCTCCGCCGGTGCAGATTGGCTTCGTTTCGCACGCTTCGCTCCGGCAAATTGGGTTTGTTTGGCACATTCGGCCCTGCGCTGTCCCGGCCTCAGCGTGGGTGGGCCCAATTGGGTTTGTTTCGCACGTTCGGCTCCAAGCACCCCCCGCCTGGCTGTCCGTGGGGGCAAATTGGGTTCGTTTCGCACATTTGGGCTCTCCGGCGACCCAGCCACCTGTCGCCGTGGCCAAATTGGGTTTGTTTCGCATGATTGGCCCCCCCCCGGCCGGTCGGCTGTGCGAAATTGGGTTCGTTTCGCACGTTTCGCTCCGGCAAATTGGGTTCGTTTGGTATCAGTCCTCACCACAGAAACTCAGAGTACACATGAAGGCCATCTGGGTCAGCGGCGCTGGCTCGTCTTGTTGTTCCAAAAGGCGCAACATCTTGTCATTCTCGCCAGCATGTCGCTCTCTTCGGTTTCGTTCATTTCTTCGTACTACTACCCGTCATTCCCGCGCGGGCGGGAATCATAGATCCGAGGGGCTCTGCCTCGGCGCAGACTATCCCTCTACCTTTGCTCCGTGTTGCACGAACCGTGCCGGAATTCTGTGCGCAGGCGAGGCCAGAAAGGCGCGTAACTCCTTGTGCCGGAAGGAATAAAGAATTTCTCGCTCGCGGGGTGTTTTGCCTTCTGAACTGTTGCACAAACGTGGTCGTTTCCTGCCAATTTGCCGGAGGGATTCCAACACACGGCTTTGTCAACTCCGCTGCCCTAAGACCTCCTTGTTTCGCCCACCACGATACTCCCCTCACACTTCAGCGTCCCGCCCGCGAACAGATGCACAAGGGCGGTTCAGGGGCGTAGAAGCTACGCACGTACCCGCCGCCGGTCCAGCATCCCAACAACGTCGCATCCACTTCCGGCGTTCTCCGGAGGCGGTTCATGGGCCGAACCCCTTTGGAAGACGGCCCATAGGCGGATTCCTGCGGAAGGAGTCTCGATTGAAGGCTTCGCCTTCCTGATCCGGCCTCGTCCGCTTGTGCCCGGTTTCTTCTGGTTCCGGGCACGTGTGATCTTACTCGCAGATGGGCCGACGCGTCCCTGTAGGGGCGACCCCCTGTGGTCGCCCTGGGAGGGCAGGCACAGGGGCCTGCCCCTACCTGTGCGTGGAACAGTCCCAACATTCCCGTCCCCTGAACCGCCTCTTCTGGTTCTCGCGTCGGGCCGGACCCCTCTGCTTAGGTCCCCGATCCCGGCATGTCCCCCGATTCCGGCCATCATCGCTAAAGCGTAACGTAGTGCCTGATCCCGCTAAGCCCCCGAAAGCAAATACTTCCGAGAATTTCCCATCTTCTTGACGAGGTGGAAGGGCCAACATTACAATTGTTTCGGAATCACATGCAGGAGGAAATGCTTATGATTGCTTCGGCGGTGCCTGGCGGTGGTCTAACGGGGACGGGCATGTATTGCTCAGCGCATAAATCGGTGGCTGTCCCCGGATGCCCAGAGTTGGGAGAGTATTATGGACATGACGTGGGAAGAGATAGTGAACAAGGCCAAGGGGCATCGTGGCTACGGAGAGATAAAAAAGCTCCTTTCGGACGGGAGGTTCAATAAACCATGACGGCAGACTTCCGTGAATTCGTGGATCTCTTGAATAGACTGGAGGCAGCAGGCATCCACTATACACTGCTCAAGGTGAGAGAATACGCGGTGATGATAATAGCGTATGTGCCCGGTCAGCATTGGGAGATCGAATTCACCACCGACGGCGAATGGGAAGTTGAGGTGTTCAAAAGTGACGGCACACTAATGGATGCACATTCACTTGATACATTATTGCGCGACTTCTAGTACTACAACGCTACAAAAGCTTCCAGTGACATTTGATGGTGTCTTCGAGTTTGATACCGATGGCGTGTAAACGAGCGATGGTTCGACGACGATGGCTGCGGGCCGCCTTGGCATTGCGCTGTTGCGTTAACGTCAATTGCGTGCAGATCTGCTGGGAAGGGAACGGGGAAGGGAACGGGGTCACATCTTGAATTATAAATTATTCGTTGACGGGCGGTAGGCCATGGGGCAATGAGGGGAATTAACGGGGTCACATCTCGAATTAGCAATTATTGGTTGACGGGCGGTAGACCAGGCGGTAGTATACGGGCATGGCACGACCTTTGCGGATTGACCAGGAGGATACCTTTTACCACGTGCTCAACCGCGG
>JAMCWO010000265.1 GCA_023481165.1 Planctomycetota bacterium | reverse complement strand
TATCGACAACCCCGACGCCTGGGCCAAGGTGGGCGTGATGATCCGCGAGAGTACCGATCCGGGCTCGCGCTTCGCGGCCGTGTATGCGACACCCGGCAACGGCGTCCGCTACCAGGCGCGGGCGCTCAATGCAGGATCTGCCACCAGCGACACCTCGGTGGCGACGACCGAGCAGAAGGCTCTGAAGACCCCGGTCTGGATCAAAATCGAGCGCAAGGGCAGCAGCTTCAGCGGTTTCTATTCGACCGACGGCGTCACCTGGACCGCGATGTCCTGGAACCCGCAGACGATCAACATGGGCGCTGCCGTCCAGATCGGCTTGGCGGTGACCGGCCATGACACCGGAACGGCCATCGGTGTGTTCTCGGGCATTGCGACGACCGGCAACGTCACCGGGTCCTGGCAGGTGCAGGCGATTGGCGTCGCCCAGCCGGCCAACGACGCGGCCCCGCTGTATGTTGTGGTGCAGGACAATGCCGGCAAGAACAAGGTGGTCACGCATCCCGACCCGGCGGCAACCACGCTCGCTGCCTGGCAGCAGTGGCGCATCCCGCTGAGCGACCTGAGCGGCGTGAAGCTGACCGCGGTGAAGAAGTTGATTATCGGTGTGGGCGACCGGACCAATCCGAAGCCGGACGGTGCCGGGAAGCTCTTCCTCGACGATATCGGCGTCGGCCATCCGGCCGCCGTGAATCCATAACAGGGATGCGGAGAAAGAAAGCAAGAGGCCGCTCCTGGCGCGGTCGTACGTGTGGTGTGTTGGTGGATGAAAGGAGAAAGCAATGTTCTGTCCGTCGTCGAGACGAATTCTGCTGAGCGTCTTTGTCGCATTGGTTCTGACCATGCCGGCCTATGCGGTCAAGACGTTCAAAACCTCTAATTTCGGCAATGCTCATCAGATCTGGTTTGAAGCCGAGGATTACGATGAACGCAATCCTAATACGGACCAGTACTACCCGGTGGTGGATGCGGCGGGGGCCTTCGGCAAGGCCATCGCCCGAACGGGCGCCTCGGGCGGCATGATTCGCTGGACTTTCGACATCAGCACTGCGGGCGGCAAGGGCGGTACCTGGTACTTCTGGGGACGGGTCATCAATCCCGCCAATGCCTCGGACTACATGCTTGTGAAGGGCGATCCGGGCGATCCGGTCATTCCCGACAAGCCGCCGTTTCCGGGCGGGTCCGGCTCAGCGCCGTTCGACGATGCCGATGACCGCATTTTTGAAAATGACACCCCGGCTTGGGCATGGACCCAGGGCTGGGACCCGGAAGGTCATGTGAAGGAACTCCAGAACGGCGAGAACACGATGTACGTCTTTCACCGGCAGGGCGACGACACGGTGCGCTGGGATGTCTTCGTGTGGACGGACAGCGCCGATTACGTGCCCACGGATAAGGACTACCAGAATGCCACGACGATTCTGCCGGGCCGAGCCATGAACCCCAGCCCGGCGAACGAGAAGACCGATGTGCTCCGCAATTCGACCCTGAGCTGGACACCAGCCGTGGCGGGTGCCAAGCAGGATGTGTACTTTGGCACCAGTTTTGCGGCCGTGGACCAAGCCACGAGCACAGGGGATCCCAGCGGCGTGTACAAGGGCCGGATCGATCCCAACACATATGACCCCGGCCTGCTGACGCTCGGGCAGACATACTACTGGCGCATCGACAAGGTCGATACGACGATCATCAAAGGCACCGTCTGGAGCTTCTCGACCGAGCCGCTCGCTTACCAAGTGAAGGGCATCACTCCTACGGCCTCCAGCTCCGATACCGGCGTGGGGCCGCAGAACACGATCAACGGCTCCGGACTGACGAAGGACCTGCATTCGGCAGCCAATGCCGCCATGTGGGTCAGCAGTCGGACCGGCCCGCAGCCGACGTGGATTCAGTATGCTTTCGACCAAGTGTACAAACTCAAAGAGATGCGCGTGTGGAACTACAATGTAGCCTTTGAGGCCGTGCTGGGCTTCGGCTTCAAAGATGTCATGGTCGAATACTCCACCGATGGCACGACTTGGACCACGCTGAAAGAGACCCAGTTCGCACAGGCTCCCGGCTTGGACAACTACGCGTCGAATACGACCGTGGACTTTGGCGGAGTGCCCACCAAGTTCGTGCGGCTGACGGCCAAGAATAACTGGGGCGGTCTGGTGCCGCAGTTTGGTCTCAGTGAAGTGCAATTCTACTATACGCCGGTCAATCCGCGTGAGCCGGTCCCGGCTGCCGGAGCGACCGGTCTGGGTGTGGATACAACACTGGCATGGAGAGCCGGCCGAGAGGCCGGGTCGCACGAGGTCTACTTCGGGACGGACGCCAATGCGGTACAGAGCGGCACCGCGGCCATGAAGACCGTTACTTCGCCCGCCTTTGATCCTGGTGCCCTGGAGTTTGGCAAGACCTACTACTGGAAAGTGGCGGAAGTCAATGAGGCCACGACTCCCAAGTCCTGGGAAGGACCGGTCTGGAGCTTCTCGACGAGCGAGTTCGCGGTCGTGGATGACTTTGAGACGTACACGGATGCCGAGGGCAGCCGGATCTACGAGGCGTGGGTGGATGGCTGGACCAACAGCACCGGCTCGACCGTCGGTTACGTCCAAGCTCCCTTTGCCGAGCAGACGATCCTTCATGGCGGCAAGCAGTCGATGCCCCTGGACTACAACAACACCAAGTCGCCTTTTTACAGCGAAGCCGAGCGGACCTTTGACACCGTCCAGGATTGGACGGCCAACGGGGCGGATACGTTCGTGCTGTACTTCCGGGGTAATCCGTCCGCTTTTGCCGAATCGGCGGGTACGATCACGATGAGCGGCGGTGGGACAGATATCTGGAACAATGCCGATCAGTTCCGCTTCGCCTGCAAGCGGCTCAGCGGCAATGGCACGCTCGTGGCGAAAGTGGAGAGCATCGTCAATACCGATCCCTGGGCCAAGGTGGGCGTGATGATCCGCGAGAACTTGGATCCGGGTGCACGGTTCGCGGCGGTGTATGCGACGCCGGGCAACGGGGTGCGTTACCAGGCGCGGCTGCTCAATGCCGGAGTGGCGGTGAGCGATACCTCGATTGCCACGGCCGAACAGATGGCGCTCAAGACTCCCATCTGGATCAAGATCGAGAAGGTGAGCAACAGCTTGAACTGTTACTACTCGCTGGACGGCACCAAGTGGACCGCGATGGCGTGGAACCCGCAGACGATTGCGATGTCCGGCTCGATCTACATCGGCCTGTGCGTAAGCAGCCATAACGTCACCGCCGCGACGACGGCGGTTTTCTCCAATGTCGCCACGACCGGCGGTGTGACCGGCTCTTGGGAGGTGCAGGCGATCGGCGCAGCGCAGCCCGCCAACACGGCGGCTCCGCTGTACGTGGCGGTGCAGGACAGTGCCGGCAAGGTCAAGGTGGTTACGCATCCCGATCCGGCGGCGACGACGCTGGCGACGTGGCAGCAGTGGCGGATTCCGCTGAGCGACCTCAGCGGGATCAAGCTGACGGCGGTGAAGAAGCTGATCGTCGGCGTAGGCGACCGGTCCAATCCGAAGCAGGATGGTTCCGGGATGATCTACGTCGATGACATCGGCGTGGGCCATCCGGTGAAGTAGTCGTGCTTCCTGGTCGTGCCTCAGCGTGGACGGTAAGCAACAGAAGGAGACAGAAACGTTTCTCGTAAGACGTGCCAGCAGGCGAAAGGAGACCATCAATGTTGCACCAATCATCCAAGCAGATTCGGGAGCCCAAACGCGATGCATCGCGTTTGGGAGCCCTTCCATTGGGTATTTTCTTGGCCTTGTTGTTGACAGCACCGGCCTACGCCGGAAAGAACTACAAGATCTCCAATTACGGAGGCGGGCACCAGATCTGGTTTGAGGCCGAGGATTACGATGAGCGCAATCCCGACACCAATCAGTACTTTCAGGTGGTCGACCATGCAGGCGCGTTCGGCAAGGCCATCACGCGCGCCGGGGGCGCTGGGGGCATGATTCGCTGGGTCTTTGATATCAGCGCCGCCGGCGGCAAAGGCGGCACCTGGTACTTCTGGGGACGAATCATCAGTCCGAACAACCAGTCGGACTACATGCTCGTCGAGGGAGATCCCGGCGATGCCACGATCCCTACCGGCCCGCCTTTTCCCGGGAACGACGGTACGGCGCCTTTCGACACTGCCACGGACCGGATCTTTGAGGAAACGGTCGCTCCTGATTGGGGCTGGGTGCTGACCAGCCACGATGAGGGACATACCAAAGTGCTCCAGAACGGCAAGAACACGATGCGCATCTATCATCGGCAGGGCGATTCCAGCGTATTTTGGGATGTCTTCCTGTGGACGGACAGCGCCAGCTATGTGCCCACCGATGATGACTATCGCAACGCCACGGTGCTCCTGCCCGGCACGGCCTCCAATCCGATGCCGGGTTCCGGGGCGACGGACGTGCCCCGCGATGCCGCGTTGAGCTGGGAAGCGGGCAAGTTCGCGGTAGCCCACGATGTGTACTTTGGGACCGCCTTCGCGGATGTCGACGCCGCCACGCGGACAGACGCCAAGGGCGTTCTGGTCAGTCAAGGGCAGACGGGGACGACGTTCGATCCCGCCGAATTGCTGACGTATGGCCAGACCTATTACTGGCGGATCGATGAGGCCAACAAGCCGTCCGACAACAAGATTTTCAAGGGCACCGTCTGGTCCTTCACCGTCGAGCCCTACGGCTATCCGATCCGACCCGTGGCCGTCACGGCCTCCAGCGCGCAGGCCAATATGGGCCCGGAAAAGACCATCGACGGCTCCGGTCTGACCGGAGACCTGCACGGAATCGATGGGACCACGATGTGGCTGTCGGGCGGGACGCAGCCCAACTGGATCCAGTACCAGTTCGATCAGGTCTACAAGCTGCACGATCTGCAGGTGTGGAACTCCAACGGGGAGGTCGAGAGCTTCGTCGGCTTCGGCGCCAAGGGAGTGACGGTCGAGACTTCGACCGATGGCACGACCTGGACGGCGGTGGCGAATGTACCGGAATTCAGCCAGGCGCCGGGGACGCCGGGATACGCCGCCAACACCACCGTCAATCTCGGCGATGTGGACGCCCAGTTCGTCCGGCTGACGATCAACACCAACTGGGGCGGCCGCAGCGCCGTCACCGGCCTGAGCGAGGTCCGGTTCTCCTACGCTCCCATGCAGGCGCGGGGCCCACAGCCGGCGAACAATGCGGGGGCTGTCGGTGTCAGCGCCACTCTGGATTGGCGGCCGGGCCGGGATGCCACTTCGCACAAGGTATTCTTCGGCACCGATTCTGCGGCGGTGGCGGCGGGGACCGCGCCGGCCCAAACGGTGACTGAGCATGGGTTCGACCCCGGCACGCTGAACTTCGGCACGTTCTACTACTGGAAAGTGGACGAGGTCGGCACGGCGACGTATCCCGGCAGCGTCTGGAGCTTCAGCACCCAGCCGTACCAGTCCATCGAGGATTTCGAGAGCTACACGGACCAGAAGGACGAGGAGATCTACTCGACGTGGATCGATGGTCTCACGAACGGTCTGAGCAACTCGACGGTTGGTTATCTCACCGCCAGCGGCGGCACGTTCGGCGAAACGAAGGTCGTGCACGGCGGCAAGCAGTCGATGCCGTTCGAGTACAACAATGTCAAGACGCCCTTCTACAGCGAGGCCGAGCGGGAGTTCTCACCCGTGGCCGACTGGACCGGCAACGGGGCCGACACCCTGTGCCTGTGGGTCCGCGGCAATCCGGCGGCGTATGTGGAAGAGGCCGGCGTGGTCACGATGAGCGCGGGCGGCCATGACATCTGGGACAACGCCGACGATTTCCGTTTTGCCTACAAGGCCCTGAACGGCAACGGCTCCATCACCGCCAAGGTGGAGAGCCTCGTGAACACGAATGCCTGGGCGAAGGCCGGCGTGATGATTCGAGAGACGCTGGAGGCCGGTTCCAAACACGCTTTCATCGCGGTGACGCCGGGCAACAGTTGTTCGGCCCAGCGCCGGGACGTGACCAGCGGCGCCAGCGCCAGCACAGACTGGACTGGCACAGCCGTCACGGCTCCGTACTGGGTCCGCGTGACCCGCACAGGCAATGCGTTCAAGTATGAGGCTTCGCCGGATGGCAAGACCTGGACCGCCGTCGGCTCCGGCGCGACGATCGCGATGGCGGCCAACGTCTATATCGGGATCGCGGTGACCAGCCATGATGCAGCCCTGACCACCGTGGCGAAGATCTCGAACGTCTCCACCACGGGCACGGTCACCGGCGCCTGGCAGGCGGTGGCCATCGGGGACGATCCGCAGCCGGTCAACGGTCCGGGCGACTTCTACGTTACCGTGCAGGATAGCACCGGCAAGACAGCCACGGCGACCCATCCCACGCTGGTGACAACCGCCACGTGGACCCAGTGGACGATCCCGTTGAGCAGTCTATCCGGCGTGAACCTGAGCAAGGTCAAGAAGCTCTCCATTGGCGTCGGCGATCGGGCCAGTGTTGTATCCACACCCAGACCGG
>JAMCWO010000182.1 GCA_023481165.1 Planctomycetota bacterium | reverse complement strand
CGAATACCAGCTTCGCCAGCAACGCGGGCGTCGTCTCTATGTCCTGGCCGTCGATCCGAATGTGCAGCATAGTCCGTGGCCCTGTATGCTGGAAGTCTCCGCTGAGACTTCCGCGGCGTTCCCGGGCTCCGGGTCCCCCCTGCGGTCCTGTGCCGCTGGGATCCCTTTGTCCCCGTCCAAGGCTGGCATCCCCCGACGCGCAACGGCGCTGCGGGCACCCGCCAGCCTCCGTCCTGTTTGTCACCCTGCCCCAACCATCCCCAGCCATGCTGATTCCGGTATCGGCGTGCACCAGATTATCGCCACCGGCACCCCGATGCCTATCGTCTATTCCGATAATCGTACGCCTTGACGACACGGGTGGAAATCCGAAGTTCGAAATCCGAAACGCGAAACAAGCATCAAGGACCGAAATCCAAAACTCGAAGCCAAGGACACCGCCCTGCGTAGCGTTTGGGTCATTAGGATTTGGGATTTCCTGCCGCAGTCGGACGGCCCGATCGCCGAAGAAGCCCAGAGACAAACTCCGCACGCTTGTCGAACGGAGAAGATCGAAATGCGCCACATGTTCTGTACGCTGCAGGAAGCGGCCCAGACGCTGAATGCCAGTGAGGACCAGATCCGGGCCCTGCTGGAACGAGGGCTGCTGCGGGAATTCCGGGAGGGGCCGCACCGGCTCCTGAAGGAAACCGATGTGGACGCGCTGGCTCGGCAACAGGCGCAGCGCCGCGAACCGCCGTCACCGGCCCCGCCGCCCGCGTCGGGCGGACGGTCTTCACCTTCTCGCCCGCCGGCAGCGCCGGCGGGTCGCCCCGCTCAGACCGGGCTGCCGCGCTCGACCCGCGCGGGCTCTCCACCGCCCCCGTTGGCCCCATCCCCGGACCCGGGCAGGAAAAGGCAGACGCCCGGGATGAGTTCTCCCGGCCCGCAGGGCGTGCCGTACGGGAATACCCGAGAGGCCGATGCGCGGCGGGCTCAGGAGACTACGCCGCGCCATCCGGACTATCGCCCCTCCCGCCGTCTGTCCCTGGGGCAGTGGTTCTGGATCGGCCTGGTCCAGGATCGCCCCCTGGCCATCGCGCTGTTATTCGGTTGGATTCTCGCGCTTCTGGCGGCGCTGGTCGCGGGCCTGTGCTTCCTGGCCCCAGCCGCGTGACCCCATAAAAAGAGGGAAACCGGCGCCCGTTTGATCCTTGCAAGGGCCCTGTACGCGAAGCCTCGCGTCCGGGAACCCGAGTCGGGCAACCTGTTTCCCCTGGTGTAGGAGTAGGAGAAGGAGTTCAGAGATAGCATTGCATCTATAGAAAGAATGGCAAGAGTTTCCCCGGCCGCCAAATCCCGCCCACAAAAAAATCTGCCGCCGGGAAAACAGGGTGCCGCGGCCTTCCGATAAAAACACGCGGCGGGACCCTGCCCTCCATGAACACGATAAATGAGATCTTTCTCTCCTGTTTTCTTCCGGCGTCTTCTTGACAAGGGTCCAGGGATCCGGTATACTGCGTGCTGTAACATCGAGATTGGGGGCAATCAGAACACCACCGGGGGGTGGTTTCCACAACGTCTCGCCAGGAGGGCCATGGCAACGGTTTCAAGTGGGGGTGATGCAATGTCCAAAATCCGTCTCCGTGCACTGTTGGCCTGCCTCGTGCTGGCCGGGTCGGCCCTGGCTGCTCCTTCCATCGACGTGACCCGCACGTCCGGTTACTACTCGGGCTTGGGCGGCGAGTTTACGCTGGCTCCCAATGCCGAACTCGCCACGCTCCTCGGGTACAGCGGACCGTTCCAGAGCTTCTGCCTGGAGGGGTCGGAGTACGCGATTCCCGGCACGACGTACGATGTGCTGCTCAACACGGAAGCCCTGCTGGGCGGTCCGAATAACGGGCCGGCCGGACCGGGCGGCGGCGATCCGCTGGACCCGCGGACCGCTTATCTGTACTGGAATTTCCAGGCCGGCATCCTGAGCGGGTATGACTACACGCCGGGCCCGGCGCGCAGCGCCTCGGCGGGCGCCCTCCAGGATGTGATCTGGTACCTCGAGGACGAAGCCGCCCTGACCTGGGGTAGCGGCTCGCTTCAGGACACCTTCTACACGGCGGCCCAAAACGCTGTGACGTCAGGGAGTTGGACCGGCTTAGGGAACGTTCGCGTCCTGAATTCCTACCAGGTGGGCCACGCCGGCGACCTCCAGTACCGTCAACAAGACATGCTGACGACCATCGCGACTCCGATTCCCGCCCCCGGCGCGATCATGCTGGCGAGCCTGGGTGCGGGCCTCGTGGGCTGGCTCCGCCGCCGCTGCGCCCTGTGAGGCCGGCGTTCGAGACGGCGAAGACTTCTCTGGAGCCGCAGGGTCCTGCGCGACCTTTTGATGTGTCTCTCGTGGCGGCGCCGATCGCCGAACGTCCCCATAACCAAGTTCCGCCCGCGGCCGACTTTTTCGGGCCTCGGGTGCTAAAGACAACTTGCGGTCCAACCGATATCTGCGTCAGATAAGAGGATCATCGCATTATGAAGACAATCGCTGTTGTGAATCAAAAAGGCGGTTGCGGGAAAACCACCACGTCCATAAATCTGGCCGCCGCCCTGGCGGAACAGCAAAGAAACGTGCTCTTGATGGACCTGGATCCCCAGGCCCATGCCACCATCGGCTTCGGTCTCGATCCGGACAATCTGCAGAAAACCGTGTACGAGGCCGCCACCAGCCCCGGGGTCAATCTGACCGACGTTCTGGTGCCGACGGCGATGCCGCATTTGACCCTGGCGCCGTCCAGCGTGATGCTGGCCAGCACGGACGTGGAACTGGCGCGAACCCCCGGCCGGGAGCTGATTCTGGGCCGCCTGTTGAAGTCGGTCCGGGAGCAGTATGATCTGTGCGTGATGGATTGCGCGCCGTCCTTCGGGGTCCTGACCATCGGGGCGCTCATCGCCGCCAGCGATGTGATCGTGCCCGTCCAGGCCCAGTACTATTCCCTGGAAGGACTGCGGCGTGTCATGGAGACCATCCGCCTGATCCGGGAGCGTTATCACCCTTGTTCCGCCGAGAACCTGCGGATTCTCCTGACGCTCGTCGAAGCCCGCACCACGCTGAGCAAGCAGATTCAGCTCCAGATGCGGGAGATTTTCGGCGCGCTGATCTTCCAGACCGTGATCCACAACGATGTCCGGCTCTCCGAGGCGCCGAGCGCGGGCGAGTCGGTTCTCCAGTATGCTCCCCGCAGCCGGGGCGCCAAGGAGTATCGCGCGGTGGCCGCCGAGGTCCTGGGAGATGTCGCGCCGGTGGAGCCCGGGCGCGGCGGGGCCGCGCGCCGAGGCATCCAAAAGGACCTGTCGGCGCTCTTCAACGATGTGCTCACCGCCGCCCCCCGGGGCGGGCAGCGTCCCACGCCGATGGATAGCCAGGCTACCGGCGACCCGGGTCGAGAAAGCGATCGCGCCCGCGGCGCGGCCAGGGACAACCAGATCGCCGGCGCCGAAGTGCCCTGCGCTCTGAATCTCGAGATTCCTTTCATAAACGAGCAGGTGCTGCTGTCGCCCCCGTACGTGTCGCCACCGCCCGATTCCGATACCCCTGAAGCGCTGCACGGAAGGCGACCCGCACACCGTTGACGCGGGGGCGAAGGATGGATGTTTGTCGTGGCGAAACGACGCAAAAAAACGCGGGTCCGTGAGGACGACGGCCACGGGGCCGCCGGGGAGAATCCACAACCAGACCAAGCTCGCCCCGACCACAACGCCAATGAACCTCGAGACCTTCCCCAGGAAGCCAGCTTGGAGGAACAGGGTCCCGGAGAGCCTGCCCCGGCGCAGGATTCCTCTGCCGAGAGCCTCACGATCCCATTGCCGGGCGAATTCTACCAGCGGGCGGACCGCTGGTGGTGGCGTGTCAAGCTGCCGGGCGAGGACAAAGCCAAGGCCCGGCCGCTGAAGCTCGATGGAGACAAAGCGGCCGCGGACGACCGGGAAACCGCCGCGAGGATCGCCTTCGAGATGTGGGAGCATGCCATCCAGGAGAATGCCCTGCGGCAGATCCGGTGGGAGAGCACGGAGAAGATCGAGAGGCTCAAAGCCCAGTTCCTGGACAAGGTCCGCCATTTCACGGAACTCGTGGAGACCGCGAACGCCAAGATCGAGGCGGAGGCAAAGGCGCGGGCCGGGGCCGAGGCAAAACTGGCACAGATGACCCAAGGCGGACAGGCGAGCACGCCGAAGGTAGAGGCCGAAGAGCAGCCCGCTCTCCAGGACGAGGTACAGCCTGGTGAGCCGGAGAGCACCGCACCCGCGGTCGCGGATCCACCTTTGGAGGTCGGAGTCTGCGAATGTTGTGAGGCAAGCGGCATCGCCCTGGCCAGCCTTAAGCGGATCGACTCCGGACAGTTACTCTGCCCGCACTGTCTGGCGGCCCTCCGCGCCGATGCCGTGCGGATCGAACCGGCCCCCGCCGACTGATCCCCGCAGGAAACGAGCCGAAGATCTCCCCCTTGAGATCGATCATCCGGCGGATAGATTCTTCTGTCTCCGATTTCTCGCGGATCGCTCTAAGCCTTCACGGCCTGCCAGCAGAGAGTCCCGACAGTCTGCCGACCAGAAAGACCATGCTGACAAGAGCGATGCCGATCAAGTCGCAGGCATAGTCCCAGATACTGGCAATACGGTGGACCAGAGGCTGCGTCATTTCATCCAAGGCGCCGAGCGTGGCCAGCGTCGCCAGCCCGATCAGCAGCACCGCCGGACGCACCGGCCGCTGGAGAGAAAGAAGAAAGAACCCCGCAATCAGGCCGTAAGCCGCCACATGCTCCGCCTTGTCGAGGTAATGCACCTGCAGCACGCGCGGCATATCCTCGCCCGGGATATGGGTAAGTCCGAGCACGGTCCCGGCCGCCAGCAACGTCAGCAGCATCCAGCGCGGACGAAATCCCGATCGCCTCATTCTCTCTTCCATGTGCCTCATCCTGCCCGCCGCACTGCTCTGATCGTCCCTGGTGTTCGCATCGTTCCCTGCGGACGAGCGCCCCGATGAGCGGCGTTCATCGGTCCCTGGCCGTTGCGCGCTGGCGAAAACACACGAGATCGCCCCGGGTCGTGGCCAAGTACAAGTGGCCTTGGGCAGCGATCATTCCATCGAAGACCGGCGGACTGTCGATCTCGCAGCGAGCCAATAGTCCGCCGTCGGCGGTCGAGACCGCCATCAACACAGCACCCTTCCTGCCTTGCAGAGCGGCCGCCTGTTCTGCGAGTTGACCTTGGACTTGAGTATCGTCAATCCGGCGAAACGCCTGCTCCTCGTCGATCAGGTCGGGCGGACCGGCGACCAGGAGCGTCGAGCCGGCAAGAACCATCCCGCGCGCCAGCAGGGGCAGATCCTTCGTCCACGTCTGCTCCACGAGAAAGCCGGATGGCGCGCCGCCGGCGCCCGTGAATTGCAGTGCTTGATCGAACCTCCCTTTCGCCGGCGTCACACCGCCGGTCCGGCCGTGGTTCCCTTGGCCCGAACTATCGGAAGCATCACCCTGGTCGAAAGAGAACCGCAGAACCAGGTCGGCGTTATCGAGCGCGGCGGGGCTTGACGCCGAGGCGTGATCCGCAACCTGAGCCTCCGTCAAGGCCCGGTGGTAGATCCGAACCTCGTCCATCAGGCCCTGGAAGGCAAACGGACCGTCGTAGCTGCCCACCGCGCTGCCTTCATCGGCGCCGACCTCCAGGTCCTCCGCGGGATTGCTCGCGAGCAGCCCGGAGACACTGCCCGTAGCAGCAAGCTTGCCGTCCACGTAGAGCTGCACGTGCCGGTCCGCCGTCAGGATGCAGGCCAGATGCACCCACCGCCCGACCACGTCGGTCTGGGCGCTGACGGCCGCCAGAGTCCCACTCGTGCGGAGCGCGAAGACCGGCTGCCTGTCGCTCAAGTACAGCGCGTAACCCTGGCTACCGCCCCCTTGAGCGAGAATCACGCCGCCGGCCTTCTGCGACCTGACCCACGCCTCGACGGTCAGAGGCTTGCCGGCCGGATTCAGGCTGGCGGACTTGGCGACTCGAACCCGCGAGGCTTCTGCCTTTGTCCCGCCGTCCGGCGTCGGGGAGAATTTCCCGGCGGCGAACAGTTGGTTCTCCATCGGCGTCGTCCAGCGCCAGTACTGGGGCTTGCGGCCGAAGCCGTAGACCTTGTCCTCGTTGAAGACCAGGATTTGTCCGGCGGGCGCCACCTTGCCCGCCAGGTAGTAGCCGCACCAGCCGCTGATAAAACGACTGCCGTACATCCAGTAGGAGCGGTGCCAAGCGTCGTCGTCCAGGAATCCGGTCGGGCAGAACAGGTGAGCATACTGCGGGTCCTGCGTGGCGGGCGGCGCGCCCTGATCCGCGTCGGCCCCGGCCGGCATCTTTTCCAGGGGCAGCCGTGTCCCATCCGGGTGGAACGGCTGGGATCGCATGTAGATCAGCCGGCCGTCGCTGGAAAGGATATCCGGCAACGCCACCGGCATGGTCAGCCAGCTCACATAGTCCTGCAGGTCTTTCCCTGTAGCCGAATCGTGGCCGCCCAGAGCCGTCCGCGA
>JAMCWO010000125.1 GCA_023481165.1 Planctomycetota bacterium | reverse complement strand
CCGTGCCTTTATCCCCCTTCAGCAGAAAGCCGGCCACATCAGGACCGGCGTCGGCGATCGGCGGATCGTTCCTCAGCTCATAAGCCCCCATATCCACCTGCAAGCCGGAAAAGCGAGGTTGTCCTCCAAAATCCATCGCTGCGGCGTCGGCCACAGCACATGGGTCCCCGGCGTCGACACAGGGCGACTCCCACGCCAGATGATAATCGCCGTCGGACCAGGTATCGCCCGCCGGATTGGGGCCCGGGTCCCAGCGCCCGGCCGCCAGAAAGCCCGGCTCGACATTGAGATTCCCGGGACCGGTCCAGCCTCCGTACACGTCGCTGTACGTGACCTCAACGGCGGATTCGTCCTGGTTCGCGATACTGCCGGGGTCCCACAGGATGCAGTTCGCCACGGACAACCGGCTCCTTCGGGACGGATCCGTGGAACAGCAGGCGACGCCCGGCCCCACAGGAGCCGAGTTCCCAATGAACGTGGAATGGTTCAAAGCAGCCGTGGAGTAGGAGCAGTAGAGCCCCCCGCCGGCTCCGTAGCGCGACGTGAGCACCACGTTGCCGCTGACGATGGAATTCGACAGGTACAGACTGCCATTGGCATAGCAGGAGAGACCGCCGCCATATAGTGACGCGGCGTTGCCGCTGACGAGACAGCGCTCCAGATGGATCGCGCCGTCCCAGTTGACGAACACGCCACCGCCCAAACCGCCGCTCCAGTTGTCGGCGAGGGCGGAATCGATCAAAGTCACAACGCCTTGGCCGCGCGCATAAAGACCGCCGCCGTAGTCGGCCGCCGCGTTGCCGGTGATCAGACAATGGCGGATGATGGGACTGGCCGTCTCGATGTAGAGCCCCCCGCCATAGGAGGAGACCCCGGTCCGCTGCCTGACAAAAGCATGGCCGCCGGTGATGGTGAAGCCATCCAGGACCGCGGTGGAGTCGGTTCCCATGATCATCAGGACATGCAGACTATTGTCGGATCGAGAAGGATCCTCAGCCAAACCCTTCGGGCCCAGATCCGGATCATCGTTCCCGAGCAGGTCGCCGCTCAAGACAGTCTCATACGCCGCCACATCGCGCTGGTCGGGATGGGCCGCCTTCACTCCGGCGTAGCCCCCCTTCAAGACCACACCGCTTTTGAGAACAAAGGCCGCGGCAATATCTCCGGTCCGCAGGCCGGTCCCGCGATCCGGCCGGTAGATGCCCTGGGCCACGCGGATCTCGCTGCCCGGCCCGGCGACGGCCAGAATATCCTGAAGCAGAGCAAACGCATTGGTCCAACTCGAGCCATCGTGGGTCCCGGTCGCACGGGCATCCACGTAGTAAACGGCACTGATGGCCTGCCCTCGGACCTCGAAGGGCAGGGTGAAGGCGGCGCCCGGTTGTGTGCAGAAGAATTGCCACGGCCCCTGCTCCAAAGGACCGAAGTAGCCCTGCAAGCCGCAGACGGACTGCGTCCCGTCCGCGCGGCTGCGGGCCGGAGGCTCGAACCGAAGCTGAATCTTGCGGCCCAGGGTGTCGATCTGGAGCACCGGCTTGCCGCCCAGCGCTTGCTCGGCCAGGAACTGGTTCGCATAGAGACGGGTGGGGCCGGAGAACCGGATCAGAGCGGTCTCGTTCGGCTCGCTCGGCTGCAGCGACCACGACGACGCACTCGAGGTGCCCAGCACCCAGGAAACCTCACCGGCACGGGCGGCACAGGCAAGGACGACCGTGAGAAGGATGAGCACCGGCTGAACGCGAATCTTCTGATGAGGCATTTTGACGGACCTCCTTGACTCTCCCATCGACCTGCCAACCGTGCAACTTGATGCGGCCCGTCACCGGACCGGGGGAGTGAAAGAGGGCAAAAGACGGGGGCCTTGACCGGCGGTGCAGGACCGAGAAGAAAGGGATTGGCCGCCCGACAGGAACAGAGAGACGACCGCGGACCTGCCAAGGCGGGGCGAGAAGAAGCGAGCGCCGAATGACGTTCAGTATCAAGTCACAGTTATCGGGCCTGCGCGCGTGGCACTGCCAAACGCAGCGAGACTATCGAGTCGGGCCGGGGTCGCGCGGGCGGCCGGTGTCTTCGTCGCAGAGAGCACCGGGTTCCACAGGGCTGTCCCGGGCCGAATAAATCTCCCGGGCCCAGTGCTGGAAGAGAGACGGATTGTCGGGACTTACGCCGCGCGTGCGGCAGAAATCCTCGTAGCGGGTGAGCACATCGCTGATATGACCGGAGCCGTTGAACCGTTTCCATGGTCCCGGCGGCACGTACGCCTGCCAGCGGGCCCGTTCGTAGGGCCGGCCGCCAAGAAGCCAGGCGGCCAGCGCTGCGGCGGTGCCCGCGCGATCCACGCCATGAAAGCAGTGCAGCAGCATAGGCTGTTTGGCAGTCTGGAGCACATCAAGCAACTGCACCAGCTTGCGGCCGGATAGCCGCTTGTACGCACTGAGCTCCAGACAGATCACCTCCACCCCCAGCGACGCGGCCACCGTGCGCTCCTGGGCCGCCCCCGGAGCGGTCGGGCCGCGCAGATTCACGATGGTCTTGAGCCCATAGCGATCGACCCAGGCGCGTAACTGCTCGGGGGTCGGCTGGCCGGAACGATAGATGCGCTGCGGCACGACCGCATGGAAGTTGCCGAGCGCGATCATCGCCCCGTAGGAACCGCCCACCGCCGCAAGGGTCACGAATATCAGGAAGCCCAGTTCGGCCCTGTCCGCGGCCGTACGCCGGACCGGCGAAGGCCACCGTCGCGCGGAGGCAGTACTCGTGCCTTCTTGTGGTTGCCCGGTCCCCGAGGGCATGGGTCAGACTCCTTCGTCCTGCACTGGATAGTCTGCGGTTCGCATCCAATCCAACTTTTCAACGACGCCGCTGCGCAGTAACATACCGGCTACAAAGCAACGGAACAATCGGAAACTTGCGTAAGAATGGAGATCATGACACACGACATGGATGATCGCAGCAGCCTGTGTGCCGGAGGCGAGCCGGTAGCGCGAAACCACCTGCTGCTCGTGCTCGGCTTCTTCGTTCTGTTGACGGCGGTGCGGCTCGCGATCCTCGCCTCCGGTATCCTTGAGCTTAGCGGCGACGAGGCGCACTACTGGGAGTGGTCGCGCCGGCTGGACTGGTGCTATTACTCCAAGCCACCCGGCGTGGCCGTCCTGATCCGCGCAGGCACGCTGCTGTTCGGCGCTACCGAGTTGGGGGTACGCTTCCTGGCGCCGATCCTGTCGGTGCTATCCAGCGTTGTCCTCTATCTGCTCGGCACACGACTGTACGATCGCAAAGTTGGTCTGGCGGCCGCGGTGCTGCTCCAGATCCTGCCGCTGGTCTCCGCCTTCGGCTTGGGCATGACGCCGGACACGCCGTTGATCTTCTTTTGGCTGCTATCCCTGTTCTTCCTGCACCGCGCCTGGTCCGGCGGGGCCGCATCCGACTGGCTGCTCCTGGCGATCGCGCTCGGTCTGGGCCTGCTCTCGAAGTACGCCATCGCGTTTCTGTATATCCCCGCCGCCCTGCTGCTGGCGACGACGCGACAAGGGCGGCTGCGACTGCGCACACCGTGGCCTTATCTGAGCCTCGTCCTGAGCCTCTTCTTCTTTCTGCCGGTGATCGTCTGGAACAGCCGGCACGGCTGGGTCATGTTCCGCCACGATCTCGGCCACACCAAGCTGGCCCAAGGCTGGGGCCTCTCGCCCGGGACCTTCTTCGAATTCGCCGGCGGGCAATTGGGCGTCATCACGCCGGTCCTCGCCGTCCTGATCCTGTACCTGGTCATCAAACGCCGGCGCGAGGACCCCTTCTCCTTCTGGCTGACGATCCCCCTGCTGATCGGTTTTCTCCTCAAGAGTCTCCAGGGCAAGGTCCAGGCGAACTGGCCGCTGGTCGCCTGGCTGGCCGGTATCGTCCCGCTGGCCGATTTCCTTGTACACCACTATCGTCCGCTGAGCGTCCGCCGGAAGCAGTTGGTTACGGCGGGCCTGATCATCCCGGCGGTGGCCACGCTCTTTCTGCACGTCCCCTTTCTGACGATGAATGTGCCCTGGCCGGGGAAGTCACATCCCCTCAAGAGACTCTTGGGGTGGCGTCAACTCGGCGCGGAAGTCACGCAGATCGCCCGGAGTATGGACCAACCTTGTTTCCTCCTGGCCGATTACTACATGACCGCCTCGGAGCTGGCGTTCTACACCGAGGGCCGCCCCACGGTCTACTGCGTCAACCTGGGCCGGCGGATGAATCAATACGACATCTGGCAGGGTGTCGGGGCCCCCAACGCGAAATTCTGCGTTGGGGACCCCTTCGATAAGCTGGTGGGTCAGAGCGCCGTCTATGTCACCGAAGGCGACATGCACCCGGACCTCGTCCGCGCTTTTGATCGGGCCGAGCCCCAACCGATCACCATCCGCAGCAAGTCCGGCCGGACCCTCAAGACCTTTGTCGCCTACCGCTGTCACGGTTTCAAAGGCTGGACGCCCAAATCCCCCACAAACTACTGATGCTGCGCGCTTCAAATTTCCAGCCGGGCCTTCTTGAGACAGAACGCATAGAATCCGCCGTCCAAGCCGGAGTACAGCAGCCACATCTCCTTGCCGTCCGGGCTCATCCACTGGGGCGGGAACTTGTGATGGTAGGTCCGGCAGTCCTTGCCGTTGACCACGGACCAGTGGTCTTTATAGTACACCGTGGTCCAGGGTCCCCACGGCTCGGGCGCATCGAAAACGCCGAGCGCCGCCGTGTGTGTCGCCTTCATGCCCGGCGGCAAATGCGAGGTCGTCAGGAGGTACCGCCGCAACCCCGCGTTATACGTGATCGCGATGCGCTGTGTGCCCTGCGGATCGTGGAAGATGGGCGCACGTTGCCCGATATCCACCGACCATTTCGGCTGGCTGCTGCCCTCCAGCCCCGCGAAGAATTCGTACGCTTTGCGGTCGGCCACCCGCTCCTTCGGCACGCGCGCCATCACGATGTCCGGCGCGAAACCGTACGCACTGTCATTCGCCTGCGATGCGATGTACACGTAGTTGTCCCGCGCGCCCGTGTAGTTCTTACCGAACTGCACGAACTCCGGACAGCCGAAGGTGTCCGCGAAATGCCAGTCGGCCCATTCCCAATGCACGCCGCAATCGCGCGACCACGCCAGCCGCGCATTCGTGAAATCGTCCGACCCCGGCGGCTTGTAGTTCCGCACGAACATATATAGTGTGCCGTCGACCATCAGCAGCCCGCTGGCCTTGATCCCGCTCGACCCGCCCCCCTCCCGCGTATCCACGTTCGTGGCAAAATCCTCCCCGCGAAACCCCGGCGGACCACCATAAATCCGCGCCAAGCCCAGCGACAGCCTTGCGTCCCGCGAGGTGGGTCCATCGAATCCCGGTCCATCTCCCCACGCCGTAATGCACAGGTCATCCTCCACCCACGCAATCGGCCAATTGTCCCCCGATCCATCCCGCCCGCACTTGACGACCGCGTCGTCCCACGTCAGCTTGGCAATCACCGGACTGGCCGGATACGGCGGCTCCGACGTGGATGACACGTGAGGAACGCCTGCTACGAAGAGAACCGCCAAAGAGAGAGTGAGACAATTCCGACATCTGTTCATGGTCTTCCCCTGCTCCAGGACACCGGTGGACCGAGGCCGTCGCCCACGGCGGAACGGCACATCCGAACAGCATGAGCATATCACGGGACCATCTCACGAACAAGGTGACAGAAGCACACTGGAACTCTACGGCTTCGACCGTCTGCCCCAGATCGGTGCCTGCCAGCGGAACGACTCGGGTCGTCATGACCGCCAGGCTCTGAGAAACCTGGAACCTATACCCGTCTTTGGTCCATTGGACTCGAACCACATCCGGGAGGGAATTCCGGGGGAATTCCGGGGACATCTATGAGCAAGCCGTTGTCAAGACGGTCGCGGGATTTTTTCGCGGGAATTCCACACATCTATTCGGCATCACCCGGTTTGGGGTGCCAGGAGTCTACGTACGAAGCCGGCTCCAGTCACCTTAACGAGGTCGTGTGGCCTCAGTCCCCACGAACGGAGTCCGGCCAGATAATCCCGCGGATCGTCGCGTGAACGTCTTGTCCGTCGATGTCCCCGATCTCCTTTTCTTCTCTGAACCGCCTCTGGGGAATTCCGGGGACACCATACCTATTTCTCCCGCTGCTTTGGCTTCCGGAATTCCGGGGACACCATACCTATTTCTCCCGCTGCTTTGGCTTCCGCCCCGGCCGGGCCGGTCGCACGACCCGCCCGAGCCGACGCTCGACCCGATCCAAAAACGCCGGGGCGCCCAGCGGCCGTCCCGTCCGCTCGTGCCGCCGCCACAATTCCTCTTGGAATTCCGGGGACACCATACCTATTTCTCCCGCTGCTTTGGCTTCCGCCCCGGCCGGGCCGGGCGCACGACCCGCCCGAGCCAACGCTCGACCCGATCCAAAAACGCCGGGGCGCCCAGCGGCCGTCCTGTCCGCTCGTGCCGACGCCACAATTCCTCTTCCGCCGCCTCCCGTGGTTCCCGCAGATACGCCCGCCAATCCTTCACCCGCTCCAACAAAGGGGCCACGCGCACCACGCCGTCGTCCTGCCCCGCCCCGTCCGCCGC
>JAMCWO010000273.1 GCA_023481165.1 Planctomycetota bacterium | reverse complement strand
CCAATTTGGTCCGGGCGCCGAGGAAGGGGCGGGGGTGGCCGCCAGATCCCGCCGGGGCACGACGGCGCCAAACAAAGCCAATGTCCGCCGGCGCTGCGGGAGGGGCACGTGGCTTGCAGGAAAGGAGTTATGGTACATCGTACCTGCAATAGGCTTCGGCAAAACAAAGCCAAACTTGGGAGAGCTGGGGCATCTGGGAGACGGGGCGTCAGGGAGGCAATCGTGCGAAACAAAGCCAATTCGGCGGCAAGTGGTTGCAGGAAAAGAAATTATGGTGAATCGTACAGCCAGACGGTTCCGAAGGAACGAACCCATCTTGCTGCGGTCCAATGCACAAAACGAACCCAATTCCTCGATTGCGGATTGCGGATCGGGGACAAACCTACGGTGGGCCGATTGTGCGAAACAAAGCCAATTCGTTGGAAGCCCGCGGGTGGCGGCGGGAGCTTTCCCTTGCGAACGGCGGCAGAAGACCTACAATCAGGCGAGCTTGTGGAGGACCGACAATGATTGGTAGTGTCCGCGTCACAACAAACCATCTCATCCTGTCCTTGGCGGCGTTTGCCCTTGCCCAGGCGCTGAACGCGTCCCAGGCATCCGCCCAAGGCTTCCGGCCGTCGCGCCCCGCCGAGGGGGTGTACAAGGACCGGATCACGCCGCACTGGCTGGCCGGCAACACCCGATTCTGGTACCGCAACGATCTCGCCGGCAAGACGAAGGAGTTCATTTTGGTCGATGCCGAGCGCGGCACGCGCGAACCGGCGTTCGATCACGCCAGGTTGGCCGCCGCGTTGTCCAAGGCGGCCGGAGTTGAGTACAAGGCGGACCAGTTGCCTTTCGACGTGATTGAGGTTGCAGTCCAGCCCTCAAACCGCGGGCGGGACGCCTGCGACACGCAAGGGCAAGGGGACCCCAAACGCGATCTATCGCGTTTGGGAACCCAGGATGCCCTCGCCACAACACAAGTGCGTTTCACCGTGGAGGGGACGACCTGGGCCTGCGACCTGGGTTCCTACATCTGTACCAAGACGGACCTGGGTCCGATCCAGGCGCCGGCGGGCCAAGGTGAAGGGACATCCCGGTTCGGGCGGCGCGGGCCGGGCTCGGGCCGGGAACGCGGCCCATCTATGGACTCGCCCGATGGCAAGTGGACGGCCTTCGTGAAGGACTACAACGCCTGGGTGCGCGACAAGGCCGATAACCAAGAGATCCGGCTCAGCACCAACGGCGTCGAAGACAATGCCTATGGCATGTTGTCTTGGGCGCCGGACTCGAAGACCCTGGTGGCCTGGCGGATCGAGCCGGGGGATGGTAAGGAAGTCTATCTGATCGAGTCTTCCCCGAAGGAGGGCGGACGGGCCAAGTTCAGCAAGCGGCCTTATGCCCTGCCGGGCGACAGGTTCAGAACCTACGAGCTGAATCTCTTCGATGTCGAGACCCGCAAACAAATCAAGCCGGCAGTAGACAAGCTGGAACTCGATTGGGAAGTCCCGCGTCTGCATTGGAAAAAGGATGGGCGCTGTTTCGCCTATGAGAAGGTCGACCGCGGCCACCAGCGGTTCCGCGTGGTCGAGATCGATTCGCATACCGGCCAAGCCCGCAATCTTATCGACGAGAAAAGCAAGACCTTCATCTGGACCGCGCACACGGAGAACCTGGACCTGCGGCTGGTCAATTGGCTCGACAAAAGCGATGAGATCCTTTACGTCTCCGAGCGGGACGGCTGGCGGCATCTGTATCTCATTGACGCCGCCCAGGGCGAAGTGCGAAATCAGATCACCAAAGGCGAATGGGTGGTACGCGGCATCGACCTGATCGACGAGGATGCCCGCCAGGTCTGGTTCCATGCCTGCGGCAGAAACGCGAACGAGGACCCGTACTTCATCCATTATTATCGCGTCAATCTTGACGGTTCCGGTCTGGTGGCGCTGACCGAGGGCAACGGCACGCACTCGATTCAGTATGCGCCGGACAAGCGGTACCTGATCGACACGTACAGTCGCGTGGATATGGCCCCGGTGCACGAGTTGCGACGCGTTTCCGATGGCAAGCTGGTCTGCCCGCTGGACAAGGCGGACATCCGCGAGT
The DNA here is from genome assembly GCA_023481165.1 of Planctomycetota bacterium. GTDB lineage: Bacteria > Planctomycetota > Phycisphaerae > Sedimentisphaerales > Anaerobacaceae > PLanc-01. Next base: position 4,508 of record JAMCWO010000273.1, on the reverse strand, counting down.
TGGTCGCGGGCGGCTGGGTGCCGCCCGAGGTATTCGTCGCCAAGGGGCGCGACGGCAAGACCGACATCTGGGGCATCATTGCGCGGCCGAAGGACTTTGACCCCGGCGAGAAATACCCGGTGATCGAGTGCATTTACGCCGGACCGCAAAGCTCGTATGCGCCCAAGCGCTTCAGTCCGTACCGCCAGTTCGCGTCCCTGGCGGACCTCGGGTTCATCGTCGTGCAGATGGACGGCATGGGCACGGCGAACCGGTCCAAGGCGTTTCACGATGTGTGCTGGCACAATCTCAAGGACGCCGGCTTCCCCGATCGCATCCTGTGGCACCAGGCCATCGCCAAGAAGTATCCTTATTATGACATCAGCCGCGTAGGCATCTACGGCAACTCGGCCGGCGGGCAGAGTGCGGCGGGGGCCGTGCTCTTTCATCCGGGGTTCTATAAAGCCGCCGTCGCCTCCTGCGGCTGCCACGACAACCGGATGGACAAGGCCTCGTGGAACGAGCAGTGGATGGGCTACCCGGTCGGGCCGTGCTACTCCGAGTGCTCCAATATCGACAACGCCGCCCGCCTGCGCGGCAAGCTCTTCCTGATCGTCGGCGAGATGGACAACAACGTCCCGCCGGAGTCGACGATGCGTTTCGTGGATGCTCTGGTCAAGGCAGACAAAGACTTCGACCTGCTCGTGATCCCGGGCGCCGGCCACGGCATGGGCGGTGCCTACGGTCAGCACCGCATGCAGGACTTCTTCGTCCGCAACCTGCTCGGCACCGAGCCGCCCAACCGCAACGGGGCGAACAAAGGGTGACTACAATCAAATTACAGCCTTCCACGTCGGGGCGACAGACAAACTGGTGGTGATCCTGTCTCCATCCTCGGCCGCGGAGAGCACAGGACGTGCGTTGGTAGTGGCGCTGTGAGGCGCTGTGTCGCGGGCATCCTGCCCGCGATTCGAAGGCGGGACGCCTTCGACACGTCCTTCGAATGCCCTTACGGGCACACTACGAACGACGGCATCGACCAACGGCTTAAAGAGGTACCGGCGCAGGGGAACGTGATAGGCGTTCGGCTCGCCGCCAGCGGTTGCTAGGGTGTCGCCGTTACGGACGACGATGAGATTGAGACTGGGGACGACCAGGACAATCTGGTGGCCCGCGCCCGTGCCGCAGAACGCGTCCCTCGGGAGTTCGGGGTACGAGCCATCGTTGTTGCTCCACCAGCCGATGCCACAGTTGCCGGGCGTGCCAACGTCTCGCGTGACCTGACGCACCGCGTCGGCGCTGATGAGCCGCCGGCCGTCCCAATCACCTTCACGGAGCATGAGCCGCCCGACCGAGGCTGCGGCCCGCGCCGTGTAGGCACCGCCGCCCCAGGAGCCGACCAGCGGCAGCCCATCCACCACGGGGGTCCGGCCATAGCCGACCGACCACTCGTCGTCCGGCACGCCGATGGGCCGCATGACACGATCCCGCAGCAGTGTGCGGACGTCCTTGTGCGGAGCGTTCCGCAGCGAGGCGGTGACCGTGTAGGTCAGCATCGCGATGCCGGGATTGCTGTACGCCATCCTGGTGCCCGGCTCGAACACCACGGGCGCGGCATCCCGAGCGACCGTGAACGAGTCGCGGGGAGGATCGCCCGGCTGCCAGAAGTCGCCTTTCCAGCCAGTCAGCTTCTGGTGCGGCAGATTGCCCTCCTCGGCATCCTCGATCCCCGAGGTATGCGACCCAAGCTGCCGGATCGTGATGCGGGACTTCAGCGGGTCGTTCTTCCACTGCGGGATGAACTTGGCCGCCGGATCGTCCAGCGTGATAAGCCCATCGCTGATCGCCACCGCCAGCGATACGCCGCCGACAACCGCCTTGGCCATCGAGGCGGTGCCATGCTTGCTCTTGGCCGACTGGCCCGGCGCGTACCATTCGCACACGATCTTGTCATTGCGGACGACCAACAAGCCCGTGGTTTTCCTCGTCGCCAGATCGCCCCGCATCGCCGCGAGCTTCTCACTCGACATGCCCTGACTCTCCGGCGTGGCCGTCTCCCACTGGAACTCCGCGGCGCCGCACAAGGCCATGGGCGAAATTGCACTCAGCACGATCAGAAGCTGCGTCAACAAGGATTTCATATAGTTGCCTTCTCCACATCAGTGTGCGACCTGGAGCCGCACCACCACACTCTTCGCCGTCGGCGGCGTTCTCAGTACGAGGATTCCGTCTTTCGATGTCACGATTTCCCGCCCCACCGGGCGGGCCTCCACTGTGTCCGTCCACTGTGCGTTCCACTTTCCCTCCGGCACGTCCCGCAGGGTGAGCCGTCCCGCAGGTTGCTCCTCCGTCCGCAGGCCCATCCGGCGGTACATCCAGTTGAACTCCGGATGCTTCAGCCACAGGAGCAGGTAATCGTCGGTCTGCCAGCCGCGCACCTCCAGATTCGGTCCGTTCCGCCGCACGTAATTCGTGAGCTCGAAGGCGGTCGTGATGGTGCCGCCGCCGGCGTTCGCCACGCGAATCGTGTGACTGCCGGCAGGGATCTCGATCGGATATCTCTGGTAATAAGAGCGAGGGTCGTACTGCTCGGGAGGACCGTAAGGCAGAAGCTCCCGCTCCAGCAGTGTCTTGCCATCCACGGAGACCGTCAGTCGGGGCGCGGTCTTCAGATTGCCGTCGAGTTCCGGCACGTAGACGATGAACTGTCCATCCGCCGGATAGCGGACCTGGAACGACTTGGGTCGTGCCTGCCCGCTCTTGCGGTCTTCCAGCCGGGCATAGAGCAACTCCTGCCGGTCCAGCCGTCCGTCCTCCAAGACGGTGAATGTCTCCCGGTCCCGCGCTTCCGGCGGAAACGTGTAGTTCCCCGGGAAACCTTCGACGAAGGTATCGGCGTAGTAGGGCGGCCGCGAAGCGTCGGCCCACTCGAATGACTGCACCTGCACGGGCCGCCAGGTGCGCCGGCTGAACGGAATATCCTTTACTACCTGGGTCACGGCCTGAATGTAGCGATAGAAGTGCTCGTCATCCAGCCAGTTCCAGTCCCACGCCATGCCGGTGCCGGCGCTGCCACTGAGCAGGGGGCTCCACAATCCATCGTGGACCATCACCCGCTCGGGGTCGTGCGGCGCGTAGCCGCCGGAGCGCATGTTGTGCCCGATCCCGTACTCCGTGAGCATGTAAGGCTTATGGAACTGCTCGATCAGCCGCTTCGTCCAGACCTCGGCGATCTGCGCGATGTCCTTGACGGCGTAGGTATTCGTCGAGACCAGCTCCATCTCGGGCAGTCCGTCGACCTCGGCATAGCTGTTCAAGTTCCCGAAGTTCGTATGAATGATGTGTTTCGCGGCATCCACCGCGCGCAGATAGCGTGCCATCCGCTCGTGCCAGCGCGCCGCGTTCTGGGGAGTGAATCCGCCCGCCGCACTGCATTCGTTCCACAGGTCCCACGAGAAGAGGCTGGTCGAGGCACCCCAGCGGGCGGCGACATAACGCAGCAGGTTCTCGAAGACGCGCTGGGCCCGTTCATCGGTGAAGTACTCGCCGGGCGTCTGGAGGAAGCCGCCGTTCTTGACGTTGTAGACATTCGCGTCCCAGCCGCCGTTGTCGGTACGGAGGTTCGTCTGGTTGGTGAGCGTCAGCATGTGATAGATGCCCAGCCGCCGGCCCAATTCCAGAACCTGATCCACGCACCAGCAATACTCCAAGTTCATTTTGCCCACGCCCTTGTCCGGACGTCCGGCGCCGACAACGCGTTCCATGATGTTGAAGTTGCTGTGTGTCAGGAACAGGCGATTGAAGTTGCCCCCCGCGCCGGCAAAGCGCTCGTAGACGCGCTCATACTGGAAGACCGGCCCCAGCGCCTTGTCCATTGCCACAGCACAGAACGGCATACCGTCCTCGAACTCGAAGTAGAACGGATTGTGCTGGGAGATCCGCAGATAGCCATGGCCGGCGCTCGCCCCGGTACAAAGGAAAGTGGGAGCTTCGGCCGTAATCTCTCGTCCACCATTCCTTGCTTTCAATACACAGGTATACTTTCCCGCCTGGGATGGCGCGCACCGCACTTTCCAGCAAGGTTCGCCCTCGCGTTGGTAGGACTCACGTCCATTGGAGACCGTGCGGCGATATTCCTGGTAGAAGAAACCAGGAACTGTAATCTGCGCTCCATCGGGCGCCATGAAGATCGCGTCGACGCGGACTTCTTCTGGGTCGAAGGGGTTCTGCCATTGGCCTTCCATCCGAAACGTGATCTCGACAGTCTCATAGCGGGCCACTTGCGCCTTGCTGAGGGACACGTTGGAAATGGCCGGTGTCCCCGACGATGCCAGCGGCACCACATTGTCGGCCGCCCAGGACGGTCCGGATGCGCACACCAAGACCAGCACAGACCCAAACAGGGTTCTTACCATTCTTCATTTCTCCTTCAGGAATCGGGCAACAAAGCCCCCGCCGTCGGCCAGATCGACCGTGAGCGTGTCGCTGCGCTGCAGGGCCTTGTCTTCCAGGACCACCGCATCGGCCTT
>JAMCWO010000227.1 GCA_023481165.1 Planctomycetota bacterium | reverse complement strand
GTGACTGCCAAAGCTTCCAGTGCACAAGCCGGTAGTGGCTGGGAAAGGACCGTGGATGGCTCGGGGCTGGACAAGAACGACGGCCATTCGACGGACCAGAAGGACATGTGGTGGAGTACGGGCGCGTCGCTGAATTGGATCCAGTACGAGTTCGACAGGATCTACCCGCTGCACGAGATGTGGGTCTGGAACTTCAACTCGATGCTGGAACCGTTTATGGGCTTCGGGGCCAAGACGGTCAAGATCGAGTATTCGACCGACGGTACAACGTGGATGGCCTTGGCAAATGTGCCCGAATTCGCCAAAGCGCCCGGCAAGGCCGGCTATACGGCGAACACCATCGTCAGCTTCGCCGCCGTCCCGGCCAGGTTCGTCAAACTCACGATTGAGAAGAACTGGAGCAGCACCGCTCCGCAGACGGGTTTGAGTGAAGTGCGGTTCTACTGCATCCAAACCGCCGCTGTACCCAAGCCGTAGGGGTAGCCCCCTGTGGCTACCCCAGAACCGGGCAGGCACGGGGGCCAAGAGGGCAGGCACGGGGACCTGCCCCTACGGAAGCATGCGCCGGCGGAGAATGGAGCCGCCGGCCCGCTTTTTGACCATGCTCTCACCCGACAGGGGAAGCGGTGGGGCAGGCCCCACCGTACCGCCTTCAGGCGGAAAAGACTATTCTGACTCGCGTAAACGCGGTACTCCAAACAGCCCTCTGGGCGCCGGTAGCGCACATGCGATTGCCCTGCAGATTGCGTCTTGACACCTGCCGAAAACTCCTCATCATGGTACGCTATGAGCCAGAATGAAAAGCCATTCTGCTTGACCGGGGTCAGGCTCGGAAAGAGCGAAGGCTTTCGTCGCGGAAGCACAACCCCATGTCCCCGTTATCTGGAGGGTCAGCCATGTCCAGGCAAATTGCCCGTCGTGACTTCTTGAAGACAACCGCCGCCTCCTCGGCCGCTGTGGCCGGGGCGTCACTGACCAGTCAGCTCGGCATCGCCCCGCGCGCCTATGCGGCGGGCAAGGAAGTGATCAAGATTGGGCTGATCGGTTGCGGCGGGCGGGGAACGGGGGCCGCGACGAACGCGCTCAGCGTCAAACCGAATGTACGGCTGGTGGCGGCCGCCGATGTCTTCGAGGACCGGATGGAGAGCAGTCTCGCGCGACTGAAGGAGAGCTTTCCCGAACGGTGCGATGTCCCCAAGGAGCGGCGCTTTCTGGGGTTCGATGCGTATAAGAAGGTGCTGGAATCCGATGTGGACGTGGTGCTCTTGACCACTCCGCCGGGGTTCCGACCCGCGCAGTTCGAGGCGGCGGTGGAGGCGGGCAAGCATGTGTTCATGGAGAAGCCGACCGCCGTCGACGTGCCCGGGGTCCGGCGGATTCTGGCGGCCGGTCAGCGGGCCAAAGAGAAGAAGTTGAGCGTGGCCGTGGGCTTCGACCTCCGCCACGAGCCCAATCACAAAGAGTGCGTCAAGATGATCCAGGACGGCACCCTCGGCGAGATTCACCACATGCGGGCGGCGTACAACAACGCCGGCGTCTGGGTGCGGCCCGGGCAGGCGGGCCAGACGGAGATGCAGTACCAGGTCCGCAACTGGTACTACTTCAACTGGCTCTCCGGCGATCACATCGTCGAGCAGCACGTGTACACCCTCGAGACCATCAACTGGCTCAAGGGCGAGGCCCACCCGGTGCGGGCCAATGGGATGGGCGGCCGGCAGGTCCGGATCGGCAAAGATTTCGGCGAGATCTTCGATCATCACTTCAACGAGTTCGAGTACCCTGACGGCTCCCAGTTGTTCAGCCAGTGCCGCCAGATTCCCGGCTGCTGGGACAGCGGCTATACGGCGTATGCGTACGGGACCAAGGGCTACGCCGTCATGGCCAATCAATGGGACTGCTCCATCCACGTGAAGGGCAAGGACCCGTCCGTCTGGCCCAAGCGCAGCAGCGGCTACCAGGTCGAGCACGATGACCTGTTCGCCTCGATCCTGGAAGGCAGACCCTACAATGAGGCCGAGTTCAACGCGATGGCCACCATGACGGCGATCCTGGGGCGGATGGCGACCTACTCGGGCCAGGTGGTGGCTTGGGACGACGCCTTCAACTCGACCCGGAGCCTGGGGCCGGAGCGGTTGGCGTGGGATGCCGAGCCGCCGGTCAAGCCCGGCCCGGACGGCCTCTACCCCTGCGCGGTCCCCGGCGTGACCAAGCCCTTCTGAGCCGTGCCACGCCGGTATGGTAAACAGTACAACGACCGATAAGACACGCCCAAAATTGTACCAGTTATCGGGGAAAATTCCCTTGCCATAGCCTTCAAGGTGCATACAATACTGCGATGGCTTCCGAGGGTGATACGTGACAACATGGTACGTATTCCTGGAGCAGTAGTAGCGTAAGTAGTACATGAGTAGCATCTCGAAGGTCCCCCTCCCCCGCCGTTCTCCGCTTGGTCATGCGCCGGTCCGCTCTCTGGCTGACGGCCAGCCCCAGCGCGGCGGCGATTTTGTATGCCTGTCCCCTCGGATGGCGCCGGCCGCTGTCCACGTCGGGCCTCTGTGCCCGCGTGGCGCCCGGCGCCACCGGGATTCCCGCGACCAGGATGGTCCGCGTGGGGAAGCAGGCACTGGGGGTAACGTTTCCACCATCAGGAGTTTCGCCGGATAAGGGTGGCCGATGGTGAGAATTCCTCACCTGGCGGGCCGGGACGCGAGGACTCTCGCGCTCTTCACAACCAATTGTCGCACAGGAGGTGCACATGAGACCAAGCAAAGGAATGGGTTGGGAACGGGATCTTCCGGATTTCCGGGACTTCACCGTCCATTCGCCGGACGTGAAAGGAATCCACCGCGCAGGGGTAGAGGCCGTCCGGGCCGAAGCGGTGCCCGCGTCGGTCGACTTGCGCCCATGGTGCTCCCCCATTGAGGATCAGGGGAACCTGGGCTCCTGCACGGCGAACGCCGGGGTGGGCCTGCTGGAGTATTTCCAGCGGCGGGCCTATGGCAAGTACCTCGACGGCTCACGCCTGTTCCTGTACAAGGTGACACGGAACCTGCTGGGATGGACGGGCGACCAGGGCGCCTACCTGCGGACGACGATGAAAGCGATGGCCCTCTTCGGCCTGCCGCCGGAGAACCACTGGCCGTACAACATCGCGCAATTCGATGTCGAGCCGCCGGCGTTCTGCTACGCGTTTGCCCAGAGCTACCAGGCTCTCAAGTACTATCGCCTGGACCCGCCGGGCCAGGATACGTCCAAGACGCTGGACGCGCTCAAGGAGAATTTGGCCGCGGGTCTACCCGCGATGTTCGGATTTACAGTGTACAGTTCCATTCCCGGCTCGGGGGACGGCAAGGGCGAGATCCCGTTTCCGAAGCCCGGAGACGCGGTCGAGGGGGGCCACGCCATCGTCGCCGTCGGCTACGATGACAAGAAGATGATCGACAAGGACCCCGGAGCGATCCTGATCCGCAACTCGTGGGGCACCGAGTGGGGTATGGCCGGCTATGGTTGGCTGCCCCATTCCTACGTGCTGGCGGGCCTGGCGGTCGATTTCTGGTCCCTGGTCGAGTCCAAGTTCACCGACACGGATTTGTTCCTGTAGCAACGAGGAAAGTATGGCACGAGAAGTCAACGCGACCCAGCCCTTCGCGAACAAACTGGTGAAGTTGGTCCCGACGGAGATCGTCGGGGCCTACATGGTCCTGGCGGGGATGCTGGGCTATACCTATGATGCGACCTCTGCGGCACAGCAGATGCCGGACCCGGAGCTCAAAGCCATCCTCATTCAGGTGGTGTTCTTCGTCCTTCTGGTACTGACGCCCCTGTACCTTTGGCGGATCGGCCGAGTCTCCAACCTCATCCAGCTTGTGGTCACGACGATCTCCTACGTGATCTGGGTCTACACGCTGGGCGGCCCGTTTGTGGTCTGGGGCATCTACCACTCCATCATCGGCTCGGTGGTTCTGGTCCTCTGGTCGATCACGGCGCCGTTACTGGTTCCCCCGAATCTGGCGAAGGAGATGCAAAGTCAAACCGCGGCACCTGCGGCGGCTTCGCCGCCAACAGCGCGCTGCGAATCAGCCGTCAGCCGCTAGATCCTGTCCTCGCCCAGCCGGGGGACGCGCCAGGAGAGAAAGCCGCAGTCGACCACGGGTCTCTGATCCCCGGCCCCCTGTCCCTGGGATCGTCACGATGCCCCGTTCGAGTACAGGTCGGTGCTGAGATACTTGAGGCCGCTGTCGCAGATCAGAAAGGCGATGGTCGCGCCCCGCTCGCGTTGGCGGAGCAGACGCAGCGCGGCGGCCAAGTGCGCGCCCGAGGAGAAGCCTGCGAAGATGCCTTCTTCCGCGGCGAGCATGCGGGCGCCGGCGATGGCCTCGTCATCGGTAACGGTCAGGTAGTCCTCCACCAGCGTGCGGTCGAGCAGCGGCAGGTCCGCGCGGCAGTAGCCGCCGCCTTGAATCTTATGGCTGGAATTGGTGATCGGCCCACCGGCCAGTGCCGGCGCGGTGGCGGGCTCGACGACGTAGCAGCGGATGCCGGGATTCTTCGCTTTGAGGAAGCGCGCTGTGCCCGTAAACGTGCCGCCGGTGCCGACATAGTCGAGAAAGACGTCCACTTTGCCCTGGGCCTGCTCCCAGATCTCCGGGCCCGTGTGCCGCTCATGGGCCAGGACGTTCGCCTGCAGTTGGAACTGATCGGCCCGGAACGCCTGGCGTTCCTGCACCAATTGCTGCGCCCGTTGCTCGACCAGGGCCAGATCATCGCCGGACACCTGGTTCGGCGGTGATCCCGGAGCCTGATCCACCAGCACTACTTCCGCGCCCAGGGCTTGCATCATGCGGGCGCGCTCCCGGGTGTTGCCCTTGGACATGACCGCGATGAAGGGATGCCCCAGCGCCCGGCACACGAGAGCCAGTCCCGTCCCGGTATTGCCGCTGGTCAACTCGACCACGGTCTGCCCGGGCGCCAGCTCGCCCCCCTGGCACGCAGTGAGCATCATCTCCCGGGCTATCCGGTCCTTCTTGGAGAAGCCCGGATTGAGATAGTCGAGCTTGGCCAGGAGCCGGCCCGCAAGACCGCTGCGCTTCACGATGCGTTGCAGCTCCACCATCGGTGTGTTGCCGATGACGTCGATGATGGACGCCGCGCATTGAGGCAGGTGCGTGGACGGGGTGCGACGACGATCGGATTTCATGGAGACTCCTTCCTGTCGCCCTCGCCGTGGTCGAGCGGCGTGCCGGCCCAGTGCCGCCAGAGGATGGCCTCGGGCGCGGAGTTGCGGCTGGCGCAGTAAATCTTGACCTCGGTGCGGGCCGGGTCGAGGGCGCGGAGGTCGGCAGTCAGGATGTAGCGCAGGTTGAGACCCCCGGCCTCGAAGAAGGTCACGGCGGCGGATTCGTGGTCGGGGGCGAGTTGAACGGCCACGCCGGGCTGGTACGTCGCAAGATTGGTGTACCGATACCGCTCCTGGGCCCGGCGGGCAATCCGCAAATAGACGGTCTCGCAGGCCTCCGGGACCTCGAAGGAGTACGCGCACGCCGCGTGCCGGCGCAGATTCGCGATACTCGGCGGCCCGCTGCAACCGCCCAGTCCTAGCAACGCCAAGAGCAAGGCGGCCCCTGGCAGAGAGAATCGAGAACAGTCTGTGCCCATATTCGGTCATCCGCACTGGGAACAGCGGGTGGCGGGGATCGAACCCGCGTAGCCAGCTTGGAAGGCTGGTGCTTTACCACTAAGCAACACCCGCGTGGCGTCGATTGATTGTTGCGCCGTCACGGCGTATAATAATTTGTTTCTGCGTGGGATTAAGTTAAGGGATGCCGATGAAAATGTCAAGGAAAATGAAAATCGCGGAACGGGCAGCGGCGGCGAAAGCGGCCTCGATCCGGCTGGGGGCGGTCAAGACCGAGGCCAAGAACGACGCGTTGACCGAGATCGCCAAAGCCTTGCAGGAACACGCGGCCCAGATCATCGAGGCGAACCAGCGGGATCTGGAGGCGGCCCAGACGAGCGGCCTGGCCGCCCCGCTGCTCAAGCGGCTCAAGTTCGACGAAGGCAAGCTCGCCGATGTCTGCGCCGGCATCCACAGCCTGATCAAGCTGCCCGACCCGGTCGGCAAGACGCTCAGCGCTATCGAAATGGACGAGGGCCTGGAGCTCTACCGCGTCAGTTGCCCGATCGGCGTGATTGGTGTGGTCTTCGAGTCCCGTCCGGACGCCCTGGTCCAGATCTCGACCCTCTGCCTCAAAAGCGCCAACGCCGTACTGCTCAAGGGTGGCAGCGAAGCGGCCCACACCAACCGCGTCCTCGCCGACATCATCGCCATGGCGGCCGACGCCGCCGGCATGCCCGCCGGCTGGATTCACCTGCTCGAAACCCGCCGGGATGTGGCCGAGATGCTCGCTCTGGACGAGCAGATCAACCTCATCATCCCGCGCGGCTCGAACGAGTTCGTCCGCCACGTAATGAACAGCACGAACATTCCGGTCCTCGGCCACTCCGACGGCCTCTGCCACGTCTATGTGGACGCCGACGCCGAGCTTGACATGGCCGTGCGCGTCACCGTCGATTCCAAGTGCCAGTATGTCGCCGTCTGCAACGCCGCCGAGACGCTGCTGGTGGATGAGAAGATTGCCCCTGCCTTCCTGCCCAAGGTCCAGGCCGCCCTGGAGGCCTGCGGCTGCCGGCTCAAGGGCTGCGAGCGGACGCGGGCGATCATCCCCATCGAGCCCGCCACGGAGGAGGACTGGTCCACCGAGTACCTCGACTACATCCTGTCGATCAAGGTCGTGGACGGCCTGGACGCCGCGATCGACCACATCAATCGCTACGGCTCCGGCCACACCGACACGATCGTCACCGCCGACCGCGAGAAGGCCGAGCGGTTCATGAACCTCGTCGATTCCGCCGACGTCTTCTGGAACGCCAGCACGCGCTTCAGCGACGGCTACCGTTACGGCCTGGGCGCCGAGGTCGGCATCAGCACCAACAAGATCCACGCCCGCGGCCCCGTCGGCCTCGACGGCCTGGTGATCTATAAGTGGAAACTGCTCGGCAAAGGCCAAGTCGTCGCCGATTACACCGGTCCGAACGCCCGGAAGTTCACACACAAGAAACTGCGGTAGGATCTGGATGACAAGCGACAAGTGGCAAGACACAAGGGATAAGCAAGAGCGGAGTAGATGAAGCCAGACCGCTACCTCCGGTCCCACTCTGCCTTGTCACTTGTCGCTTATCGCTGCGTGTCTTGTCACCCGTCACTTATCACTACGCCGCCCAGCAGCGTCAGGGCTTGCTCTCCCAGGCGTCCACTTCCTTCTCGGCGGCCTCTCTACTCTTGCCGTAGCGCTCCTGGATCTTGCCGACCAGTTCGTCGCGCGAGCCCTCCATCTTGTCGAGGTCGTCGTCCGTCAATTTGCCCCATTTCTTTTTGGCCTGGCCCTTGATCTGCTTCCCTTTGCCCTTCAAAGTATCCGTAGTCATGGCTGAACTCCTTCTATGATCCGTCAAACCGTTCGAATCCATCGTTGTTTTCTACGATCCCCGGCGGGCTGCTCATCCAAGGCATTTCCTCGTTTCGCAGGGCATCTTGGCAGGCAGTAATTCCAGGAACAGCAACCGCGTTGTTCCCCCGCCCTGATCAGGTCGGGCGCAGGCTCTGCGCGGGGGCAGGCTCTGCCGGGAAGACTTTTGCGGAATTTTGGCTTTTTGCGTCAACAGACAGGCGTAGAGAAGCGTCTTACCATGGTAAAATGATAGAGTCACAGAGACAGTCTCTTGATTGCGGATTGCGGATTAGCGACAGACCTGCGGCGAGATGCCCGCCCTGCGACTTGCCGCCTCTGGCATGCGCGGGCCAATCGTGCAAAACGAACCCAATTTCCGCCCGGCCGGGCCCCAGCGACGACCGATTGTGCAAAACGAACCCAATCTCAAAAGGAGTTTCGAGTTTGAAGTTCCAAGTGTCGAGCAAGACAGGAGGACCAAGTGCGCAAAACGAAGCCAATTCACCCCGCGCGCCCGGAAATGGACGCGGCTGGCCAGGGCCGGCGGCGCCCCGGGCACCAATTGTGCGAAACGAACCCAATTCCCGCGAAACGAACTCAATTCCCGGCCGTGCCGAGTGGGAGAGCCCCAGGGGTGTGGGACGCGGGGGCAAATGCGCAAAACAAACCCAATTTCGGCCGTTGCGACCGTCGAGCCCCCCATTATTCCAGTATTCCATCATTCCAGTCCGATGCCGATCGTGCGAAACAAAGCCAATCTCCCGCTGGGCCGGGTGGGAGAGAGCGGGTGATTATGCAAAACAAACCCAATTTGCCCGGCGGTGCTGGACGACCCTCGCCCGCCCATCGACCCTCCGGCCTCGCCCCTCCGCCGGAGGCGGTTGTGCAAAACGAACCCAATCTTCGCCGGGCAAAATGTCCCACTGGCCATTCAGCCGCTGTCGCCGGCGCCCAAATTGAGGTCATGGGGCTTGGAAATCGGGCAGCGGCGCATCATACTGGTACTCGAAAAGGCCCGCGGCGTAGTCGGTCACTGTCAAAAGGGAAATGTCGGAACAATGAAGGAAATGTTACATAGGGTAACATAGGAGATTATGTAGCAACATGGAAACACAGAGTCACAGCAATCGTGCCTTGTGCCGAATCAGCGTGTGTTATCGCCGTCTTGCCGTCGCGGTGGTGCTGCTGTTGTACAGCTTGGGGGCTCAAGGAGTGGCGAGCGCCGCCACCTACTACCTCAACACGACCAGCGGCAGCGACAGCAACCCCGGCACCATCAGTGCCCCCTGGCAGACCTTGACCAAAGTACAGTCGGCCGCCAGCGGCGACACGATCATCATCCAGTCGGCGGATGCCGCTACGTACGCCGCCCCCTGGCCCACCCAAGTTTCCTATCGCGCGCGCGTCCTGCAGCAATTCGCCCTTACCTGGACGTTCGACACGGACTACCCGGTGGGGCAGTTTGCCAACCGGGATTTCTGGGTCGTCGGACCCGTCGAGATCGTCGGAATCAATCCGCCGTCCACGTTGGTCAGCGGGCGGATCAAGAACGGCTCGATGCTCAACCCGGCGCCGAGCAATACCAGCCAGGGGTATGACAGCGCGATGCGCGTCAATACCTACGATGCGGCCCTGAACGTCGCCTATAACCGGTCCGCCAGCAACCCCCTCGTCCTGGCGGCGAATTCCTCGCTCGTCTCGACGATCAGCGTCGACGCAGGAGACAGCCTGCCGCAGTTACAGCGGGCGGCCGTCCTGACGGTCTTGAGTTCCCCCGCAGCGCCCGGCAGTTTCCGGCCTCCGTACTGCGGCACGGACAAGACGGTCAAGTTCAACAAGTCCGCCCTGAACTACTCGCTGCTCAAGTCGCTCGCGCCCGTCGCCGGAACGCCGACGCTGGCCAGCGTGGAGGCCATGTTTGCCGCGCCCTGGATCGACCATCAGGCGGGCTGGGTGGCCCGGGCGCAGCACCCGAGCCTGAACATGCCGGATTATGGCCGCGAAATGTACACGAATATCGGGATTGGCGCCCTGATGCTGCATCTGAACTTCAGGAATGCCCAGAAAGAGACTCTCCTCATCCGGTACGTGCAGTTGGGCATCGACTTCTACGGGGTTTTGAGCAACGGCGGCAGTTGGCATTGGTGCAATGATGGCGGTCACGCGGGCGGCCGCAAGTGGCCGATTCTCTTCGCCGGCCTGATGCTCCATGACACCGACATGAAGTCCATCGGCGTCAAATCCGGGGATTATCTCTATCAGAACGGCTATGGGCCCGGCAATAATCCGCCCGGCTACTACCATTTCGGCGAGGACGACCAGACCTTCTACGTGGCCGCGCTCGACGTGAGTGTCACGAACGGCCCCAAGTGGAATCCGGATTCCCGAGACGCCGTGAAGATCCCGTACAGTACTTCCGATATCGGACTGCCCGAGTGGGGAATCCGGCACTCCACGAACCCGGAGAAGAGCAACAAGTGGCTTCCCACGGAGTATCGCAGTGTGGCCGGTCCCCCCTTCCACGGCACCGCCCTGGCGGCCCTGCTGACTCCCGGCGGCAAGAGCTTGTGGAATCACAATGCGTTCTTCGATTATGCGGACCGGTATATGGCCTTCACGGCCACCGGGGGCGAATACGCCGGCTGGTGGCGGTCGATGAGCGGGTTCACCGCGAACATGTGGGATACGTACCGCGCCCAATTGGAGCCCGTCTGGCCGGCCCTCAGCAGTGCCGCTCCCATCCTGGCCCCCATCGGCAATCAGGAGGTGACCGTCGGCCAGACTCTGACGTTTACAGTCAGCGCTCTGGGGGGCAGCGGCGCCCTGACTTACTCGGCCTCCGGACTTCCGGCCGGCGCCGCGTTTTCCGGACAGACGTTCACGTGGACCCCGGGGGCAACCCAGACCGGCAGCTACACGGTCATCTTTACGGTCCGCGACAGTACGGCCCAGCACTCCGAGTCCATCACGATCACCGTGGTCAAGCCCAACTCGGCTCCGGTCCTGGCCGCCATTGGCACAGAAACAGATGATTCCACCATTCCGATCCGATGCCGATTGTGCAGAACGAGCCCCATTTCCGCAGGATCGGGACGACACGCGGCAAGACGAGCCGCCCCCGGAGGTAAGACGTGAGCATACTCGGCCCTGCCGGGGGCGGCGGGAGTTGCACGGGATGTCAATGCAGGTATCGTTTGCGGTAGCTCAGCAAGAGGCCCGCGAAGGACAGCAGGAAGGCGACCGCGCCGATGCCGATGAAGGCCTGGTGGCCTTTGGCAACTTCCAGGGCTTGGATCATCTCGTAGGTGTCCTGCGTGAGCTGGGCGTTGGTCTTGATCGTCGAGGCGGCCTCGTTGATCTCCCGCATGTTGAAGCTGTGGAAGCACTGGCGCAACTGGGAGAGCGTTTCGCGGCTGTGGCCGTACATCTTCTTCAGAGCCAGGTTGCGGTAGCCGAACGTCTCCAGTTTGCCGTACTGCTCGGAGGCGCTTTTCAACTGGGACTCGGCATTCACGAGCGTCTTGTAGACCTGGGCGACGGTCTCCATCGTCGCCGCCCGGTGGCAGACGGCGCAGCGACCGCCCTGGCTCAGGGGTCGCAGATCGATGATGTCCACCTTCGACTCGGTGATGGCGTGCGAGCCCTGGCCGTGACAATACAGGCAGGTCGGGTTGCCGAGGTCGCCGTGTGGTGAACCCAAGTGCTTTTCCTTGATCTGGGAATGGCACTTGCCGCAGAAGTAACTGACGCTGCGGCCCCGGGCGGTGCTGGTGAACTGCTCGTCGGGGCGGTTGACCAGCGACAGCTCCCGGCTGCGCTGCTGGTGGGAGCGGTTCTTGAACGCCTCATCATCGCCACACTGGTCCCGCTTGACGGCCGGATCGCCGCCGTGGCAGCCGTCGCAACTGACATTATTGCGGAAGTGCACACTCTGGGCCCACTCCTGCACGACGGCGCTGAGCCGACCCGCCAGGTTCTGGTGGCACGAGACGCAGGCATTGTCAGTTGGCAGTGGGCGGTTGTCAGTTGGCAGTTGGTGCTCGGCCATCGGCTGAGAACTGGGAACTGACAACTGGGAACTTGCTTCAGATGCCCTTACGGGCACACTACAAACGAGCAGGACAAGGAGACGGATGAATGGGAATCTCGATGTCATGGCAGTTGATCCCTTTCTTCCGGGCTGAGGGTACGAAGCACTGTGCGCCGCTCGGTCAGAACGAACGCATAGAAGACGATGACGGCGAACACCATGACCGCTACGGCGAACAGGAAGCGGCGGGTCTCATCGTGCGGTCCCCCGGCGAACAGTCCCCCGGGCGGCCACATCGCCCAGATCGTCAGGCCCAGGAACAGGGCCAGGCCTTCCGTCGTGAGGGAGAGCATCAGCTTCACCCGCAGACTCTGGTCGGTGCCCGCGATCCGGCGCGACAGTACCCACAGGAGGATGAGCGTGGCCGCGAGGAACAGGGCAAAACCAATGCCGTACGCGGCGAGCGGGCTGATCGCCCAGGAAAGGCCCTGGCCCAGAACCACCAGAAACGTCAGGGCCTGAAAGCCGATGAGGATCACGGTCGTGTTGAGCAGGAGCAACCATTTGAAAGCGTCGTCAAATCCCGCCCTTCTCATCGCGAGACCGGCCGGAACGTAGCCGCCGATCCACAGGACCGGCCAAACGTACATGGGATGAATGAGGGTCGGCATACGGCATTTCCATGCGACTGCGGACCCAGAGCAGCACCCCCGCCGGGAGGGCGAAGGCCAGACCATGCAGGAACAGGGTCATCAGACCCGTCGCCCATTCGTCCCTTCTCACTTGGGCCGAGCGCAGCGGAGCCCAGAAAGGAAACAGAAACAATAGTCCGACCACGATCATCTGCGTGAGGATGCCCAGGGCCTTGCCGCTGATGCCCAGGACCTCCGACGGCATCAGCTTGAGGTACTGGTACACGGCCAGGAAGTACCACTCCGGCCGGATGTGCGGCGGCGTGCTGGAGGGATCAGCGGGCGCCTCCTCGTGCGCCATGCCCTCGATGCCCAGGTGCTCCAGGAACACCGGCAGCACCGCCAGAAACGACAGCAGGGCCAGGGTACACAGCACGACGATGATCATCTTGACGATCTCGTTCGGGAAGAACGGCTCCAAGTGCTCCGGCTTGTACTGTTCGCGATAATCGACACCCATGCGCAAATCTCCCTGCGATCCGGCGGGTCCTCACAAAGGCCGGGAGATCCCGGTCCGCCGGATCATCAGAAAATGCAGAACCATGACAAGGACCGTGAGGCCGGGCAGGACCCAGATGTGCACGGCGAAGAAGAAGCCCAGCGTCTCGCCGCTGATCGACGGGCCCCGGCGGATCAACTGGACGATGTACTCGCCCAGGAGCGGAACCGCAGAGGGGATCTCGGTCCCCACCTTGGCGCCCCAGTAGGACAGCTGCGTCCACGGCAGCAGGTAGCCGGTGAAGGCCAGCATGCACGTGGCCAGCAGCAGGACCGCGCCGCTGATCCAGTGCAGCTCGCGCGGCTTGCGGTAGATCCGCAGGTACGCCACGCGGGCCATGTGCAGAAAGACCAGGGCGATCATGAAGTTGGCGCCCACGGAATGGATGCGCTGGATCAGCCAGCCCATCGGCACGTTGCTCTTGACGAACGTCACGCTGTCCCAGGCCCGCTCCGCGTCCGACTTGTAGTACATCAGCAGCAGAATGCCGGTGAAGATCTGGATCAGGAAGATCAGGAACGCGAGCCCGCCGAAACAGCCGGCCCAGCTCAGCGTTTGCGGGACCCACTTGCGGGTCAGGTTCTTCTCGATCACGGGCGTCAGGTGGAACCGGTCGTCCACCTCGCCCATGACCGCTTTGGTCAGTTTGGCAATCGCGCTCATGGCCACCTACGCAATCACGAGAACGCCCTTGTTGATTTCGAGTTTGACCTTCTTCAGGGGCATGTTGACCGGGCCTTTGACCGCGGCGCCCTGGTCGTCGAAGACCGCCCCGTGGCAGGGACAGCGGAACACGCGGTCGTTCTGATCCCACGAGACGAGGCACCCGAGGTGCGTGCACGCCGCATCGTAGGCCTTGGCCTCCTTGTTCGTGTAAATCAGGACGATCTGCGTGCCCTCCCGCTCGAAGAACAGCGCCTGGCTCTCGCTCAGGCCGGCCAGCGGCACTTCGATGCTCTTGGCCGTGTGGATCCGCTTCGGCAGGCGCAGGAACGAGAAGATCGGAAAGGCCACCACCAGCGCGGCGATGCCGGTCATCGCGGCCATGCACACGTGGAAGAAACCGCGCCGGCTCGGCTGCGCGAGATCCCGCCCCGCCGCCTCCCCTACCCCTGGCCCCAAGGCCGCCCCGCCGTGACTACACTGGCAATTCTCCATGTCTTCGCCCTTTCACCTTTGCCGCTCTCAATGCCCGTCCATCTCCACCAACAACTGCGCCGCCTTCTTGTAGTGTTCCAGGGCCCGGTCCTTCTCGCCCCGGGCCTCATAGACCAGGCCCATCAGGTAGTTGGCTTGGGGATGACTCGGATGTGTGGTCAGGATCCAATTGAGCCGCCATTGGGCCGCCGCGATCTCTTCGCCACCGCGTCGGATTTCGACCCACGCCATGAGCAGATTGGCTTCGAGGTGGTCTTTCTCCACCTCGAGCACTTTCTGCAACTGTTCACACGCTTCCGGCAGCCGGTTCAACTGGAGGTAACATCGCGCCATACCGACCCGCGCCGGCAGATAGCCGCCGTCCAAGCCCAGGGCTTCCTGGTAGCGCTCCAGCGCCAGCTCGCCGAAATCCCGGCGCAGCAATTGTCCGGCCAAGCCGGTCAGACGGCTGACCCTGGCCGCCTTCTCCTGGTCCTGGGCCGACTTCGGCGCGGACCGCGAGGACTCGTACTCCGCGCGGGTCATGCGGCCGGTGGAGAACAGGAGAGCATCCTCCACCATATCGGAAAACGCCAGGGGCAGGCCCGACAGGGCGAGGTTGACTTTGCCCTCCTTGTCGATGACAACCACGCTGGGCAGCACGATAACGCCGTAGTCGCCAAAGGCCCGGCAGTCCTTGTCCAGCAGGATGTCGGCCGGGATTCTCTCTTGGGCGTCGAGCTGAGCCTTCTGCTGCGCCGTCGGCTCCTGCGAGAGAATCAGGTACACAGGCACATCGATCTCGGCCAGCCCGACGGTCCTGTAGACCTTCTTCAGTGTCGTCAGCGCCTCCAGCGTGCCCTGATGGTACGGCTCGCCAAAAACCAGCAGGATGGGCCGGTCCCGCGGTTCCAGGCCGACCCGTTTTCCCGGCGGCAGCAGCGCCGGCAGATGGAAAGGCGGGGCTTTGTCGTACAGCTTCAGGTGCGAGACGGCCCAACTCGGCACGGCCGCACCCACGACGAGCAGCAGAATCACGACCGCCCGAGGTCCTGTCGAGGTTGGGACCCGTGATATGTTCCATTCTGCAGGTTCCATGAGAGGCATCTCCTGGCCTTCACTGGGCCGGCTTGGCCCCGGCGGGCGGCTGTGCCGCGGGAGGCGCGGCCGTCCGGTCGTACGTCCGGGCGGCGTGACAGGCGGGCGCGCACGTGCCGCCGTTGGCCGTCGCGTCGAACTTGATCGTGTATTTCCAATTGCCGTAGGGGACAACCTCGGCGATGTGCGCGGGACTCTTGCTGGCGTGCACGGCGTGACACGCCCGGCAGGTGCGCCCTTTGCTCGGCTTGCTGACGTGGACGTAATGCAGATTCAGATTGCCCTGGCGGAATTCGGTCACCCCCTGGCCGTCTTTGGCGGACACCAGGTCGCTGCGATGACACCGGAAGCACAGCTTGTAGTTGTCCGCATTGAACGGGGCGTAAAACAGTTCCGGATACGCCTCGGTCAGAAGGTTGGGCAGAGCGGAAGCGTGCGGGTTGTGACAGGCGGAACAGTCCGCCTGGCGGATCGGGCCGTGATGGTTGGGATTCTCTTTCAACAGGGCCGCCATGTTGGCCACTCTTGTGCCATTGGGCCGTGGCCTCTCCTCGTTATGGCAGCCCAGGCACGTGTCGAGGACTCGGGTGCCTCGTCGCGTGGGCAACGAGGAGGAATGTCCGGCGTGGCAATTCTGGCACTGTTGTTTCTCGGTCACGGCTCCGTGCACGATCGGGCTGGCGGCGATCCGTTGTCCGACATCCTCGTGGCAGGAGACGCAAAGCTTGCGGCTTTCCTCGCGCAGTTGCTGGGGATAGTCCGAGCTGTGCGGATCGTGGCACTGCTCGCAGTCCCCGGTCACCGGCGGGTGAAGGTGCCGGGCCTGCTGGTCCCGCCGCATCGTGTCTTCGTGGCAGACGGCGCACAGGTCATTTCCCTGCGCCACAAGCAGTTTCGGTTTCCAGGAGGAATGCGAATCGTGGCACAGGATGCACGCCCCCATCGCCACCGGCCCATGCAGATGCTTCTTCTTCATAAAGGGGTCCTCGGCGTGGCATTTCAGGCACAACTGCTTCGACGGGTCGGCACGCAACAGCCGGTGGAACTCGCTTTGATGCGGATCGTGGCAGTCCAGGCAGCGGCCGTCCTGGACCGGTTGGTGGACGTGGTTCTTGAGCGTCAGGATGTGACACGCCTGGCACAGGGCTTCCTTCGGAAAGCTCAGGCGGAATTCATGCGTGTTTTCCTGCGCTTGAGCGTGGCAGGGCTGGCACATCCCGCGGGCCACCGGCTCGTGGACCACCGCCTTGACCTGCAGGTCCGCGTGGCAGCCGAACTCAGTGCAGGTCTTGCCTTCCATCTGCGCCGGCGACGGGACAGCAGCAGACACAGCAGCCGCAAGCAGAAGCAAATTCACGGAGCCGATCATAGGCCGATTACCATAGCCCCCCTTGCGTCCCCCGCTGTTATCAATACTTGGATATTGCCACCGTTACCCACTATCACTATGGCTATTATAGGATTGACTTCCATAACCCGAACGCACTATGCACGCTCCTGCTTGGTCAAACTCGAAATCAACAAGGGTTCTACACGGGATATGTACATTTCAACGTGGCACATACGAATTGTCACCCCGGCAAGAACCAGCCTGAACCTGACGTCAATTAGAATACCTACTATAATGCTGGAAGTCAAGCGCTCAGCACAAGATTGTTGCCTCAAACACCTATACGATGCAGGTATATTTGGCGGGTGATCAGGCACTGCGGATTGTGGGACCCCTCCGGCGATTGAGGGCGGGTCGAGCAGCCCCGGCGCCGTCCTCGATACGGGGCGTGGGTTCGGGGGTCGTTGTGACGTTTCCGGCAAAGCGATGAGAACTCCAGAGAGAGTTGACAAGTATGCGTCTCCAGTTCGCCGTCCGTCACGTCCCGACCGGATGGGGTTGTCTCCGGGGGCCCTGTCGTGGAGATTCAGGAGGCAAGATGGGGACAGAATGTCTTATCTGCAAGAGATCGACGTTGAAAACCATGACAGCAAAGATGGTGACATCGTTCATGGCCTTCGGCCGTTCGCCGTGTGGTCATTTGTAGGATTTTCAGGCATTTTTATCTTGATGTTTTCCGGGCTTTGCAGTAATGCTATGTCCGGTACAAGATGCCTTTCGGAATCAGCGATGATGATGCAGGGGTACACTGAGGGTTTTCGTACGCTTGAGTTGTAGCGGAGTGTTTAGACAAATCGTATTACGAAAGGGATTGACCATGAGGAAAGTAGTTCTCACCGCGCTAGCAGCCTTGGTCTTGGTGGCGTTTACGTTCAGCGGCTGCGCCAAGAAGGAACCCGTGGCAAAGAAGGCCCCCGCTCCGACGCAGGAGAAGAAGCCGGCCGCGCCGCCCACCCCGGTAGCTCCAGAGAAACAAGCTGCTCCGGCCCCTGCGCCGGCACCGGCTCCGGGCACGAGCACGGCCCCCGCGCCGGCTCCCACGACGCCGGCACCGAAGACGCCCTGACAGGAACGGCATAGCGGTCAACGTGTAAATCAGTAGATACCGTCGGCGTCTGATGCCGACACGATTGCGTTGTCAGGACCGGCGGGGTCGTGGAAAGGGTTGACACCGGATCTCGTGCGTGTGGGTTCGGTGATGACTGCCCCCTGCACGTCCTTCCTGGGTTTGAGCCCTCCCCGCCAGCCCGCCGGCCTGATAACGATGACTTGCATGGCCGGCGCACTGCCGCAGCGTATTGCCTACCATTCGACTCTGTTTCGACCTCGCGCCGACACTTTTCCCGCCGCAGGATGATTACTGATCCTGCCCGTGGATGTACTACACTGCCTTTCGGCGGCAGCCTTCCCAGGCGTGGTCCGCCGCCCGCGATCCCACGGACGTGGCGGTAGCGTCGTCCGGATTCCCTACAAGGCGCACTATTTGGATTCACGAAGGGAATTCCCGTGCCGTCTTCAGGGGTTTTGCCGCCCGACCCGCGCGCCCTGGGATCGTATGCCTAGGTGTGGCATCTCTGTCGGATAGGAGCCGACGAGATGCCCCATGATCCGATGAATCATGGCTTCGGCGAAATACAAAGAGGAAAGGAAGCACCATGGCACAGGCAAAAACTGGTAACCATGTACGAGTGAATTTCACGGGCAAGCTGGACGATGGAACGGTCTTTGCGAGCACGATGAACGATGATCCGATTGAATTCACGCTGGGAGAGAACGAGGTGCTGCCGGCCATCGAGGATGCGGTGGAAGGCATGGAGCCCGGCGAGACGAAGAGCGTGCGGATCGCCGCGGAAGACGCCTTCGGTACGCGACGGGAGGACCTGGTCCAGGAAATCCCCAAGGCGAGCCTGCCGGACGATATGGATATCGAGGTGGGTCAGCAGCTTTGGGTAGATGAGCTGGATGAGGAGCCCATCGCCGTCTCGGTGGTGGACATCTCAGATGCCACGGTCACGATCGACGCCAACCACCCGCTGGCCGGCGAGGACCTGATCTTCGACCTGGAAGTCGTGGACGTGGCCTGAGCCGAGTCGCACCGCTCGTGAACGACGGGAAGGTGAGAAGCGAAGAAGGAAGTCCCGTCCTTCGTCGTTTCTCACCTTTGTTCGTTTGGATGATCTGTGCACCTGCCGTGCCGCGCCCGCGAGCGATCCTCCCGCACCCGGCATGGATCGTCACCGAAGCCCAGTGAGGAATCTCTCCAGCCGAGGCTGGCATTTATCGGTGAGATCAAAGGATATGACCACCGCCCGAGCGCGGCCGAGAATAGACGCGCGTGGGACCAGGCCGAAGTAGCGCGAATCCCGGCTTACATCGCGGTTGTCGCCCATGACGAAGTAGTGCCCGGCGGGAACCACCACGGGTCCGAAGCTGCGCATCGCGCCCAAGCCCGGAACACTCACCACCGGATGAACGGTCCGGTCCAGATCCTCCAGTGTCAGAACCCCTGGGAGGGCGGGATGACCCCGCACATGGACGGGGCAGGCTTGGCCCGTCTCGCTATAGGAGAGTGGCCGCCCGTTCAGATAGAGCACATTGCGAATCATCTGCACCGTGTCTCCCGGCGTTCCGACAATCCGCTTGACAAGCCGCGTACCGTCTTCCGGCGACAGGCAGACCACAATCTCGCCCCGCTGCGGCTCGGACCACGAGGCCAGCCGATGCAGCGTCAGCGGGACCCTTAGATCGTAGGCGACCTTGTCGACATAGATCAGATCGCCCTCCAGGATGGTCGGATTCATCGAGCCGGTCGGGACCCAGTTCCAGTCCGCCAAGCTCGACTTCACCGGCACCACGACGAAGATAAGGAAGGCCACCGTCAGCCGCCAGCGACGCCAAGTCCGTCGGCCCAGCAGCCACATCTTCCCGATCCCTCGCTGCCCGGCCCACGCCCATGTCTGCACGAGTTCCTTCATCCCTATTCCCTTCAACTGCGCGGATGTCTCGGCACAGCGCAACAAGAATCTTTACCAATACGGACGTGCCAAGGTGCGAAGTATTTCCGCCTTGCCCTCGATCAGGACTCCCAAAAACCGGGGCCTCCGTCCATCGGACAGAGGCCCCGGAATCGCGCAGGCGACAATTCATAAATCATAAATTGCAGATCACAAATCTTTACCGCTTGGCCAACTGGATGTCGTCGATGTAGATGCGGCCGGTGCCGTCTGCCGCAGGATTCTGGCGGTCGCCGACGCCGAGGTACAGCTTCTTGACCTTGGCGGCATTGACGCCGGCGAAGCTGGCCAGCGGGATCTTCCACTCGATCCACTTCGTGGCGGTCACCACGGCCGGATCGGGATGGACCACCACGGCGGCCTTCTTGGCCGAGTCCTCCAGCGCCACATACAGGGGCGCGCGGCTATTGGTCAGCCGGCCCTGCACGTACAGCACCAGCGTGTCGGTGCCGCCGCTGGTCCAGTCCTGGGCCGTGGCGAATTCCTGCTCGGCCTCGCTGTAGAACGGCGTGGCCACGTTGTTGTAGTCCAGCGGCATGGCCTGCAAGCCGCCATGCACGATCGTCTGCTCCGCAAACGGGGCCACCGCATTCCCGACCGTCGCGCCGGTGTTGTTGGTGTAGCCGTCGATCCACGTATCGAAAATGGTGGTCTTGGCGGCGACGTCATCCGTATAGCCCTCGAAGTCATCCACCGGCAGGCAGGTCGTGAACGTCCAGACCGAACCGGTCTTGACGGCATCACCGGCGAGAACCTCATCCACCCGCCAGTAGTAGGTCGTCAGGCTCTCCAAGGCGCCCGGGGCGAATGTCTCCTCGCCGGCCGCGAGTACGCCCTTGTCCACGGCGGCCGTCCCCTGGGTGACCGCATCACGGTCATTCCCAAAGTACAGATGGTGCTTCATCGCTCCGGCCCCGGCCATCCAGGTGAGCGCCGGCTTGACCGAAGCGGCATTGGCCGCGTCCGCCGGACTGGGATAGTAAGCCGTCAGCGCCTGGGCAACGAACGTCCACACGTCGCCGGTCCAAGTCGTGACTGCATCCTTTTCGATCTCGTCGACGCGCCAGTAATAGGTCGCGCCGGGCGTGAAACCGGGGATGTGGTAGTACATCGTCATGGGCTGGCGCGAGCCCACGAGGTCCGCCGCCGTCAAGTCCGGGCTGCTGCCCAGGTAGACGTTGTGGAACAGCGCCGCATCGGATTTCGTCCACTGCAACAGCGGCATGTTCACGCCGATCGTGCCGGCGGCCGGGTTGGGCTTCTCGGCCTTGTTCCAGGTGGGGCCGGCGCCCGTGGCGATCAGGTCCAGGATCTGCTGCTCGCTCAGGGCCCGGTCGTAGATCCGCACATCGTCGAGCACGCCGTGCAACTGGCGCCCGGTGGCTTGCTGGTTCTCCCCGATGTACAGGTCATATGAGCTGCTGTCGCCGATCCCCCCCGAGTACTGCCGGGTCGCGTCGAGCTTGCCATCAATGTAGATGTTGGCCGTGGCGCCGTCGTACGTGCCACAGTAATGGTGCCATTGACCCCCTGTAATGATCGTCGTGGCGTCGAAGTAGTTGCCGCCCGTGATGCCCATATGGACGGAATCGCCCGTGCCGTTGGACCGGCTGGCGCGATAGGAGCCGTCACCCTTGGCCAGGAAAGCCTCCCAGGTGTTCGAGAACGCCTGCACCTTGAACCAGAACGCGATGGTGATTTGCTCGCGTAGGTTGAGGGTAGGGCTCCTGCCGCAGTTTACGTACGTGCTGCCGTTGAACTGCAAGGCGCCGCCGATCTTGCCCGGCACCCACTGCGGCGTGCCGACGATCGTGCCGTCGTTGCCCTTGCCGCTGGAGTCCTTGGCGGTCGTGCCGCTGGTCTCGTCGAACGTCCACCAACCCACCAGACCGGCGGCGGAGGCGGCGCTGCTCAGGATCAGCACGGCGCAAAAAAGAAACGCAATTCTGCGATACATGGTGTTCCTCCTATACAGGGCTGAAATTGGAGGTGGATTCAGGACCAGGGTTGAGCGACACGGGTCCTGAATCCACCCGGAAATCATGTGCTGAATTAAATGGGTGTGGCTCCGCCGGAAAGCGGCGGAGCCACACCGTGATGCTCCAGTCGTTGTGTTCCGCGTGGGAACGTTATTGCTTGATCACGCGGATATCATCGACATAGATCTTGCCGGCGCCGCCCGCCTTCGGGGCCTTGCGATCGCCGACACCGATGTATATCTTCTTGATCTTGGTCAGATCCACACCGGCGAAGCTGCTCAGGGGAACCTTCCAGTCGCTGTAGATGCCGGCGGTCATGACAGCGGCGTCGGGATTCGCCACGGTCGCACTCTTGCCGGCACTGTCTTCCAGCGTGGCATACACCTGCCCGGCGCCATTGTTCATGGCTCCCTGGAGGGCCAGCACCAATGTATTCATGCCATTGACCGTCCAGTCCTGGGCCGGAGCGAACTCCCGCTGCGCCTCGCTGAAGAAAGGCGCGATGGTGTTGTCATAGGTCAGGGGCAGCGACTGGCGGCCGTTGTTCACGATCATCACCTCGGCGAACGGCGCTATGTCGTTGCCCACTACGGAGTTGCTCTGACCATTCGTCAGGCCATCGACCCAAGTCTCATAGATCCGGTTGCCCTCGTCGTCCGTGTAGGTCTCCATATTGTCGACCACGATGAAGTTGGCGGTCGTGAAACTCCACACGTTGCCTTTCCACGGGCTCGCGGCGTCGGCGTCGTTGACCTCATCGATTCGCCAGTAGTAGGTCTTGTTCCACTCCAGGGTACCCGCATCGAACGTGTTCTCGGCCCGCTTCTGCTGGCCCTTGTAGATGTCCGCTGTGGTCGGCGTGGCGTCGGCCACCGCCTGGGCATTATCCCCGAAGTAGACATCGTGCGTGGCCGCCTTCTCACCGGCTTTCCACGACAGCGTCAATTGCTGCGGAACGTCCACGGCCTTGCCGCCCGGATAGACGCTCACGGCATGGTACGGCGGCTGCAGCGGACCGGCGGGAACGATCACTTTCGCCATCGTCGCTGTCGACCAGTACAACTGCTCGTAGGCGTCGCCGCCAGCTTCATAGAACTCCACCACCAGGGAATGGAAGCCTTTGTCCAAGGTCACCGGCAGAGCGAAGTACTCGCTGGTCACCGTGGGGGTCACCCACTTGTCGATGATCATCTGGCCGTCGATCCACATCCGGGTGCCGTCCTGGCAGTTGATGCTGAACTGGAACGTGTCGGCCACCGGGACTTCGAGGTCCGCCGTCCAGCGGGCCGACCAGTTGTCGCCCGGAATCGGAGCGCCCGGACTCGCCGTACCCGTCAACTGGATATCGAGCGTCTTGTCGATGCGGCTCAGGGCCGGCTCGCCCGACGGCGCGTTGCCGACGAAGTAGTCGCCCCGCAGGCCGCCCTCGCCCGAACCGATGGTGGTGAAGCTCCACACCTGACCCGGATTCTTCGTCCCGGTGGTGGTGGTCTCATCAACGACCCAGTAATACGTGGTGTTCTGAGTCAAAGCGCCCGGATCGAACATGGGCGCGGTGAGGGTGCCCTTGCCTACGCTGGCGTCGCGGGCCTCCACCTTGGCCTTGTCGGTGCCGAAGAACAGATCATGCTTGATCCCGTTCTGGCCGGGCTGCCAGCTCAACTGGCTCGTGACGGCCAGCCACTTGTCGCCGTCGCGCGGGGACGGGCTGTAGGCGCTCAGCGGTGAAGCCGTGAAGCTCCAGACGTTCCCCGTGTACACCTTGCCCGCGCTGTCGATGTCATCGACGCGCCAATAGTACGTCGTTCCAGGCACCAGGCCTTTCGCGTAGTAGTTCATCTTCAGCACGGCCGGTTGATGGGTGGACGAGCGGTCGGCCTCGGTGAGATCCGGGCTCGTGCCAACGTAGACGTCCTCGAACTGGGCCATATCGCCCGGCGTCCACTGCAGCAGCGGCATGGTCACGCCTTGCGCCTTGTTGGCCGGTTTCGGGGCCAGGGGCACCAGGTCAGCCGCCAACAATTCGACCTCGGCAATCTGCATGCTGTTGGCGCTGCCCGGATTCTGGACGGGGGTGAGCATCAACTGATAGCTCGTGTACGAGACGGTGTTCTCGAACGTGATCGCTGTTGTGTTCCACGTGCGCCGCGGCCAGGCGCCGCCGACGAAATCGGTGATCGGTCCCTTGGCAATCAGGGTATAGGGCCCACCAATGCCGTTGTTGGAGCCGGACAGCTCCCACCCGACGGGGTCGCGCTCGATGGCGTCGTTGGCGGTGCAGAGCCGCAGCCCGGTCACCACGCTCGGGCCTGACTTGGGTGTGACTCGGATGCCCGTAGGCTCCACCTCGCCCTTGAAGTGCAGGAACTTTGTCGTGATCTGGTTGTCGATGGCCTGGTCCGGCCCCTCGTTGCCCGGCCACCCGATGGCGTTGTTGTTACCCGGGCTCACACCGTCGTTCGGGACGCCCTGGACGGGGTCCCCCTGCATGGTGACGTCGTGCGCCGCCCAGGCCACGCCGCCCACCAGCAAGGCGGCCGTGACCGCTGTCAGATACATCAGCTTTCTACTCATTGCGTTCTCCTTCTCACTCAAGCGAAGATTCCAGCGCTTCGGCCACACGCCAAAGCGACCTTTTGTTTTTCCTCGACCGCGCCGCTACGGCGCAGCCTTCATCACGCGAATATCATCGAAGTAGAGCCGGCCGGCGCCGCCTGCCTTCGGGTTCTTCCGGTCGCCCACACCGACGTACACCTTCTTGACCTTGGCCGCATCCACGCCGGCGAACTGGCTCAGCGGGATCTTCCATTCGATCCACTTCATCGAGAGCACGGCCAGCGTGTCCGAATAACTCACCACGCCGACCTGGCCCGCGCTGTCCTCCAGGGCGATATAAACCGTATCGGGACCATTGTTGGTCAGGCCCCGGAAGAACAGGCTCAGAGTATCGACACCATTGACCGTGCAGTTTAGCGCGGGCGTGAACGACCGCTCGGCCTCGCTGTAGAATGGCGTCTTGAGGTTGTTGTAATCCATCGGCATGGACTGCCGGCCGCCGTGGACGATCACCTGTTCGGCGAACGGCTCTTCGGCGTTGCCGACGATGGAGCCGGTGTTGTTGGTGAAGCCGTCGATCCAGGTCTCGTAGATGCGGCTGCCTTCATTGTCCGTATAGGTCTCGAAGTTGTCCACGACGACGGAATTGGCCGTCGTAAAGCTCCAGACCACGCCCGTCCAAGGGCTGGCCGCATCGGCGTCATTGACCTCGTCCACTCTCCAGTAGTAGGTCTTGTTCCATTCCAGCGTGCCTGGACCGTACGTCCCTTTATCCAGTGCCTGGCGGCCCACGTAGACATCGGCCGTCTGCGGCGTGGCATTGGCCACCGCCGCCGGATCGGTGCCGAAATAGACGTCATGCTGTTTGGCCTTGTAGCCGGCCGACCACATCAGCGTCACATCCTGCGGCACATCGACCGCTTTGTCCCGCGGGTAGATCGCCTGGGCCCAGTACGGCGGTTGCAGCGGACCGGCGGGGATGATCTGCTTGCTGATCGACGGGCTCGACCACGACAGATGGGCGATGGCGCTGCCGCCGCTCCACTGGAGGTTCGCAAACTCCATCACAATCGGGTACCGCCCGCGTTCCAAGGTAATGGAGCCGTCATACTCCACTTCCATGTGATGCTGCATCCAGTACTCGATCACGAGCTGACCGTTGACCCACAGACGGATGCCGCCCTGCACGCTCGCATAGAACGTGTATTTCTCCGCGAACGGCACATCGATCTCGCCCGTCCAGCGAACCGAGTAGTTCGGGGCGGGCACACCCGGCGCCGGGGCGTTCGTACCCCAGTTGAAATCGATCGCCGGATCGAGACGCGTCAAGACCGGGTTGCCGGCCGGATTGAGCGTGGCGAAATACTGGCCCAGGATGCCGCCACCCGGACGCACGGTCTCGAAGCTCCACACGTCGCCCACCTGCTTGGCGCCACTGGCCTCGATCTCATCGACGCGCCAGTAGTAAGTCGTGCTGCCGGTCAGCGCACCGGTGTCGAACTGCGGCGACACCTGCGTGCCCTTGGCGGTCCCGCCGGTGCCGTTCTTTACATCCTCCTGATTCGTGCCGAAATAAAGCTCGTGCTTGATGGCGGTCGAGCCCGGGATCCAGGTGAGCGTCAGGCCGGCCGGGTTCACCCACTTGGCGCCGTTGCCCGGCTTCGGATCGCCGGCGGTCTTCTGGGCGGCGCGGAATTTCCAGACATCGCCTGTTGTCACCACGCCGGCAAGGTCGATCTCATCGACCCGCCAATAATAGGTCACGCCGGGTTGCAGACCGGCGACATAGTAGAACATCGCCACCGGTTGGCGGGACGCCACCAGATTGGCCTCCGTCAAGTCCGGCGTGGTACCCAGATAGACGGAATGGAACATGGCCGTCTCCCCGGCCGTCCATTGCAGCAAGGGCATCGCAACGCTCGTGGCGCCGTCCGCCGGGTTCGGCTTCATGGCCTTGAGCTTGGCCGGAACAAACGCCTTGATCTCCGCCGCACTCAGGCCCCGGTTGTAGATGCGCACATCATCCATCAGGCCGTTGTATTCGTCGCCGGCCGGGGCGGTTGAGTGCTTGGTCCCGATGAAGAGAGGTCCATTCGAGGTGCCCATCTTGCCGGTGGCCGCCTGACTGGCAACCATCTTGCCGTTGAGGTAGATCCGGACCTCCTTGCCGTCGTAGGTCCCCGCCAGATGGCTCCACTCCCCCTTCGCCGGTATGAAACCCGTGGCTTCCAGATTGGGGAACGGCGGAACGTGGAAGCGGATGTTGTTGCCGCCCTCTTTCAGAAGGCGGTACTGGTCGTCCGAGCCCTCCGAGCTCTTTTGCATGATGCGGTTGTTGCCCGTCCACCGCGGATTGACCCACGCGGTAATGGTGATCCCGTCCGTCATGTTCAGCGACGCGTTGTCCGGGACACGGACGAAGTTGTAGGGCCCGTTGAACGACAGGCAGGCCGTGCCGTCCCAGCCCATATCCCACGTCACCGGCCCGCTGAGGGTCCCGTTGTTGTTATTACCGGAAGAGTCGGCGGCCTTCGTGCCGCTGCCTTCATTGAATTGCCACCAGCCTACCAGGCCCGGTTCCGCCGCGAGGGCGGACACCGCTGCACCCAGCACGATCATGGAAACGAGATACATCATCTTCCTGTCCATAATTTTTCTCCTTCGCACACGTCCTCACCAAGACTCATCGTCACAAATCCCCCGGCACTTGCTCTGATTGAACTTGGCTGCTCACCTCCTTTCCGAGAAGTGCCGATCACGTCTGTTTCCCCGGCGCACGGCCTGCCGGAGGACAGTTCACGTCGAATGGATGAAATAAGGGTAAGATGCTGCTGGCGCGCACCCTCACTCCCCCACTCACCCCGTGTCCGGTCACAAATGCCACGTCAGGGCCTCCGACTCTGACCCGTTGTGTCTGCACCATCGCCCGCGCGTACGTCCCATGAGGGACCGCCAACGCCGCAAGCGGCCTAAACCACACGATCTGTGTATCTTACCACACCGAATTCGTGCATGCAACAGGATTATTCTGGGACTTTGGGATTCCCGCGTCCCGCGCGACGGGACACTCGCAAGTAACGTATTCTCAAGGTCTTATACGAATTCTGGTCAACTCGTGCGCTCCGCTTGTCATCCTGAGCGCAGCGAAGGATCTGGGCTGCGCGTGAGAGAAAACTCCAATTCGACGCCCAGATCCTCGGCTTCGCCTCAGGATGACAGAATCCCTGCCGCGCACAGATTTCTCCGAATCCGTATTAGGGATCGATCCGTCGTAGGGGGCAAGCCGGGGTTGGATCCCCACCGCCGTGCCCGCCCTCCTTGGGCGACCGCAGGGGGTCGCCCCTACACAATCCGATGCCTCTGCTCAAGGTACCGGCCGGCAATGGTGGCCACGGAGCGAAAGGCAAACCGGCCCAGATCGATCTCGTTGGGGCCCAGGAACTGGACTTCCGCGATCTCGGCTTCCCGTGGCCGGGCCAGCGACGCCTCCTTCGCTTCACAGGCGAATCCCATGTCCAGCGTCCGATATCGTACCCCCATGTACTCGTAGACATTCGGCCACGAGCCCAGGTAGCACAGGGCCGTCACC
This sequence comes from Planctomycetota bacterium, assembly GCA_023481165.1. Taxonomy (GTDB): domain Bacteria; phylum Planctomycetota; class Phycisphaerae; order Sedimentisphaerales; family Anaerobacaceae; genus PLanc-01. The sequence continues at coordinate 1,248 of JAMCWO010000227.1, read as the reverse complement.
CCCAATCCGATCTCCTCGCGGACCTCCCGCCGCAGGGCGTCTTCCGCCGTCTCGCCGGGGTCCACGAATCCGCCCGGCAAATCCCACTTGCCCTTGCCCGGCTCCTGGCCGCGCACGAGTACAACCATCCGTCCCTGCTCATCGACGATCACGCCGGCTACCGCTGCCGCCGGATTCAGATACAGCTCGAATCCGCACGCGCTGCACCGCAGCAGCTTCTGCCCTGCCGGCCTCAGTGCCGCCGCCCCGCACTTCGGGCAATACTTGAACACCGTCCCGAGCCCGCCGTCGATTTCCATGCTTAGCGCATCACCCAGCCCTGGTCCTTGGGGACAACTTCCACAGAAGACCTCAGGGCCGGATCGCCGCGCAGGGTGTAGGTCAATTCGAGGGTCTTGCGGAGATACACCGGGACGGGCCGGCCGCTGGCTGCGTCCACCGCCATCGGGTGCGGAATGACCGCCGTCTCGTTGCTCAAGCCGCTGATGAATACTCTGAAGCCAAGGGCTTGCGTGTCGAAGTCCTGCCAGATGATGGCGATGTCCTTGGCGTTGTCCTCACCTTCCAAGACGCGATTGCCGACCGTCTGAAGCGATTCCAGGAACGGGTATCGGCCGTGATGACGTTCCTTGATCGCCTGGAACACCGCCAGCGGTACGCCCCGCCCCGCCGGAACAATCTGGAACGTATCCGTCAGCAGGTCGCATTTCGGATAGAAATCCGCATCCTGCCCCGTGCGGTTCGTGACCGTCACGATTATGTACCAGAACCGGGTCTGGCCGCCGGGTCCCCAAGGCATCACCATCTGCTGCGGCTGCTCGTATCTGACCTCCATGGTCCACTGCCCCGGCCGCTGCACAACGGCTGGCCGCGGCGCCGCCAGACACAGACCCGTCACCACCGACGCCAGAACCGTCCCATAAAGAAGGTATCTTCTCATCTGCAATCCGCTCTCCACAGAAGTAGTGGCATGGGTATCTTGCCCATGAATTCCGCGTTGAGGGCAAGCTACCCGCGCCCTGGTACCGTTCGGATACTCCAACTTACATGTTTTACCTATTTTACATCAAGCCCCATGTAAAGCCAAGAAGATTCTGGTGGAGGACCAAGTGTCAAGTTTCAAGTGTGGAGTTGGACGCCCGCGAACGTGTTTCTTCGCACTTGACACTTCGGATTTCACACTTCAGACTCTCTGCTTAGTGCCAAAGGACCCGGACATTGAAAAGGAGGCATCGCCATGACTGCCAA
>JAMCWO010000234.1 GCA_023481165.1 Planctomycetota bacterium | reverse complement strand
GGACGCCGATGCCACAGGGGCGGGCGAGGCACTGCGGCGCGGGTTGGACACGCTGATTGCCTCCGTCGAGGAGGCGATTCGGGAGGGGGCGATGTTCGTGATCCTGAGCGACCGCGATGTATCCCAGTCGAAAGCGCCGATTCCTGCGCTGCTGGCGACGGGGGCGGTCCATCATGCGCTGCTGAACAGGGGGTTGCGGCACGAGGCCGGACTGATCGTCGAGAGCGGCGAACCGCGCGAGGTCATGCACTTTTGTCTCCTGTGCGGCTACGGCGCCAACGCGATCAATCCTTACATGGCATTCGAATCGCTCGACGAGCTCAAACGGCAAGGCGAGCTTGGGACGGACTTGGAGCCGGTGCAGATCGCGGACAACTACATTGCTGCGGTCAAAAAGGGCATCCTCAAGACGATGAGCAAGATGGGCATCTCGACCCTGCGCAGCTACTCGGGGGCCCAGCTCTTCGAGGCAATCGGGCTCAGTCGCGAGGTAGTGGAGACGTACTTCACCGGGACCAGCTCGCGCATCGCCGGCGTCGGTCTGGAGGAAATCGCTCAAGAGACGCTCGAACGGCACCAGTCGGCGTTCCAGCAGCGCCCCCCGGGCGCGATGGACCTGGATTTTGGAGGCGACTATCATTTCCGGCACTCCGGCGAGCGGCACCTGTGGAACCCGACGACGATTTCGAAGCTGCAGCAGGCGGTCCAGAATACCGACCGTGGTTCTTATCTCGCCTATGCCAAGGCGATCAACGACCAATCCAGGGCCCTGTGCACATTGCGGGGGTTGTTCGAATTCGTGCCCGGCTCGCCTGTGCCCCTGGAGGAGGTCGAGCCCGCTACGGAGATCGTCCAACGCTTCCGCACCGGCGCGATGAGCCATGGTTCGATCAGCAAGGAGGCCCACGAGTGCTTGGCCATTGCCATGAACCGTCTCGGCGGCATGAGCAATACCGGCGAGGGCGGCGAGGACCCGCAGCGGTACGTGCCGGGGCCGAATGGCGATTCGAAGAACTGCGGCATCAAGCAGATCGCCAGCGCCAGGTTTGGTGTGACCATCCACTACTTGGCCAATGCAAAAGAACTACAGATCAAGATCGCCCAGGGCGCCAAGCCCGGCGAAGGCGGCCAGTTGCCGGGGCACAAGGTCTCCGCCGAGATTGCCCAGCTTCGGTATTCGACGCCGGGCGTGACACTGATCTCGCCGCCGCCGCACCATGACATCTATTCGATTGAAGACCTGGCCCAGCTTATCTATGATCTCAAGTGCAGCAATCCGGGCGTGAACGTCTCGGTCAAACTCGTCGCCGAGGTCGGGGTGGGCACCGTGGCGGCGGGTGTCGCCAAGGGCAACGCGGATGAAGTCCTCATCAGCGGCCACGACGGCGGCACCGGCGCCAGTCCGCTTTCTTCCATCAAACACGCGGGTTGCCCGTGGGAACTGGGCTTGGCCGAGACGCAGCAGGTGCTGGTGATGAACAACCTCCGCGATCGTATCCGCGTCCAGGTGGATGGGCAGATGCGCACCGGGCGGGATGTCGTCATCGGGGCGCTACTCGGGGCCGAACGGTTCGGCTTCGGCACCGTGGCGTTGGTCACCTTTGGCTGCACGCTCCTGCGCAAATGTCACGAAGGAGCCTGCGCCTTCGGCATCGCGACCCAGGACCCGGAGCTGCGCAAGCGGTTCGCGGGCAAACCGGAGTACCTCCAGCGCTACATGCTCTTTGTAGCCGAAGAGGTCCGGCAGATCATGGCCGAGCTGGGTTTCCGCAAACTCGACGAGATGGTCGGCCGGTCGGATCGGCTGCGGATGCAGAAGGCGATTTCGCACTGGAAGGCGAAAGGGCTGGACTATTCCGCGATCTTCCATCAGCCGGACACATCGGACGGCCGGGCCACGCGGTGCATCGTCTGCCAGCCGAACCGGCTCGCGGATCATCTCGATTGGCAAATCCTCGAAAAGATGGGTGACAAGGACCCGAGGCAGACGCGGATCGAGATGCCTATTCGTAATGTCAACCGGGCGGTGGGCGCGATTGTCAGCCATCGGATTGTCAGGAAGCACGGCCCGAAGGGGCTGCCGGATGGCTCGCTGGAAGTGGTCTTTCGCGGCTCGGCGGGGCAGAGCTTCGGGGCGTTTCTGGCCTCCGGCGTGACCTTGCGGCTGATCGGCGACAGCAATGACTATCTGGGCAAGGGACTTTCGGGCGGCCGGATCGTGGTGCAGACGCCGGAGAAGTCGCCCTTTGCAGCGCATGAGAATATCATCGTCGGCAACACGCTGCTCTACGGCGGCACCAGCGGCGAGGTCTTCATCAACGGTATGGCGGGCGAGCGGTTCGCCGTTCGCAACAGCGGCGTGACCGCCGTCGTCGAGGGCGTGGGCGATCACGGCTGCGAGTACATGACCGGCGGGACCGTCGCTATCCTAGGTCAGACCGGCTGCAACTTCGCTGCCGGCATGAGCGGCGGTCTGGCCTACGTGCTCGATGAGATGCAATTGTTCGACACGCTCTGCAATCTGGACATGGTCGAGTTGGAGACCGTGTGGCAGGAGCAGGACAAGACAGTCCTCTACGACCTGATCGAGCGGCACCTCCACTGGACCGGCAGTGAACGGGCCCAATCCATTCTGCGGGCTTGGCCGGACATGGTGGGTCGGTTCGTCAAGGTGATCCCCATCGACTATCGCAAGGCCCTGGAGCGGATGCGGGCCGTCGAGCACCGTGACACCGAGACCACCCCGGCGACGGAAGAGGTGTTCCATGGGTGAGATCAAAGGATTCCTGAAGCACAAACGTCAGCCGGTGGGGCATCGGCCGGTGGGGGAGCGGGTGCACGATTTCAACGAGATCGACCTGCCGCTGACGCCGGAGGCGATCCATCGGCAGGCGGCCCGCTGCATGGACTGCGGCATCCCGTTCTGTCATGGGGCCGGCTGCCCGCTGGGCAACAATATCCCGGACATGAACGAGGCCGTGTACAAAGGGCAGTGGGAACGGGCCTGCCGGATTCTGCACGAGACGAACAATTTTCCGGAGATTACCGGCCGAATCTGCCCCGCGCTGTGCGAGTCGTCCTGCACGCTCTCCCTCAGCGATGAACCGGTCCTGATCCGGCACATCGAGTATCAGGTCGTGGAACGGGGCTTTGCGGAAGGCTGGATCAAACCGTTGGCCGCATCCCAAAAGACGGGCAAACGCGTGGCGATCATTGGCTCCGGACCCGCCGGCTTGGCGGCGGCGCAGCAGTTGGCGCGGGCCGGTCACAGCGTTGTCGTTTTCGAGAAGGACGAGCAGGCCGGAGGGATGCTGCGCTACGGCATCCCGGACTTCAAGCTGGGCAAGGCCATCCTCGACCGGCGGCTCGCGCAGCTCCAGGCGGAGGGCGTCGAATTCCAAACGGGCGTGGTCGCCGGCAAAGACATCTCTGCTCATTACCTGCGCAAGATGTTCGATTGCATCTGCCTGACGCTGGGGGCCCGCCAGCCGCGAGATATGGCCGTGCCCGGCCGGGAGAAGGGCAATATCTTCTTTGCCTTGGACTACCTGACGGCGCAAAACAAGCTCTGCGCCGCCGAGCCGCTGGATGGGGTGCCGCGGATCAATGCGCGGGACAAGGTCGTCGTCGTCTTGGGCGGTGGCGATACCGGCAGCGACTGCGTCGGCACCGCCCGGCGCCAGCGGGCCAAGAAGATCTACCAGTTGGAGATCCTGCCCCAGCCGCCCGACACGCGGCCGGTGGATACGCCCTGGCCGACGTGGCCCCGGATCATGCGAACTTCCTCCTCGCACGAGGAGGGCTGCGAGCGCCGCTGGTCTATCCTGACGAAGGCCTTCGCGGGCGATAACGGCAACGTCAAGGAGCTGCATGGCTGCGAGGTCGAATGGCTCAACACCGATGGCAACTGGAAACTCAAGGAGCTGCCCGGCACGGAATTCGTTCTGAAGGCCGACCTCGTGCTGCTGGCCTTGGGCTTCCTGCATGTCACCCAAGAGGGTTTGGTGCAAGATTTAGGCTTGCAACTTGACCCAAAAGGTAATGTAATGGTGGACGGTTACCAGACAAGTGAGCCGTGGGTATTCGCGGCCGGCGATACAATCAGTGGCGCCTCGCTGGTGGTCCGGGCGATCAACAGCGGGCGCGAAGCGGCGGCGGCAATGGACGGTTGGTTGCGTCAGGGCTCTCAAGCGCGGTAGATCGCGCTTTTACGCCTGCTCCCCAGCAATGCGACAAACTCTCTGCCCGCACGCTCCGTAAAGCAACAGGAGGCCGAAGTAGCGGGTAGTATGCCTAAACGTAAGGACATCCACAAGATACTGATCATCGGCTCAGGGCCTATCGTCATCGGTCAGGCCTGCGAGTTCGATTATTCGGGGACTCAGGCCTGTAAAGTGCTCCGGAAGGAGGGCTTCAAGGTTGTCCTGGTCAACAGCAATCCGGCGACGATCATGACCGACCCGGAACTGGCCGACCGGACCTATATCGAGCCGATCACGCCGGAGGTGGTGGAGAAGGTGATTCGCCGGGAGAAGCCCGACAGTCTGCTCCCGACGCTGGGCGGCCAGACCGGCCTCAACACGGCGGTGGCCCTGGCAGAAGGGGGGGTGTTGAAAAAGTACGGCGTGCGACTGCTCGGGGCCAACCTCAAGGCCATTCGCAAGGCCGAGGAGCGGGACCTCTTCAAAAAGACCATTCTCGATATCGGCTTGGGTGTGCCGAAGAGCGGCTGTGCCCATTCCTGGGAAGAGGCCCAGGAGATCGTCAAATTGACCGGCTTTCCCGCCATCATCCGGCCCTCCTACACCCTTGGCGGCACCGGCGGCAACGTCGCCTACAATGCCGAGGAGTACGACAAGTACGTGCACTGGGGCCTGAGCCTCTCGCCCAAGAGCGAGGTCCTCATCGAGGAGTCGGTCATCGGGTGGAAGGAATACGAGCTGGAGGTGATGCGGGACCGCAAGGACAACGTCGTCATCGTCTGCTCCATCGAGAACCTCGACCCGATGGGTATCCACACCGGCGACAGCGTCACCGTGGCCCCGGCCCAGACCCTCACCGACAAAGAATACCAGATCATGCGGGATGCGGCCCTGAAGATCATCCGGGCCATCGGCGTCGAGACGGGCGGCTCGAATATCCAGTTCGCCGTCCACCCCGGAACGGGCAAGCTCTACGTGATCGAGATGAACCCCCGCGTCTCGCGCAGCTCGGCCCTGGCCTCGAAGGCCACGGGTTTTCCCATCGCCAAAATCGCCTCGCTGCTGGCGGTGGGGTACACGCTCGACGAGATCCCCAACGACATCACGAAAAAGACGCCGGCCTGCTTCGAGCCGACGATCGACTACTGTGTCGTCAAGTGGCCGCGGTTCACGTTTGAGAAGTTCCCGCAGACGCCGGCCGAGCTGACGATCCAGATGAAGTCGGTCGGCGAGGCGATGGCCATCGGCCGGACGTTCAAGGAGGCGATGCAAAAGGCGATCCGCTCGTTGGAGATCGATCGGTATGCTCTGGATGATCGGCGTGTGGACCGGACGCTCGACCCGGAGAAATTGAAGGACAAGCTCCGCAAGAACTCCTGGGATAGGCTGTGGTACGTCGCCGAGGCCCTGCGGCGGAACATGCCCGTTCCGGAAATCTTCGCCCTGACCAAGATCGACCCGTGGTTCCTGGACAACATCAAAGACATCATCGAGCTGGAGGCCAAGCTCGTGGCCCAGAAGGGCAAAGTACCGGAGAAAGCCCTGCTGGAGCAGGCGAAGCAGTACGGCTTCAGCGACCAGTACCTGGCCTCCGTGGCGGGGGTGCCGGAGCTGCAACTGCGGCGGCACCGCCAGTCGCTCGGCATCGACTGCGTCTACAAGATGGTGGACACCTGCGGGGCGGAGTTCGAGGCGGCCACGCCGTACTTGTATTCGACCTACGAGAGCGAGTGCGAGGCGAACCCGACCAACCGCCGCAAGATCATCATCCTGGGCGGCGGGCCCAACCGCATCGGACAGGGCATCGAGTTCGACTATTGCTGCGTCCACGCGGCGATGGCCCTGCGGGAAATCGGCGTCGAATCCATTATGGTCAACTGCAACCCGGAGACGGTCAGCACGGACTACGACACGTCCGACCGGCTGTACTTCGAGCCGCTGACCTTCGAGGACGTGATGTCCATCGTGGAGAAGGAGAAGCCCGACGGCGTCATTGTCCAGTTCGGCGGCCAGACCCCGCTGAAGCTGGCGGTCTCCCTGGAGCAGGCGGGCGTTAAGATCATCGGCACCTCGCCCGACAGCATCGACCTCGCCGAGGACCGCAAACGCTTCAATGAGCTGGTGGAAAGACTCCATCTGCTGCAACCGGAGAGCGGCACGGCGACCAGTTACGAGCAGACACTCGAGATCGCGCACAGGCTCGGATTCCCGCTGCTCATTCGGCCCTCCTTCGTTCTGGGCGGCCGGGCGATGCGCGTGGTCCACGATGAAGACAGCCTCAAGGCGTGCGTCGCCGAGGCGATTGACGTCTCCGGCGCGCACCCCATCCTCATCGATAAGTTCCTCAGCGATGCGACCGAACTGGACGTGGACGCGCTGTGCGACGATCAGCACGTGGTCATCGGCGGCATCATGGAGCACATCGAGGAGGCCGGCGTCCATTCCGGCGACAGCGCCTGCTCGATCCCGCCCGTCAACCTTACGAAAGAGCTCATCGCCGAAGTCCAGCGACAGACGAAGCTCCTGGGCAAGGAGCTGCGGGTCAAGGGACTGATGAACATCCAGTACGCGATCAAGGAGGGCCGGATCTATATCCTCGAAGTCAATCCGCGGGCCTCGCGCACGGTCCCCTTCGTGAGCAAGGCGATCGGCGTGCCCCTGGCCAAGCTGGCGGCCAAGGTCATGGCCGGCATGACCCTGGAGGAACTGGGATTCACGAAAGAGGTGGTGCCGGAGCACTATGCGGTCAAGGAGTCGGTGTTCCCGTTCCTGAAGTTCCCGGGCACCGATGTGCTGCTCGGCCCGGAGATGCTCTCGACGGGCGAGGTCATGGGCCTTTCGGACGACTTCGGCACGGCGTACGCCAAATCCCAGATCGCGTCGGGCAACGGCCTGCCGACCGGCGGCAACGTGCTGTTCAGCGTCAAGGACGCCGACAAGGCCAAGGCGGTGGGGCTGGCCAAGCGGCTGCGGGCGATGGGCTTCAAGATCATCGCCACCAAGGGCACGTGCATCGAGTTCATCAAGAACAACGTTCCCGCGGAATTCGCTCTGAAGATGTCCGAGGGCCGGCCCAACATCGTCGATGCGATCATCAACCGGCAGATCGACCTGATCGTCAACACGGTGGTGGGCAAGCAGTCGATCGTGGACTCGTTCTCGATCCGGCGGACCGCCGTGGATCGACAAATCCCGTACGTCACGACCATGCGCGGCGCGGCGGCCGTCGTCAAGGCCATCGAGACCGTCCGGGCCAAGAAGGTCAACGTGAAACCGATACAACTGTACTATCGATGATGGACAAGGGAATGCTGGAACCTTGGAATAATGGAATGATGGGTTGCACGAGAGGGGTTCTCTCCCTTATTCCCACATTCCACTATTCCAGTATTCCATTCTTGCGGGAGATCGCTTCGTGAAAGCGGCACTACTTTTAGAGGATGGCACGTTCTTCGAGGGCCAGGCGTTCGGGGCTGCCGGGCAGCGGTGCGGCGAGGTCGTGTTCAATACGAGCATGTCCGGCTACCAGGAGATCCTTACGGACCCCTCGTACCATGAGCAGATCGTGACGATGACGTACCCGCTCATCGGCAATTACGGCACGAACCCCGAAGACGGGGAGTCGCGCAAGCTCTTCGTGGCCGGGTTCGTCGTGAAGGAGAACTGCCCCTATCCGAGCAACTGGCGCAGCGGCATCACGCTCGACGAGTACCTCCGCAAGAGCGGTGTCGTCGGCATCGCCGGAATCGACACCCGCAAGCTGGTCCGCCACATTCGCACCCAGGGCGCCATGCGCGGCATCCTCTCTTCCACGGAGACGGACGCGCGAAAGCTGGCCCAGCAACTCCAGGAGTATCCGGGACTTGTCGGCCGGGATATCGTCAAGGACGTGACCGTGGACAAGCCCTATCCTTGGAAGGAGGGCGTCGTCAACGTTCTGGGTCCCGACGAGGCCACGCCGCCCGCGCGATACAACATCGTCGCGTTCGATTTCGGCATCAAGCAGAACATCCTGCGGCTGCTGGTTTCGCACGGCTGCGAGGTGACCGTGGTGCCGGCGCAGACGACCGCGAAGGAGGTCCTGGCGCGCAAGCCGGATGGCGTATTCCTCAGCAATGGCCCCGGCGATCCGGCGGCGGTCACCTATGCTGTCGAGACGGTCCAGGCCCTGCTGGGCAAAGTCCCCATCTTCGGGATCTGCCTCGGCCATCAGATCCTGGGCCTCGCCCTGGGCGGCCGGACCTACAAGCTCAAGTTCGGCCACCGCGGCGCCAACCACCCGGTCAAGAACCTCGATACCGGCAAGATCGAAATCACGAGCCAGAATCACGGCTTTTGCGTGGACCTCGACTCGCTGGCGGGCAAGGATGTGGACCTCACGCACATGAACCTCAATGACAATACGCTGGAGGGCCTTCGCTGCGAGAAATGGAAGGCGTTTTCCGTCCAGTATCACCCGGAGGCCTCGCCCGGTCCGCACGATTCGCGGTACCTGTTCCAGGATTTCGTCCGTCTCATGGACGGCAAGGCGGCCTAGACCGCGATCCCTTGCGCATACGCGTTTATGCCGTCGGCCAGTTCCGAGGACGCCGCTTGCCGCTGCCACTCGTCCCCGCAGGAGAAAGGACGGCCGGGCTCTTCCGTAGGGTGGGCTGTGCCCACCAACTCCCCCAGGATGGACCGGACGACAGAGGGGGGGCACAGCCCACCCTACAAACTCGCGCAGGACAGCGATTGATATAAGGCAAGAAGAGATGGGATCGGAAATACGCCGGCGGGAGAGGAGCGGCGGCGAATCCTAGCCGGACTGCCTCAGGTACACGTACAACACCGAGACCAAGGTGGCCACGACGATAAACTGGATCACGACCATGTCCGTATTATAGCCGATCTCGGTCTGGATTGCAAGTTCCTCAGGTCTCGACCGGGGTATAGTCCCATAAGAACAGCCGTCGTGTTGCGCCGGCCGCCAAGCGAGGTGGGCCTGTCCCCGGCGGGTTTCCGGCACGGCAAACGGGGTCTTGTCCCTCGGGAGTCCCGGCAGGTCTGTCCCGGCTCAGTCGAAAGAACGCGTCATCGCGCGCGAGCGCCCAGCGCTCCAAGGCTACAGGCCGAAGGCTTTCTGCATCTGCTGACGCACCTGGGTCAGGCGTTCGAGAGTGCCGCCGTTCACTTCGGCGGTCGCCCAGCCGGCAAAGCCGATCTCCTCGAGTGCCTTGCGTACATCGGCCCACGGGATCTCGTCGTTTTCGCCGGCGATGTCGGGGCTTCTCTTGCCGGTGCGGCTGGAGCCTTTGACATCCAGCTTGACGCAGCGGCGGCCGAAGGCCCGGATCCAATCGCCCGGCTGGCCGTGGCGGAAATTATTGCCGATGTCGTAATACATCCCGACCCAGGGACTGTTGAAGTTGTCCACGAACTGGATAAACCGATCGGGCAACTGTTCCGGGGGCTTGTCGGCATCATACATCATGCGATTCCCGACGTTCTCGACCAGGATCATCTGCCCCAGCGCGGCCGCCAGGGGGATGAGCTTCTTGATCTCCTGCCGGCACCGCTCCACGATGATCTCCTCCGGTCCATCCTTGGCGTCGCCGACCACGACCAGGACGCCGCTGCCGCCCGCGGCGTGCGAGACGCGCAGGCAATGCTCGATATTGGCCCGCCCCGTATTGCGGTCCTCTTCCTTCTCGCTCGTGAGCCGGCGATTCCAATGGTCATGGTTGATCGCGTTATGGACGAAAACCCCCGACTCGCGCACGGCGTCCCGCGCCTGCTCCGCTGTGAACTGTCCGGCCTGGTCGAAATCGACGCCGTCGAACCCGGCCTGCGCCGCCATGCGGAGCCGCTCCGCCAAGGGCACCGCCTTACCCTCCAGCTTCGCCGGCAGCATCCCCAGCTTGCAGGCCAGCAGAATCCGCTTGCCCGCCGGCGGCTCCACGATCTTCGCCCCCGCCGTCTGTTCCGCGTATCCTGTGCTCCCGACCACTGCCGCCACCGACCCGGCGCCGACGGCCAGAAATTCGCGCCGACCAAGTGACAAATTCCGATTGCATCCAGATTCACTCGCCATGAGCAGTCCCCTGTTCCAGCAGTTGATGGCTTGCCCTTTCACACCAACGACGCGACACGGCCCAGTATACCACCCCAAGACACGCATGAAAACGGGGAATCGGAAGCTTTCTTCTTGCCTTGCTCGGTGTGGCGCGGTATCACCATGGCCGTAGACGAAGGAGAATCGGATGTCGGCCAAGCCTGCAAAGAAGAAGAAAGCCAACCACCTCTAAGACCAAGGAGCACACGATGAAGAAGCGGATCACCAAGGATACCTCAGAGCGTCGGATCACCCGACGTGAGCTGGTTGGCGGAGCCTTGGCTGCCGCCGGCGTGTTTGCCGGTGTGCCGGCCTTTTTGCGAGGGCAGAACCTGAACAACAAGCTGAACATCGCGCTGATTGCCTGCGGAGGCCGTGCCAACGCGAACATGAACGGCGATGGCGGCAGCCGCCGCGAGAGAGGCGCTCAAGGCACTGCTCCATCCGGGCCTCCTACCGGGATTCCGGCGGAGAACATCACCGTCCTGTGCGACGTCAACCAGGATGCGGTCGATGCCGCGGCCCGGAAATTCCCTCAGGCGAAGAAGTACAATGATTTCCGCCGGGTCTTCGACAACCCGAAGGACTTCGACGCCGTCATCGTCAGCACCGCCGAGCATACCCATGCAGCGGCAACCTACCTGGCGCTGACGCACGGCAAACACGTCTATTGCGAGAAGCCGCTCACGCACGATGTGTGGGAAGCGCGGTTGATTCGTGAGACCGCCGCGAAGCACCCGCAGTTGGCCACGCAGACGGGGAACCAGGGCCACGCGTCGCCCGTTCGCCGCCAGATCAAGGAACTGCTGATGGCCGGCGTGATTGGGCCGGTGCGCGAGGTTCACGTCTGGGCCGGCCGCGCGTGGGGGCTGCAGAGTGCCGCGTCGGCCCAGAAGTACGACCAGCCGCACGGATTCTACCACGGCATCCAGATCACAGAACGGTTCCCGGAAGAGATGCCCGTGCCGTCGAACCTCCACTGGGACCTGTGGCTCGGGCCGGCTCCGGCGCGGCCGTTCCATGCGACCTACTTGCCCGGGCCGCGCTGGTACCGGTGGTGGGACTTCGGCAACGGCACGATGAGCGACCTGGGCGGCCACGACAACGACGTCGCGTTTCAGGTGCTGGACATCCGTCAGCCCTTGACGATCGCGGCCGTGTCCCCCATGGGCAAGGCCCATCCGGAACTGGCACCGGCCTCGATGACCGTGACGTACGAGTTCCCGGTCCGTGGTTCGAACCCGCCGCTCAAGCTCGTTTGGTACCAGGGCGAGGGCCGACCGCCGCAGTTTGACCCTACCAAGATGAGCGACCGGGCCCTGCTGTTCATCGGCGACCAAGGCATGTTGTATAGCGACGGGCGCGGTCCCAAACTGCTGCCCGAGGAGAAATTCAAAGACTACCCGACCCCGCCCCAGACCCTGCCGCGCTCGCCCGGGCACTATGTTGAATGGATCCAGGCCTGCAAGGGCCAAGGTCCGGCGCCGGGTTCGAATTTCCTGTATTCCGGCTGGGTCACCGAGTCGAACCACCTGGGCAACGTGGCCTACCGGACCGGGAAGAAGCTGGAATGGGACTACGCCAACCTGCGCGCCCGCAACGCGCCGCAAGCCGATGAGTTCATCCGACGTCCGTACCGGAAAGGCTGGGACGGCATCCTGACGTAGTGCAGCATACTCAATTCCAGGCCGAAATAAGTATGGTGTCCCCCCCGGAATGCCCGTCTAATTATTGTTGGGCTGAAGAATGAATCGTCCGTCGCCGTGAATGGTGATCGCAGAACTGACATCATGAAGAAGAGAAGCAATTCAATCAGACCGATCCTGGTTACGTCCGTCTTCCTACTGTGCTCGACGGCCCGGTCTTACTGTGATGTGGCACCCAATGAAAAGGCGCTGCGGCTTACCGACTTCAGTGACACAGCGCTTTCCTTTCACTCCGAAATTGGCGAGTCAGGGGAGTTTACTTGGTGGTTGCCCGCGGGAGCCGACGAGTATGTTTTGCCCATTTCTGCTGGAGTGGTCGTGGATACCGTGCGTTCAGACCTGATGTGCTGGCTCCGGGCTGGCTCCCCATGGTCTCTATTGGAACTGCCAGTGCTGGGCGCGCGATACAGCAACCAAATGGCGGTCATCATCGTGCCCTGGCCACACTACGCAGAATTGATCGTCACCGATCGCATCGGCATCCGGTATTCGCTCCCCAGGGGCCGTCACCGGGCTGCGCCGTGTGAGATCGTGACGATGCGCCGGGGAACCGATCCCCTGGAGGTCGCTCGCGGCTTTCGGGAATGGCGGCAAAGCGCCACCAATACGGGTAAGATACCGCGTGCCCGACCGCTCCAGAAGAAAATAGCGGATATGGAGAAAGTAACCCGTCTATTGGGGGCGCCGCATTTCTATCTATGGGGACCGGCATTGTTTAGCCGGCACGACATTCCGAGGAACAAGTGGGTGCCGTTCGCCAAAGCGCTGCTCAGCGCCCCGCCTGAGAGCTTCGGCGGCAAGCTCGCGAAGCGTTTTGCGGATGACCAGCGCAGCGCTCTGCACGAACTGGCGGCCGCCGAGTGGCCGATGGACTATCTGACAGTGGGGCTGGCTGGCGCAATCAACACTGCGCTGGCGGGAGATGGTTTGCTGAAGCTGAGCCGCGAGGTGCCGGTAGCGGAAGTAATTCGGCGCAACCAGCAAGCGCTGGCGGATGCTTTCGCGAGTTTCGTCAATCCGCCAGAGTCCTGGGGTGACGGACTCTCCAACTCCCTGCTGGATTCGCTGCACGAGGCAGGGATTGAGCGGGCGCTCCTGGTGTTGAGCGACCTGTATGGCCGATCGCCCCGGCCGGATGTCGTCGCGCACGCGGAGAAGTTGGGCTTTCTGCTGGGGCCCTACGACGAATACCATTCCGTCCACTCGCCCAGCGCGGATCCTGACAGCACCTGGGAAACCTCCCAGTTTGACGTCGCGGCCTACGAGCAGGGCCGGGTTGTCAACGCCGATGGTTCGGGACATGTGGGATTCAGAGGACAAGGTTATCACTTTTCACCCCAAGCCGCGTGGCCCTACATGCAGGAGCGCGTCAACCGGATTCTCCGACAGGCGCCTTACTCCGCCTGGTTCATTGATTGCGACGCCACGGCCGAGTGCTTCGATGATTTCAGCCCCGGGCATCCGGCCACTCGGATTGAGGACGCGAAACTGCGGCGGCAGCGGCTGGCGTGGCTGGAGTCGGAGCACCGTCTGGTCGTCGGCAGCGAGGGCGGATCCGTGCTTTTCGCCGACGTGATTCACTTTGGTCACGGAGTTCACACGCCTTACATCGGCCACCTCGACCCTTCCTTTCGCGATACGCAGAGCCCTTATTACCTTGGACGTTACTGGCCGCCCGATTCACCGGAGCAATTCTTCAAACCCGTGCCGGTGCCGCCGTCGCTGAAGACACCGTATTTCGATCCCACCGTGCGCATTCCGCTCTACCAAGCCGCACTGGGGGATGAAGTGATTGCCACCCACCACTGGAACTTCGACTCACTAAAGTTCGCTGACATAAAGCAGACTCGGGAACTGATGGAAATCCTTTACGTGGTGCCGCCCATGTATCACCTGAACCGGGAAACCTGGCCAAAGCGCCGCGACGAAATCCTACAACACCTGGCCTTTTGGGGACCGCTCCACCGCGAGCTGGCAACCGCGCCGTTGACGCGTTTCGCCTGCCTGAGCGAGGACCGGCTCGTGCAACGAACGACGTTCCAGCCAAAAAGCGGCGAAGTCACCATCACTGTCAACTTTGGCGCCAAGGCCCAGGCGGGCTTTGCACCGTATTCGGCGACGGCAACCGGATCAATTTTGATGCCCCAACGAGTCTTCCGCGCAGAGCAACGAGGACCTTGAATGCCCAACAAGTCGGTGGAGATGAACCGCCGCCCCGCCTCTCCGCTCAACACTTGGCGGCGATTCGAGCGTGTCTCGTGCGCTCCACCGTTCTTGTCGGCGACGGTCGCTCACCTCTGGCGTTCTGTCACCGATCGGAGCAACAACATGAGAGAGTACGAAATCGTCGACACCAATGGCGGAAATATCAGCGCCTGCAGCCTCTGTGGCAACAAAAAGGGGAAATCTGGGGACAGCATGACAGCATACTCAATTCGGGACCGAAATAGATAAGCTGTCCCCGGAAATCCCGGAAATCCTAATTACTGTTAGGCCGTCGAAGGATTGACAATCATGGACACGTGGAAATTCTACGACATCACACACCGCGAACACGTGGTGTGTAATCCCACGAGCGACGACAAGCTGGCGCGACTTGTCGGTCTCTTGCGGCTTCCAGCGGAAGCGCGCGTGGCCGACATCGCCTGTGGGAAAGGTGAGTTCCTGATTCGCCTGGCCGAAGCCTACGGTATCCGTGGAATCGGGATTGACATTTCACCGTTCTGCATCGCCGACGCACAGAGGCAACTGCAGATGCGAGCGCAGGGGGCAGAGGTCGTCTTCCGTCAGATGAACGGCTCCGACTTCAGGCCCGAAGAGCCGCGCAGCTTGACTCTGGCCTCCTGCATCGGCGCCAGTTGGGTGTTCGGTGGTCACGCAGAGACTCTAGACGCGCTCTCGGGCATGGTCGCGCCCGGTGGTTGGGTGATTGTCGGGGAGCCCTACTGGCTTCAGCAGCCATCGGAGGAGTACCTTGCGGCATCGGGGGCCAGCAGAAACGGCTTCGGGACACATTCTGGCAACGCAGAGGCCGGTGAGCTACGGGGGCTCGAGCTGGTTCACACGTTCGTGAGCAGCAAGGATGACTGGGACAACTACGAAGGTCTGCAATGGTATGCGGCGGCCGAGTACGCCCGCTGTCACCCAGACGATCCAGATCTGCCCGAGCTCTTGGAGCGAGTGGCCAAGGGCAAGGCGGTGTATCTTCGCTGGGGGCGAGACACTCTGGGCTGGGCGATTTACGTCTTCAGACATCGTCCGTCACAGCGCGCCACCTTGGTTGCCTAACAACGCACGGGCCGGGGCTCGCACCTACACATTTCACATTTGATCATGAGTGACGTCTTTCCGCCGGCGTCGATTCTCCGGAGAACCTCAGCAGGGAACGCGACGTTGTTGGGATCCCGGAGCGACGGCGAGTCCGTGCGTACGTCTACACCCCTGAACCGCCCTTGTGTATATGTTCGCGGGCGGGACACGGAAGTGTGAGGGAAGTGCCGTGTCGCCGGAGCAAGGAGGTTTCATGGCAGTGGGCACCAGTAATAGGAATCGCGGAAGATCCACCCGTGCAGTCATCCGTCATCCGTTCTTGATGTGTTGGCGTGTGGATAAGAAGCTCCAGTAGCGATCGGGGGATTCTGGGGTTTGGGGAAGGACCGGGAAAGGCGAACCTCTGCTTGCCTCTCTGGAGGCAGGACAGGCCAAAATCGCGTTTTTGGGGGCGCCAGGCCAGAATGGGACACCGCAAACAGGCATGCATTTGGCACGTGGCTATCTGGATTTTTGGGCCAAAAACGCGGGTGCGAAGCCGCGGGTGGGCCGGGGCAGCCCCTATTCTTCTATCTTGATCTTCAGTCCGTCGAGCATCTTACGGAGCCAAGTGAGGGATTTTTCGATCATGGGGCCGCCTTGGCCTTCGCATTCCATGCTGAGCGTGCCCTGGTAGCCGTGGTCGCGGAGGAGGGCCAGGCACTGGCGGATATTGTCGGTGTTGACGCCGTCGCCGATGGCGCACTGGCTGACCGCGATACCGGTCTGATGGCCGCGGACGGAGGCCGCCAGGGACTCGGAAACATCCTTGACGTGGACGTGACTGACGCGGTCGAGGAAGCGCTTGAGAAACGCGACGGGGTCTTGGCCGGCGATAAAGGTGTTGCCCGTGTCCATGTTCAGGCGGAGGTACTTGCTGTTGCAGAAGTCGAGCATGCGGGCCATCATGTCGGGCTTGGTGGTGAAGTAGCCGTGCGGCTCGATATTGATGA
Organism: Planctomycetota bacterium; assembly: GCA_023481165.1. Lineage (GTDB taxonomy): Bacteria > Planctomycetota > Phycisphaerae > Sedimentisphaerales > Anaerobacaceae > PLanc-01. The sequence goes on along the minus strand of JAMCWO010000234.1, from coordinate 12,482 downwards.
TGATCTGGTGGGCCTCGGCGACCTCGATGATCTGGCCGTAGCTGCTCTTCATCAGCTCCATCGCCTCTTCATCGGTCAGTCCCGCCGGCTGGTGCATCCCATCCGTCGTGTCCACGTTGGGACAGCCGATCAGGTGGGCCCACTGGATCGACTTCATCACATAGGGCACGCCGCGCAGGGGACCGTCTTTGCCGGAGAGCGGGTACGCCGCATCTACCTGGGAGAATTGAACACCGTAGGAAGCCATCTTCTGCCGCAGCAGGACGGGATCCTCGTAGAGGGCGACGTGGGGCTGGTAGCCCAGGCCGTGAATCCAACTCACGCCGTCGATCAGGCCGCACTCGATGTAGTGCACCTTGTTCTTCTGGGCCCATTCCAGGCATTTCTCGAAACTGAAATACGCACTGTTGAACGCATCGGTATGAAAACCAATCTTCATTTGCCGAATCCTCAATCCCCCACACCGCGAAATCACGACCCACGTACGGCCGAAGGGCCGGGCGAACCGCCGTAACGTACCATAGGTCCCGCGCTTTCGCAACAGGCTGTGCCGCGTCGGTGCTCTTGGAGCCGGACCGGCAAAACCCTGTACCCGAAAGGGAACAATACTTACCTCGATTTCCATGTCGCGCACGTAGGCTAAAGGTGATGGTCTAGCGGCGGTCTGGGACACTTGGGGTCGGCTCCGTTCGGGGCGTGCGCCGCTGGGGTCAAGCGAAGGACAACACATAGCAAAGAAGGGGTAGTTATGAGCAGGAATATCGTACTGGCGTTGATGGCGGCCGGGGTGTTGCTGGCCGGTTGCCAAGGGGAAAGCGTGGGCGAATTCGCGCATCAGCACAAGGTCGGATTGATTGGCGGTGGCGTCGGAGCCGGGGTCGGAGCTCTGGCGGGTCGCGCGATCGGCCATAGCACGGCCTCCACGCTGCTCGGCGCCGCGGTGGGCGGCGGTATCGGGTACTTGCTGGGCAACACGCAGGATAAGAAAAGGGCGGAACGCTACGACTGGAGGACGCCGACCCCGTTGACGGGCAGTTACTGGCGGGTGCAGCGGCTGAGCATGCCGAATCCGCCGACCTATCGGGAGATGTACTTGTCGTTTGCGCCAAACAGCCAGTTGGTCACCACACAAGTCCTGCCGGATGGGCGGGTGATCCAGGCATCGGAGACGTACCGTATTGCGGACCATACCCTGATCATCAACCGGCCCGCGGAAGGCGGCCAGCAGGGCTACATCATCAATGCCGACTACAACATCAGCGGCAACACCATGACGATCAGCTCGCCCGATTTCTCCGCCGAGTGCGAGCGGGTCAATCAGATCCCCGTGGCGCCGCCGATGGCGGCGGGCCCCCAAGCATTCTGAGCCTGAGGTCGCAAACCACAGGTTCATGCAGGCAGTCTGTCCGGGCGACAGCGGAAGCGCCGGCTTGCCGCTGTCGCCCGCCCAGGGATGCGGGCCGATCAATAGGAGGATCTTTCCGATGTCACGGGCTCCCGGACGAAGTCTCTCACGTCCAGGACTTCGCCGGTGCGCCGGCTTTCGACGCTTTCCTGATAGGCCGGCACAAATTGGGCGGCGGGCATCTTGGGCGTGGCATCCAGGCCCAGAGCTTCCAGCGTCTCCGTGGCCCAGACGGGACTGACCGCATTGATTCGAATGCCGCGTTCCAGGTCCAGGGCGGCGGCGCGGGCGAAGCCCTCGACGGCCGCATTGACCATACTGATCGCCGCCATGCCGGGCAGCGGCTCCCGGCTGAGCACCCCGCTGGTCAGTGTGAACGAGCCGTTCTTGTTGATATACTCCCGGCCGACCCGCACCACGTTCACCTGGCCCATCAGCTTGTTGGTCAGGCCCAGCATGAAGTCCTCGTCGGTCAGATCCGCCAGGCGTCCCGCCCGCGCTTCGCCTACTGCGCAGACGACGGCATCGAACGAGCCGAGCCTCGGAAACAGTTGCTCGATAGAGGTCTTCGAGGCGATATCGACTTGAAAGTCGCCGCTGGTACGCCCGATGCGCACAATCTGGTGGTCCCGGGCGAGCACTTGGACGACTTCCTTGCCGATCGTCCCGGTCGCACCAATGACAACGATTCTCATGGTTATTTGCCCTTGTCCTGTATCAGGGTTGCTGGGGAGCTTGTTGTCTGCGCTTGTTGAACAGTCTGTTCAATTCATTCAAGAGTCCGGCGTAGGGATTGTTCGGCTCGGTCGGTCTATTAGGCTCGGTAGGGGGTGTGTATCCGCGTTGGCCGTATCCATAGGGGCCGGAGGGCGGATACCCTTGGGTTCCGTATTGCCCACCGGGCGGATAGCCATAGGGATATCCTTGGCCATATTGGCCGCTCGGTGGATATCCTTGCGGGGGATAGCCGTATTGATTACTGGGCGGATATCCCTGAGTCCCGTACTGCTGCCCGCTGGGCGGGTAGCCATAGGGATATTCCTGGCCGTATTGTCCGCTCGGTGGATACCTGTACTGGCTGGGCGGATACCCTTGGGTTCCGTATTGCCCGCTGGGGGGATAGCCGTATTGATTACTGGGCGGATATCCCTGGCTGCCATACTGGGGTGGATCATAGTACGAACTGCCGTACGGTGCATTCGGTGAGCGCGACTGCCCCGGATAGGGGTAGTTGGTGTCGGCTATGGGCGTCGTATCCGCCGCGGCATCCAACGATTGGACCGCCTGCAACGATGCTCCGCACGTCGGACATTGAGCCTGCCACGTGGCCTGAATCCCCGGGTGATCGGGGCATTGGTAGATGCCGAGGGGGCCCACCCGGCTCGACGACGCCGACTGACCTGGGGCGAGCGCCGCGCCGATGGCAAGGATCACGACCAGACTGACGGCTGCAATGAATGTTCTCATACGGACATCTCCCTTGCTGAAACCTGGCCCACTTTGTCGCCGGCCTTCTCAGCGGCCGCCAGTGGCGCCGTTGTTGAATTCCTCATTCCCGAATTCTCTGGTGCCGAACTGCTCGCCGGGAAATTGTCGCTCGCCGAACTCGCCCTCACCAAACTCCTCGTTCGGGAATTCCTGGCCGAATTCGCCTTCGCCGAGCCCCTCGTTCGGGAACTCCTGGCCGAATTCGCCTTCGCCAAACCCCTCGTTCGGGAACCTGCGTTCGCCGAAGCGTCGGTTCTCAAAGCCGCGCTCGCCAAACTCTTCGTTCGGGAATTCCTCTCCGAATCCTCTTTCCCCGAACTCCCGATTCCGAAATCCCCGTTCGCCGAATTCGCCTTCGCGTCCTTCTCCGAACTCTCTGCCCTCGCGTCCTTCTTGAAGTCCCCGGTTTTCGCCGAACGAGCGTGCCTCGGGCTCAAGGCCGCCTCTCGGCGTTGGCGCCTGGGCGCGTCCGGTCGCCGAGCCCATCGTACCGCCCCCCGCGCGTCCGGCCCCGCCGGTGGCTGCGGCACCACCCCCTGCCGCGCCGCCCCCCGGCGCGGCGGCCAGGACGATCCCGCATCTCGGGCAGCGCGCGGGCCACGTCGCCTGGATCTGCGGGTGGCTTGGACATTGATACAAGCCGATTTCGCAGACCCGGGTCGGCGGCGCTGCCCAACCCTGGGCAAGGACGGCAGATGTCGCCAGAATTACGATTAGAAGGATGACTGTAGCGGGTATTCTCATGGCTTGACCTCCACTTCTTGATCCGAACACAGCAATGGTTGTCCTGATCGGTGACGCCTGCCTGCCCCATTGCGCTCACCATTTTTGAGAGGGCACATGGGCCTGACGCGGCTGCCGATACTCTCATTCTTCCGGCCATTCATGCGGATGAAATCCTTCCTGCCGGTCCTACCCCCCATAGTAGTATGGATAGTAGTACCAGGGATTCCAGTACTGCCCATAGGGATAGTAGTATCCCCAATAGGGGTTGAAGCCATAACCCCCGTAGGGATAGTAGTAGCTTCCGTAGCCTCCGTAACCGCCTCGGGGGTAGGAGTAATTGCCATAAGGATAGAAAGAGGAGCTGCCGTCGGGATAGAAATAGCCTCCGTAGGAGGGGACATAGTAGCCACCCTGGGGGTATTGGTACGAGCCATAAGGCGGATAGCCACCGCCAAAGCGGCGGAATCGCTCGCGTAGTTCCTCATTTCGCCGGAGGCGCTCACGCAACTGTTCATTCAGCCGCCGTTCCCGTAGTTCCTCGTTTCTGAACCCTTGTCGCAAGGCCTGGCTTCGCTGTCTTGCCACTTCGCCACCGCGGCCAGGCATCGGGACCATTCCCCTGCGGCCCGGCGTGGGAACCGTTCTCTCGCGTAGGCCGGGCAGCGGGACCGTGCCACCACTCCGGCCGATCATCGGTCCCGGGCGGATGCCCCGGGCACCCATCGGGGCTGTTCCTCCGCTGCGGCCGGTCATCGGGGCTGTCGCCCCGCCTCCGCTCATGCCTATCGGGCTTATGACCGCGTCGGAGGTGTCGGACGGCTGAATCGGGCCGAGCACGGCTTGGCACTCCGGGCATCGGGCCGGCCAAGTGGCCAAAATATCGGCGTGAGTCGGGCACCCATAGAGGCCGACCTGACCCACCCGTGTCGGCGGCGGTGCCGCCCGCTCCTGCGCCCAGGCCGTGGTGGTCGCCAGAACCGTGATCGAGGCCAGGACGGCTGCGCGTATTCTCATGGCTTGACCTCCCTCATGCTGATTTGACACGATACTCGATACCTGTCGTCTCCCGGGAACCGTGGCAGATTGTCATGCATGACCTTGTGTACGGGCTAATATGGGTAGTACGGAGAGTAGCCTCTATTCGGAGAAACGTAGCCGGGATTGGCAAAGTAGTACTGTTCTGTGTTTGGGCTGTAATAGTAGTATTGCCGGTTGTTCGGGTTATAGTAGTAGCCCGTGTTGGGATAGTAATAGTAGCCGAGGTTGGGGTTATAGTAGTAGCCCTGCTCCGGATAGTAGTAATACCCCTGCGGAGGAGCAGCGTAGCCATAGGGAGGCACATAGCCGTAGTACGGGTATCGCTCTCTCAGCTCCTCATTCCGCCGGGCCCGTTCGCGCGCCTCTTCATCAGATAGTCCTCGTTCCCTGCGCTCCTCATTCCGTCGCGCCTGCTCGCGCAACTCTTCATTCCGCTGTCTTTCGCGGGCCTCTTCATCATTCCGGCGTCGGTCGTCCCGGTCGGCCACCTGGGTTGTGCCGGCGGTCGATGGCGGCACCTGGCTCAATACCGTCTGGCACAGCGGGCAGCGGGCGGGCCACGTGGCCAGAATGTCCGCGTGGGCCGGGCAGCCATAGAGCCCGGGCTGACACACCCTCGTCAGCGGGGCCGAGGGGCTCTGGGCATAGCTCAGGCACGCGCTCAAAGCCAGGATGCTGCCGCCGATGATGGCTTTCGCGTTCATGATGCTACCTCCTTCTTTCTGATCCTCATAAGAGGATCTTCTATATCCTATTTATGGCTCTGGGATGGATGCGGTCCCGGCGGAGCCAACCGCCCTGGCCGGCTAGAGCTACGGTATCATGCCGGGCCGGGTGCTCCGCGTAGGCAAAAGACGCGTTCGGCCGCGCGATGTTGCCTATCCGGGATCTCTAGGGAATCCCGGCTCCGGCGGCCACGGCGGCCAGGCTGCGCTCCGCCTCCACGAGGATCCGCCAGAACTCTTCCGTATCGCCCATCTGGACCTTCGCGAAGTAATAGAGGATGCTCAAACACGTTCGTGCCTTGAACAAATCCACGTGGGCGGCAAAATCCTCTTCCAAGTAATCGGCTTGGTCCAGATACGTCCGCAGGAAGATGTCCGCCGGCGCGTGCCTCTGCACCTCGGGCTGCCGGAAGAACATGCTGACATACTGGGCCAGGAACGTGCCGACGTCGAAGGCCCGCGGCAGTTGGTAGGAACTGCCGAAGTCGATGGCCGTGATGTATTCCGCCCCCTCCGGCGTATCCTGGCCGATGAAGATATTCCTGGGGTGGAAGTCGCCGTGGCCCTGCACCAGAATCTCCGGCCGCGCGCGGAGCAGCCCCCTTTCCCGTCCCAGAACCTCTTCCTTGATTTCCCGGACCCGGTCGAGATGCCGGTTGCGGGTCTGGATCAGACTCTGGAGGTAATACTCCAGGCGACCGGGTTCGATCCGCAGGTACTCGTCCGCCGGCGTGATTTGGAAGTGCCCGTTGTGCAGCCTGCTCAGCCAGCGCGCCGCCAACTCGAGGTGGCGAATGGCCTGGGCCGGCTTGGCTTGAACTATGGCGTCGAACAGCGACTGCCCGCCGACCCGCTCTTCGATCAGCGACAGGCTCTGCGGGTCCTTGTCGAGCGGCTTGGGGACGCGGTAGGCTCCCCGGTCGAACCCGTGCCGGTACAATTCCTCCACGATGTGATGACTCCGCTCGCCGGCGGTCCACGCCTTCACATCGTCGAAGCTCTTCACAATGATCTTCTGGGCCGCGCCCGTCTCCTCCGGGCCGATGATCACTTCCGTGACCTGTGTGGACGAGGTGCCGGTGGGTTGTGGAGTCTCCTTGTAGTAGGGCCGGCAGCGGCCCGCCGCGATCTCCTCCGCCATGCCCTCGATGGAATCGAACGGGTGATCGAAGACCGTGGGGTAGATGCCCGCGTAGCTCAGGGCATGCGTGTCCGTGCCGGCAGTGGCCGTGAAGCGGTAGGTATGCCAATCCCTCAACGCCCGCGCCGTCTCCAGGACCGAGTAGTTCGAGTTCGCGATTTCCACCGCGTCGATGGCCGGATCTTGCAGGCGGGCGGGGTCGGGAATTGCCTTATCCCGGTAGGGGTGGGCCCAGACGATGGCCGCCTCCGGATACTGCTCGCGGATTTGCAGCAGCGAAATCCGCATGGCGGGGATCGTCGCGGTGGCCCCATAGATCAGCAGGTGTCCGAAATCATAGGTGGCGACCTCCTGTCCGGCGAGAATCTGGCAGACCTCGGGCAATTGGGCCCGTCGGCGCAGACCGGCCAGCTCCTCCTCGCTCCACTGGTAGTGATGGTCCGTCAGCACGATGATCTGGACCCCTGCCTCGCAGAGCCTGCGGACCAGGTCCACCGCCGCCACATGGCTGCACGACGAATGTTCCGACGTATGACAATGCGTCTCCACGATCATGGCAAACTCCCGAGGGAGGATTTCCGATTTACTACCTGCGACTTGCGGTTAAGGTTCACCTCTTGGCGAGAGGCGAAATCCTGAATCGCCATGCTCAAATCGTGAATCTGGAATCGGGTCCCCCTTGGCAATCGCCGCATCGGGGCCTACAATTTCGCTCATGGCACAGAACGATTATCCCAAAACGAACGCCATCCGTTGTCTGCTCGACCACGGGATTCCCTTTGAGGTCTTCACGTACCCGTACGAGGAGCACGGCGGCACCCGTGTCTCCTCGCGCGAACTGGGCGTGGATGAACATCTCGTGGTCAAGACCCTGGTCATGGAGACCGACGCCCACGAGCCCTTGATCGTGCTCATGCACGGCGACTGCGAGGTCTCGACCAAGCAGCTCGCCCGGATCCTGAACGTCAAGTCCATTGCGCCCTGTGACCCCAAGGTCGCCCACCGCCACAGCGGCTACCTGGTCGGCGGCACCAGCCCCTTCGGCACCAAACGCCGCCTGCCGATCTACTGCGAGGCCGGCATTCTGGACCTGGAACATATCTATATCAACGCCGGCGCTCGCGGTCTGCTCGTCCGCCTCCATCCCAAAGATATGTCCAAGGCCCTGGACCTCATCCCGGTCCAGGTGGCAATCCCGAACCGGTAATCGGAAACTCGAATATCGACAACTTTGTTGCCCCGTGCCGTTCGGGCAATCCCAAACTCGAAACAGGCACGAATGCTCCAAATCCAACATCCCAAACAGGGCAGGGCTCAGTGCGAGCGTTTCGGTCACTGGGGTTTTGAATTCTGAATTTGTTTCGAGTTTCGGCCTTCGGATTTCGAATTTCCGCCTCTTGGCGGTATACTGCTGGCCGCCGGGCCGGCACATGTATTCGACGTGAGTGCTTTGACATGCTGGAGTTTTCATGCAGGATTTGATTGCCGCCATCAAGGCGTTCAACCGCGAGCGGGATTGGGAGCAGTATCATTCGCCGAAGAACCTCTCGATGGCTCTGTCCGTGGAGGTGGCGGAGCTGCTGGAGGTCTTCCAGTGGCTGACCCAGGAGCAGAGCCGTCATCTGCCGCCGGCGAAGAAACAGGCGGTGGAGGAAGAGATCGGCGACGTGACCATCCTCCTTCTGGCCCTGGCCGAGGAGCTGGGCGTGGACATCCTGGAAGCCGCCCGCAAGAAGCTGGAGCGCAACAAGCAGAAGTACCCCGTGCCCAAATCCCGTGGCCGCGCTGAGAAGTACAACGAATTGTAGATGGCTATCCAGCTTCACATTCGACATTCAGGACTCCTTCGGAAATTGGCTTCGTTTTGCACGATTGGCATCGGAGCGGAACGCTGGAATAGTGGAATACTGGAATGGGGGGACATCTCGGCCACCAGGAATTGGGTTCGTTTCGCACGCCTGTCTCCGCTTGCATGTACGATTAACCATAAATCCTTTTCCACAAAGCACTTGCCGTTCGCGTCGCTCCGGGCGAATTGGCCTGGTTCAATTCCGTTCACTTTGTGGTCACAGCCACGGATGGGATGGGTGGCACCGACAAAGGGTTTCCCAAGGTGGCTTATTCCGTGGCATCGGCGTCCCGCCGATGCTGCATGGGCGAGACGCCCATGCCACGCGGGCCCGTTCCATCTGCTTAGGCTGTTACCCAGAATTGAACCAAGCCGGCGAATTGGCTTTGTTTGGCGCGCTGGCCCCCGACGACAGCGCTGCTTGGGGGGCGGTGCCGCGCCGATTGGCTTTGTTTCGCACGATTCCACGGCCGTCTCCACCCCATCCGCGAGCACATTGGGTTTGTTTCGCACGTTGCTCCAACGCTCCCGGCCGGTCCGGGGGGGCAAATTGGGTTCGTTTTGCACGATTGGCCCGCGCGGGTCCAAGGCGGCGGGCCGCCCGGTAGGCTCCCGCCGCAAGTCTGTCCCCAATCCGCAATCGAGCCATTGGCTTCGTTTCGCACGTTTTCAAATCATGAATCGCAAGTCAATCATAAATCACAGGGCCGCTTCCGCGCGCAGTCTCCCTCTACCCTTGCTCCGTGTTGCACGAATCGTGCCGAGATTCTGTGCAGGCGCGGCACCCGAAGATCACATAATCCCTTGCGCCGAAAGGAATAAAGAATGTTTCGCGTGCTGGGCATTTTCATTTTTGAGCTGTTGCACAAACGTGAGCGCGTCCCGATGTTGCGGCCTGTCGCACGACGGGGACATTCGGGCTTGAAGTCCTGCAACGTGTGCTCTATACTGACGCTCGAAAGGCTACGGGATGCAATTCCGTACAGCTAACCGGGAAATGTCGGGGCAACAAGCATGATCCTATGGTCATCGAAGGAACTCGAACAGGCTCTGGCCAGGGGCCAACTCGACTCATGGACAAAGGTGAAGTACCTGATGGTTCCCGCGGTGCTAGGGAGCCTCTCCATCCCGTTCTACGTTTTCCGTCCGATCTACGGCCAAAAGCCTCCCGCGATCAACTCTCTCTTCTCGCTTGTCTTCTACATCGTGGCCGTGTATCTCAACTATTGGGGGCTGAAGAAGTGCTTCGTTGCGAACCGCGACATCGACGGGCAGGCATTCTTTGAACGTACTGCCCTCTTGGGAGTACCTATCCTTGTCAGAGTCATCGCCGTTGTTACACTCACCAGCGTTGCATTGCTCATCGTCATAGGGAACCTCAAGGACCGAGTTCCAATGCTCTTTCACAGAGCGGGCATCTTGTTCTCGGCCTTCACTCCGATCACGACATTTGTGATGTACGCGATGCTCACGAACTCGATCCGGAGATTCGGCAGGCTGGTCAAGGCGAAGGAATCCGCTGGTTCCTAACAGAAGCCGTCTCCATTGTTGAGGTTACCCCAGCGACCGTGTCATTGGAGAGCAAAGACAGGGGTGTTTCGACTGCTGTATGTGACGGACCTCCACGGGTGGACCGGTGGTTATGAGCGGATCGCCGCGGTCGCGCAGGAGGAGGAAATCACCACGATTGTCAATGGGGGCGATATGTTTCCCCATGGGCGGGATCTTGTCTCCACGCAACGACGATTCATCGAGGGAAAACTCCGGTCTTACCTGGAGACATTGGCTGCGGCGGGGATCTCCTATTACGGCATGTTGGGAAATGATGACTGCCGCGCTGTGCTGCCCGACTGGCTGGACTTAGTGCGGACCTCGCCCCGGCTCCACGATCTGACCGAGAGGTGGCTGCCCTTGGCGGATGGGCTGGCGATCTGCGGCTGCAACTACATCCCCGATCCTCCTTTTCGGCTGAAGGATTGGAGCGTCCTCGATACGAGAGACTATCGTCGCCCGCCCCAGCATCCTGATCCGCTGATTTCCCGAGGGGACAGACTGGAACCGGTGGATGATGTGGAGGCGTTCTTGAAAGCGCGTCCGACTCTGGCAGATCTCCTGGAAGCCATCGCCGCCCAAGCGCCGGACCGGGAGCGGGCCATCGTGGTCTGTCATGCTCCGCCGCAGGGGACCGGTTTAGGAAATATCAGCGCCGAGACGGACGTGGGCTCCGCCGCCGTTCGAGCCTGGATCAAGCGATACCAACCGTTTTTGACTCTGCACGGGCATATCCATGAGAGCCCCCGAATCACGGGCATCGATACGGTGAAGATCGGCAGAACCACCGTTCATCAGCCGGGACAAGACCGATTCCTGGGACGATTGGTCTATTCGATCGTGGAGATCGAGGCGGATACTGTCCGGATTGACCGAAGATCGACTCCCTGTCCGGCTTGATCCCTTATCTCCATGCCCTGGGCGTCCTCCCTGGTGAAAACAATTTGTCTCGGATTCGCTGCTCCGTGCCTTGGATTCTGGTGTAGAATGGAGGTGTTTCGGCGGGGTGAGCAGACGTGTGGTGCTTGTGAGGCGGGCGCATGTTCGAGCACAAGAGCCAGAAGTTGCTGCCGTGGCCGAAGTTTGTCGGCCGGATGGCGTTGTCGTTTCTGCTGGCCTTCGGCATTGTCGCCGCAGCGCTGGGGATCGGGGTCCTCGGCTATCACTACATTGTGCGGCTGGCGTGGATCGATGCTTTGCTGAACGCCTCGATGATCCTGACCGGCATGGGGCCCGTGGACACTATGAAGGACACGCCCTCGAAGATCTTCGCCTCGGCGTATGCCCTGTTCAGCGGGGTCGTCTTTCTATCCGCCGTCAGCATTGTCCTTGCTCCTGTCTTCCACCGCGTCTTGCACCACTTTCACTTGGATGAGGAAGATGAGGCCGGCTCTTAGCCGTAATGACTCCGCCTGTTTGGGACATTGGAATTTGGAGCGCTGGAATTTGTTTGGGATTTGGTGCTTGGTGCTTGGGATTTTGGTGTAAAATGGAGGAGCTTGAGCGTGCCGGTGTAGATGAACCGACGGCGGGTGTTTGTCGGTAGAGACGGAGAAAATGGGAGCGATGGTATGAGAAGACGAGGTTTCACACTGATCGAGCTGCTGGTGGTCATTGCCATTATCGCGATCCTGATGGCGGTGCTGATGCCGGCGCTGCAGCGGGCGCGGGAGCAGGGCAAGCGGGCGGCGTGCCTGAGCAATGTCAAGCAGTTCGGGATTTCCTGGGTCCTGTATGCGGATGAGAACGATCAGAAGATCGTCAACTCGTGCACGATCGAGAATTCCGAGGGGCACAACGACAGCTTGGAGCCGTGCTGGATGTACTTCCATTCGGACTGGAACACGCAGCAGCGCATCGATGGGGTCAAGAAGGGAGCGATGTGGCCCTACGTCAATCAACTCAACATCTACAAATGCCCCACCGGCATCCGCGGCGAGGTCAATACCTATGCGATCGTCGATTGCATGAACGGGGCGATGGTGAGCATTCCGAACATCCCGAAAGGGGTGTACATCAAGCGGAAGTCCGACATCAAGCGGCCGGGCGAGCGGGTCGTGTTCCTCGATGAGGGCAAGACCAGCGTGCAAAGCTGGACGATCTGGTACGACCGGCCCTCGTGGTGGGACCTGCCGCCGGTCCGGCACGGCGCGGGCACGAACCTGAGCTTCGCGGACGGCCACGCGGAATACTGGAAATGGCAGGACCAGCGGACGCTCAAGGTATCCCGCCAGGAGGGCAACTGGCAATCTCTGGTCAACCTCCCGGACAACCCTGATATCCCGCGCCTCCAGCGTGGCGCCTGGGGTCAACTGGGCTACGTCCCGCAGCAGTGACGAGTCGCTGGTAGTAGTATGGGCAAGATGCCCATGCTACGATGCCCTTACGGGCACACTACGAACCAGAGCTTTCGGTTCTGCTGCTACCAGCTAAGAGCCTATCCGAATAACCCGGCACAACGGTACGTGATGATGGCACAAACCAGATGAAGCAACCCCAGATAATTCTCGGCTTTCTTTTCCCAGCGCGTCAGGATACGGCGGAAGCGGTTCATCCAAC